>NZ_JBVHFU010000018.1:0-161089 GCF_055562175.1 Streptomyces sp. NPDC020958 | reverse complement strand
ACTCACCCTCTCGGGCTTTCCTCCGGGCTTCCCTTCGGTCTTGCGTTTCCGACTCTATCAGATCTTTTTCCGATCCGATTTCCTCGGTGCTTTCCGGGTTCCCGCTCTCGCGTTTCCCTTTCCGGCGTTTCCGACTCTATCAGATCCTCTCGGTCCTGATTCCCAGTCAGCGGGGTTGTCATCCCGGCTGTTGGGCCGTTCCGACGAGTGAGACTTTAGCGGATTCCCGGCCTCCGAGCTAATCGGGGGCCGCGTCCTTTCGAACGTGGATTCCTCATTTCGCGAATACGCACGCCGAAGCGACACGACACCGTGGCGCCGATTGCTGGTTGGTACTTGCGGAATGGCTGTCCGGGGACCGACCGGGGTCGGCGCTCACGTCGGACAACTCGGAGAACAGTACGTAGCCGCTCGGGGTGTGTCAACTTGCGGCAGCACGGCATTCCGGCGGCGTATGGTGGCCGACATGACTACGCGTACGTGTACCCAGCAGTGGTGGGCCGCCTGACGGCGGCCGCGCTCACGTACGCATCCAACGGCCGCCGCCTCGGCGGCCGTTCGTGTTTCTCCCTCCGGAACTCCTGAGGGCCGGCCGCCCGGGACGGCGGCTCCGGCCAGGAGGTGGAGAAGGAATGACACGGGTCTTCAGCGGGATCAAGCCGACCGGGCACCTGACCCTGGGGAACTACCTGGGGGCCATGCGGCAGTGGGCCGCGGTGGACCAGCACCGGGCCGATGCCGTGTTCTGCGTCGTGGATCTGCACGGGATGACCGTGGACCACGACCCGGCGCGGTTGCGCAGGCTCACCCGGCAGGCGGCGACGCTGCTGCTGGCGGCGGGGCTGGATCCGGAGCTGTGCACCGTGTTCGTACAGAGTCATGTCGACGAGCACACCCGGCTGTCGTACCTCATGGAGTGCGTGGCGACGGACGGTGAGATGCGGCGGATGATCCAGTACAAGGAGAAGGTCGCGAGCGAGGGGACCCGGGGGCGCGGGGTGCGGCTGTCCCTGCTGACCTATCCGGCGCTGATGGCCGCGGACATCCTGGCGTACGGGGCTGACGAGGTTCCGGTCGGCGACGACCAGACGCAGCACGTGGAACTGACCCGGGACCTGGCGGTGCGGTTCAACCAGCGGTACGGGCACACGTTCGTGGTGCCGAAGGCGACGGTGGCGACTGTGGCCGCGCGGGTGATGAACCTGCAGGATCCGACGTCGAAGATGGGGAAGAGCGACGACTCGGGGCCCGGGATCGTCTACCTGCTCGACGAGCCGGACGTGATCCGGAAGAAGGTCATGCGGGCGGTGACCGACAGCGGGCGGGAGGTCGTGTACGACCGGGAGGAGCGGCCCGGGGTCGCGAACCTGCTGGAGATTCTCGCTGCGTGCACGGACGGGAACCCTGAGTCACTGGCGACCGTTCACGATTCGTACGGCGCTCTGAAGCGGGCCACCGCGGAGGCGGTGGTGGAGGTGCTGAGGCCCGTGCAGGCCAGGCACAGGGAGTTGTGTGCCGATCCGGGTTATGTGGAGGAGGTGCTGCGGCATGGGGCGGACAAGGCGCGGGCGATCGCCCGGCCGATCGTCGATACGGCCTACCGGGCGATCGGGCTGTTGCCGCCGGGGGCCTTCTCGGGGACGGCCGCACCGGAGCCGGCGGTGAACTCGGCTCGGTAGTCCGCCGTCCCCGCGGGGTGGGTCCGGGCCTCAGTCCTTGTTGCCGGAGGCCAGCTCGCGGCTGCGGTCGCGGGCTGCCTCCAGGGCGGCGATGAGGGCGGCCCGTACGCCGTGGTTCTCCAGTTCGCGGATGGCGTTGATGGTGGTGCCGGCGGGGGAGGTGACGTTCTCACGGAGCTTGACGGGGTGTTCGCCGCTGTCGCGGAGCATCACGGCGGCGCCGATCGCCGACTGGACGATCAGGTCGTGGGCCTTGTCGCGGGGCAGGCCGAGCAGGATGCCGGCGTCGGTCATGGCCTCGACCAGGTAGAAGAAGTACGCCGGACCCGAGCCGGAGAGGGCGGTGCACGCGTCCTGCTGGGACTCGGGGACGCGCAGGGTCTTGCCGACGGCGCCGAAGATCTCCTCGGCGTGGGCGAGGTGGGCGGCGGTGGCGTGGCTGCCGGCGGAGATGACGGACATCGCCTCGTCGACGAGGGCGGGCGTGTTGGTCATGACGCGGACGACCGGGGTGCCCGTGGCGAGGCGCTCCTCGAAGAAGGAGGTGGGGATGCCGGCGGCGCCGCTGATGACGAGGCGGTCGGCGGGCAGGTGAGGGGCGAGTTCGTCGAGGAGGGTGCCCATGTCCTGCGGCTTGACGGTGAGGATCAGGGTGTCGGCGGTCTTCGCGGCCTCGGCGTTGCTGACCGGGGTGACTCCGTGGCGGGTGCGGAGTTCTTCGGCGCGTTCGGGGCGGCGGGTGGTGACCAGGAGGTCGGCGGGTGCCCAGCCGCCGCGGATCATCCCGCTGAGCAGGGCTTCGCCGATCTTGCCGGTGCCGAGGACTGCGACTTTCTGACTCATGCGGTTCAGTCTGGCACCGGCCTCGGGGCGGCGGGGGTGGCTGTCCGCTGGACGGACGCGCACTGGTGTCCTGGCCGTGTCCTGGGTCCGGCGTCCTCGGCCTGGCTAGGCCGTGCGGCGCTTCAGGGTGGCGGCTCCCAGGACCAGGACGAGCAGGGCGCAGCCGGCGACGATCAGGACGTCCCGGACGAAGGCCGTGGTCATGTCGGCGTGGTGGAGGACCTCGTTCATGCCGTCGACGGCGTAGGACATGGGCAGGGCGTCGGAGACGGCTTCCAGGACGGGGTGCATGTCGGAGCGAGGGGTGAACAGGCCGCAGAGGAGGAGTTGGGGAAAGATCACCGCGGGCATGAACTGGACCGCCTGGAATTCCGAGGCCGCGAAGGCCGAGACGAAGAGTCCGAGGGCCGTGCCGAGCAGGGCGTCGAGCAGGGCGACCAGGAGCAGGAGCCAGGGTGAGCCGGTGACGTCGAGGCCCAGGAACCAGACGGCCAGGCCGGTCGCCAGGGCCGACTGGATGACGGCGAGGGTGCCGAAGGCGAGGGCGTAGCCGGCGATGAGGTCGGCCTTGCCGAGGGGCATGGCGAGGAGGCGTTCGAGGGTGCCGGAGGTGCGTTCGCGGAGGGTGGCGATGGAGGTCACCAGGAACATGGTGATGAGCGGGAAGATGCCGAGGAGCGAGGCGCCGATGCTGTCGAAGGTGCCCGGGCTGCCGTCGAAGACGTAGCGGAGCAGGACCAGCATCAGGCAGGGGACGAGGAGCAGCAGCGCGATCGTGCGCGGGTCGTGGCGGAGCTGGCGCAGGACCCGGGCGGCGGTGGCGGTGGTGCGGGAGAGGTTGAGGACGCTCACGGGGGCGGTCGGGGTGGTCGTCTGCTGGGTGGTCATCGTGCCGTTTCCTTTGCGCGGGACTGGGCGGCCGCCGCGTCGACGAGGTGGAGGAAGGCGGCTTCGACGGTGTCGGAGCCGGTGCGGGTGCGCAGGGCTTCGGGGCTGCCGTCGGCGAGGATCTCGCCGTCGCGCATGAGCAGGAGGCGGTGGCAGCGCTCGGCCTCGTCCATGACGTGGGAGGAGATGAGGAGGGTGGCGCCGCGGTCGGCGGCGACGGCGTGGAAGAGCTGCCAGAGGTCGCGGCGCAGGACGGGGTCGAGACCGACGGTGGGTTCGTCGAGGACGAGGAGTTCGGGGGCGCCGAGCAGGGCGACGGCCAGGGAGACGCGGTTGCGCTGGCCGCCGGAGAGGTTGCCGGCGAGGGCGTCGGCGTGGCTGGTGAGGTCGACTTCGCCGAGGACGCGTTCGACGTCGGTGCGGCGGTCGGCGGTGGGACGGGCGGGGTCGAGGACGGAGCCGAAGTAGTCGAGGTTCTGGCGGACGGTCAGATCGTCGTAGACGGAGGGGGCTTGAGTGACGTAACCGATGCGGGTGCGCAGGGTGGGGTGGCCGGCGGGGCTGCCGAGGACGTCCAGGGTGCCGGTGACCTTGGCCTGGGTGCCGACGATCGATCGCATCAGGGTCGACTTGCCGCAGCCGGAGGGGCCGAGCAGACCGGTGATCTGCCCCCGGGGGACGGTGAAGTCGAGGCCGCGCAGGACGGTGCGGGGGCCGCGGGTGACGACGAGGCCGGTGGCCTGGACGGCGGGGGGCAGGGCTGTGCTGCCGGGGGCCTGGGGCGGCTCCGACGAGTAATTCACCATGTGATGAATAATGCGCCGAGGGGACAGGGCCGTCAAGGAGCGGGGTGCGCACCACTGCTGACACCGAAGGCTGGGGAGGAACCCTGCGGTCAGTCAGCCCCCAACCCGGGGTCGCCGCCCCCGTCGCCCGGCGCGGCTCAGTCGTTGCGGGCGACGAGGAGGAGGACGTCGTACGTCTCCTCGACGACCGCGTCCGGGAAGGCCTTCAGCAGGTGGGAGCGTTCCTCGGCGAGGAAGGCGGTGCGGCGGTCCTCGGGGATGACCAGGAACGCCGAGTGGCTGCCGATGTTGGCGAGGTGGGTGTCGACGGAGACGCGGCGGCTCCAGCGGACCTCGCGGCGGGTGAAGCGGAGGCGGCCGCTGGGGTCGGCGAGGTCCGTGCGGTCGGCGGTGCTGCGCTTCTCGGCTGCGGTGGCCACGCCGAAGAAGCGGCTCAGGCGGTCGTCCTGGGCGGCGATCCAGTCGACGTCGAGGGGGGTGGTGTTCCACCACAGCGCCAGCGCGCCGCCGGGACGCAGGACGCGCAGCGCCTCCGGCACGGAGCGGGCGGTGTCGGTCCAGTGCCAGGCCTGGGCGTAGGTCAGGAAGTCGGCGGTGTCGGCGGCGAGCGGGAGGGCGTTGCCGTCGCCGCGGACGATCGGGATGTCGGGAAAGGTGGCCCGGAACTGCGCCGCCATGCCCTCCCCCGGCTCCACCGCGATCACGTCGGCGCCGCGCGCGTGCAGCAGGGCGGTGGCGATGCCGGTGCCCGCGCCGACGTCGACCGCCGTGGCCCCGGTGAGGGACCGGCCGGCCTCTTCCTCGACGGCGTCGAGCAGGGCGGGCGGGTAGGAGGGGCGGTTCGCGGCGTACTGGGCCGCGGCGGCGTTGAAGGAGTGGGCGCGGGTGGTGTGGGAGGAGGGGGTGGGGACCGGGGGGCGTGACTGGCTCGTGGTCATGCGGTCATCGTCCCGGTGGTGGGGCGCGGGGCGACAGGGGATTTCCGAGCGGGGCGGCTCGGGTGGCGCACGGGGCATACGGGGCTTACGGGGCGCACCGTGCGTACGGGCTCAGCGCTTCCGCTTCTTCTTCGAGGGGTTGCCCGTGCGGCGGGTGGTACGGCGTTCGTGTTCCTTGACGGCGGTGTCGTACTCGGCGCGGTGGAGTTTCTCGCCGGGGGCCTCGGTGAGGGAGCGGAAGAAGTAGGCGAGCAGGGAGCCGACGAAGCCGATGGCGAGCAGGCCGCGCAGGGAGGCCTGGCGTTCGGGGTCGGGGCGCTTGCCGAAGGAGTCCCAGGTGGTGCGGAAGGCGAGAGCGCTGCAGATGGCGAACATCGCGACGACGAGGACGGTGACGAAGGCCCCGGTGTCGGCGAGCTGTACACCCTCGTAGGCGAGGCGCAGGACCAGACAGGAGGCGACGGCGGCGGCGAGCGAGCCGATGGCTACGCCGATGCGGCGGGCGGTGTAGCCGTCGTCGTGGTGCACCCAGGACGTGCCGAAGAAGCGGAGGGGCTCGGGGCGGGGGCCGCCGGTGGAGCCCGCGGGGCTGTCCGGGGTGCCTGTTTCGTCGCTCACGGGACGATTATGGCGCCGAGGGCTCCGCGGGCTCCGGGCCGGGGCCGGGGCCGGTGCGAGGGTCAGCCGCAGCGATCGGCCACGTAGCCGTCGCTGCCGGTGTGGACGTAGGTGTCGGAGACGTATTCGCCGTTGTCGATGTTGTCCCAGATGTTCGACGTGCCGTAGTAGCCGGAGACCGTTGTGCCGGGGGTCTGACAGAAGATGGGGACGCGGGTGCCCTCGGGGAGGGTCCGCGTGATGCTGTAGTTGGTGCCGGGGCCGCTGCGGACGTTGAGACGGACGCCCGGCGCGACCGCGTACGTCGCGACGGATGCCGCCGAGGCGGTCACGGCTGCGCCCTCTCCGCTGCTCCCGGCTTCCTGCGCGTGCTCGACAGACATGTGGTACTCCCCCCACTGGACCCATGAGTGCCATGGAGTCCCGTTGATTCCCCTGGATCGAGCCACGAAACACACGTCCGCAACTCGAACGCGGAGGCTAGCAAGCCGCCTCTGTGTCGCACGAGTCATCGACTAGGCTCCGTGCGTCGCGCTCCGCGGAAACAGCACGGGGGTGGTCCCTTGACGCCACAGCGCAACACCGGAGCGGGCGCGGAAGCGGAACTTCCCGAGTACGCCGGGCACTACCGCCTGGAGTCCTGCCTGGGCTCGGGTGGCATGGGCGTGGTGCATCTGGCCCGCAGCACCTCGGGGCTGAAGCTCGCGGTGAAGGTCGTGCATGCCGAGTTCGCCAAGGACCGTGAGTTCAGGGGGCGTTTCCGGCAGGAGGTGGCCGCCGCGCGCAAGGTGAGCGGTGCCTTCACCGCTCCCGTCGTGGATGCCGATCCGGAGGCCGAACGGCCGTGGATGGCCACCCTCTTCATTCCCGGCCCGACGCTCTCCGAGCACGTGAAGCGGAACGGGCCGATGTCCCCCGCCCAGTTGCGCCGCCTGATGGCGGGGCTGGCGGAGGCGCTGGGCGACATCCACCGGGTCGGCGTGGTGCACCGGGATCTCAAGCCGAGCAACGTGCTGCTCGCCGAGGACGGTCCCAAGGTCATCGACTTCGGGATCTCCCGGCCGAAAGACAGCGAGCTGCGCACCGAGACGGGGAAGTTGATAGGTACACCGCCGTTCATGGCGCCCGAGCAGTTCCGGCGGCCGCGCGAGGTGGGTCCCGCCGCGGACATCTTCGCGCTGGGGTCGGTGCTGGTGCACGCGTCGACCGGGCGGGGTCCTTTCGACTCGGACAGTCCGTATGTCGTCGCCTACCAGGTCGTGCATGACGAGCCGGACATCACCGGGGTGCCGGAGGAGTTGGCTCCGCTGGTGCTGCGGTGCCTCGCCAAGGAACCCGAGGACCGGCCGACGCCCGACGAACTGATGCGGGAGATCAGGTCGTTGGCCGCGTCGTACGACACGCAGGCGTTCATACCGGCACAGCGGATCAAGGACGAGGACGGCGTCGGTGACGCGCCGGAGGCGCCGTCCCCCGCCGCGCCGGAGCCGAAGCTGCGAGGGCCGTGGCAGGCCACGCGGCGGCGGGTGGCCTTCGCCGCCGGGTCGGGCGTCCTGGTCCTGGGCGGCCTGGTCGGCTCGGTGCTGTGGCCCGGTGACAGCGATCCGAAGCCCGTGGGCAGCACTGGGCACGGCGCCACGACCGCCTTCGAGGCGTGGCAGACGGACGCGGGGGCCAAGGACGGCTCCGGTATGCCGCACTGCGTGGCCGGGGCCGGGAAGCTGCTGTGTTTCCGGTCGGGTCTGGCCTACGCCCTCGACCCGGCCGACGGACGTCTGCTGTGGCGGCACAGGGTCGCGGAGGAGCGTACGAGTGGCTCGCCGTTCCTGTCGGGCGGGCTGCTGCTGTTGCCGACGGACGGGGGGCGGCATGTCGAAGCCCTGGATCCCGCCTCGGGTTCGTCGCGGTGGACGCTGGACCTTCCCGCGTCCCAGAGCCTGGAGGTCACCAGGAGCATGCTGCTGGCCGTCGGGTCCGACGGGGTGCTCAGCGGCATGGACAGCGGGTCGGGCCGTACGCGGTGGAGTCGGCCCCTGTCCGGCGGCGCGCCGTCCCTGGACTCGTTCGCCGGAGATCCGCTGGTCTACGCGACCAGCACCTCCGACCACGGGACGCACACCGTGGTCACCGCGCTCGATCCGGCCACCGGCGCCGAACGCTGGAAGGCCCGGCTGGCTGGGGATCTGCGGCCGGTCGGTACTGCGGGCGGGTCCCTGTTCCTGCTGTCCGTGAAGACCTCCGCCGGGGAGACGGACGGGGTCGTGCGCTACACCCCGGCCTCCGAGGCGACCCGTCGGGTGGCGCTGCCCGTCCCCCGGGTGGCTCCGGCGGCCACGGTGCGCGGTGACGTGGTCTGTCTGCTGTCCGCCGGCGGTTCACTGGAGGCCGTCGACGTCGAGAGCGGCAAGCAGCTCTGGGCGCTCCAGACCTCGGTGAGCCGGGGCTCGGCGCCCGTGACCGACGGCCGGTACGTCTACTTCACCGCGGCCGACGGACGCCTGCTCGCCGCCGACGCCCGCAGGGGAACCCTGGTCGGCCAGACCCCGGCGCGGCTCGGCGCGAACGCGAGTGAGGTCACGGCGTCGCTGTCGGCTCCGCTGCTCCTCGACGCCCACGTCTACGCCACCGCCCCCGACGGCACCGTGTTCGCCGTGGACGCGAAGGATCCGCGGGACTGGTGACGTCGTAGGGACGGAGCAGGGGCCGCTCCCGTGGGGGAGGCGGCCCCTGGGCGGTCGCCGTGTACGGGGTCAGCCCAGCTTGGACACGTCGCGGACCGCGCCCTTGTCGGCGCTGGTGGCCATCGCCGCGTAGGCCCGGAGCGCCGCCGAGACCTTGCGCTCGCGGTTCTTCGGGGCGTACGCGCCGTTCAGGGCCTGCTCGCGGCGGGACAGCTCGGCCTCGTCCACGAGGAGCTCGATGGTGCGGTTCGGGATGTCGATGCGGATGCGGTCGCCGTCCTCGACGAGGGCGATCGTGCCGCCGGAGGCCGCCTCGGGGGAGGCGTGGCCGATGGAGAGGCCCGACGTACCCCCGGAGAAGCGGCCGTCGGTGATCAGGGCGCAGGTCTTGCCGAGGCCGCGGCCCTTGAGGAAGGACGTCGGGTAGAGCATCTCCTGCATGCCGGGGCCGCCCTTGGGACCCTCGTAGCGGATCACGACCACGTCGCCGTCCGTGACCTGCTTGTTGAGGATCTTCTCGACGGCCTCCTCCTGCGACTCGCAGACGACGGCGGGGCCCTCGAAGGTCCAGATGGACTCGTCGACGCCGGCCGTCTTCACCACGCAGCCGTCGACGGCGAGGTTGCCCTTGAGGACCGCGAGGCCGCCGTCCTTGGAGTAGGCGTGCTCGACGCTGCGGATGCAGCCTTCCGCCGCGTCCTCGTCCAGGGCCTCCCAGCGCTCGGACTGGGAGAAGGCCTCGGCGGAGCGGACGCAGCCGGGGGCCGCGTGCCACAGCTCCACGGCCTCCGGGGAGGGCGAACCGCCGCGCACGTCCCAGGTCTTCAGCCAGTCCGCCAGGGAGGGGCTGTGGACGGAGTGCACGTCCTCGTTCAGGAGGCCGCCGCGGTGCAGTTCGCCGAGGAGGGCGGGGATGCCGCCGGCGCGGTGCACGTCCTCCATGTAGTAGGTGCGGGTCTTGGCGACGTTCGGGGCGACCTTCGCGAGGCAGGGGACCCGGCGGGAGACCGCGTCGATCTCGTTCAGGCCGAAGGGGACGCCCGCCTCCTGGGCAGCCGCGAGCAGGTGCAGGATCGTGTTGGTCGAGCCGCCCATCGCGATGTCCAGCGCCATCGCGTTCTCGAAGGCCGCGAAGGTGGCGACGGAGCGGGGCAGGACCGTGTCGTCGTCCTGCTCGTAGTAGCGGCGGGTGATGTCCATGACCGTGCGGGCCGCGTTCACGTAGAGCTGCTTGCGGGCCGTGTGGGTGGCCAGGACCGAGCCGTTGCCGGGGAGGGAGAGACCGATCGCCTCGGTCAGGCAGTTCATCGAGTTGGCGGTGAACATGCCGGAACAGCTGCCGCAGGTCGGGCAGGCGTTCTCCTCGATCCGGAGGATGTCCTCGTCGGAGATCTTGTCGTTCACCGCGTCGGAGATCGCGTCGACGAGGTCGAGGGTGCGGACCGTGCCGTCCACCAGGGTCGCGCGGCCGGCCTCCATGGGGCCGCCGGAGACGAAGACCGTCGGGATGTTCAGGCGCAGGGCGGCCATGAGCATGCCCGGGGTGATCTTGTCGCAGTTGGAGATGCAGACCAGGGCGTCGGCGCAGTGCGCCTCGACCATGTACTCGACCGAGTCCGCGATCAGGTCACGGGAGGGCAGGGAGTACAGCATGCCGCCGTGGCCCATCGCGATGCCGTCGTCCACGGCGATCGTGTTGAACTCGCGCGGGATGCCGCCGGCCTCCGTGATCGCCTCGGAGACAATCCGGCCGACCGGCTGGAGGTGGGTGTGGCCCGGCACGAACTCCGTGAAGGAGTTCGCGACGGCGATGATCGGCTTGCGGCCGATGTCCGCACCGGGTACACCGGAGGCGCGCATAAGGGCGCGGGCGCCCGCCATGTTGCGACCGTGGGTGACAGTGCGTGACCTCAGCTCGGGCATCGTCGCTCGCTCCTTCAGACAGATAGGGCTGTTGACGAGCGTACGCCCGTCGCCCACGGCTCGGGACGCGCTGTCCGGAATGCGGGACGGATGTCTCAGGATGTCTCGGGATGTCTCGGGATGTCTCGGGATGTCTCAGCGGGCAGGTCGGTGACCGGCCGGACCGGGGCCCCGGTCGGAGGAGGTCAGAGGGACCCGGTCAGGGAGTGGTCAGGTGCCCCTGCACCACCGGAGCGACCCGCGCCACGATCTGCTCCAGGTCCGCCGACGCCAGGGGCTCCACCTTGATCACATAGCGCAGCATCGCGCAGCCGACCAGCTGCGCGGCCGCCAGTTCGGCGCGCAGCTCCGCGTCCGGAAGGTCCAGCTGTCCGGCGATCCGGCGCAGCAGCTGGGTGGCGATCAGGCGGCGGAAGACAGCGGCGGCGGTCTCGTTGTTGACGGCCGAGCGGACGATCGCCAGCAGGGGCGTACGGGTGGCGGGGTTCTCCCAGACACCGAGGACGAAGCGGGTCAGGCGTTCGCCGACGCCGTCCGGCGGGCCGTCGGCCAGCGCGGCGGGCGCGTTCAGCGCGGGGGCGAAGGCGACCGAGATGGCGGCCTCGAAGACCTGTTCCTTGGTGCCGAAGTAGTGGTGGACCAGGGCGGAGTCGACCCCGGCCGCCTTGGCGATGCCGCGTACGGACGTCTTCTCGTAGCCCCGTTCGGAGAACTCCTCGCGGGCGGCGGCGAGGATACGGTCCCGGGTGCCGGCCGACTCGGTGCGCGGCGGGCGGCCACGGCGGCGGGCGCCGGAGTTGTGGTCGGCGTCGGTCATCGGCGGGGCACCCGCACCGCGGAGGCCAGGTGCAGGCGGGTGAAGGCCAGGGCCTCCGCGAGGTCGGCCTCGCGCTCCGCGCCGGACATCGCGCGCCGGGTGTTGACCTCGATGACGACGTGCCCGTCGAAGCCGGTGAGCGCGAGGCGCTCCAGCAGCTCGGCGCAGGGCTGGGTGCCGCGTCCCGGCACCAGGTGCTCGTCCTTGGCGGAGCCGCGGCCGTCGGCGAGGTGGACGTGGCCGAGCCGGTCGCTCATGCGGTCGAGCATGGCCAGGGCGTCCACGCGGGACGTCGCGGCATGGCTGAGGTCGATCGTGAAGTGCCGGTAGTCGTCCTTGGTGACGTCCCAGTCGGGGGCGTACGCGAGCATCTCGCGGTCGCGGTAGCGCCACGGATACATGTTCTCCACCGCGAACCGTACGTCCGTCTCGTCGGCCATCCGCCAGATCCCCTCGACGAAGTCGCGGGCGTACTGGCGCTGCCAGCGGAACGGGGGGTGTACGACGACCGTGGTGGCGCCCAGCTTCTCGGCGGCGGCCCGGGCCCGCTGGAGCTTGACCCAGGGGTCGGTGGACCAGACCCGCTGGGTGATCAGCAGGCAGGGGGCGTGCACGGCGAGGATCGGGATGCGGTGGTAGTCGCTGAGCCTGCGCAGGGCTTCGATGTCCTGGCTGACCGGGTCGGTCCAGACCATGACCTCCACGCCGTCGTAGCCGAGGCGCGCGGCGATCTCGAAGGCCGTCGCCGTCGACTCCGGATACACGGAGGCCGTGGAGAGCGCGACCTTCGCATCCGGGATGCGGACGACGTCCCTTGGATTTGCCACGAGGGACAGGTTACGGGGTGCGGGCGGGTGGGCACGGGGCGGCTGCGCGCCGTTGTGACCACCGCCATGCTCGGCGCCCCGCGGAGCGGCTACGCCGAACCCATGTGATCAAGTCGCCGCAGGATCACACCTTCCCGCAACGCCCACGGGCAGACCTCCACGCTCTCCACCCCGAACAGGTCCATCGCGGCCTCCGCCACCAGGGCGCCCGCCACCAGCTGGTTCGCCCGGCCCTCCGACACCCCCGGGAGCGCGGCGCGCTGCACCGTGTTCATGGCCGCCAGCCTCGGGACCCAGGTCTCCAGGGAGTTCCGCTTGAGTTCGCGCTGCACGTAGAGGCCCTCGGCGGAACGGGCCGCGCCGGCGATGCGGGCCAGCTGCTTGAACGTCTTGGAGGTGGCGACCACGTGGTCCGGGGCGCCGAAGCGGCTGAACTCGCCGACCGTGCGGGCGATCTCGGCGCGGACATGGCGGCGCAGGGCCCGTATGTCGTCGGCGGCCGGCGGGTCGCCGGGGAGCCAGCCCGCGGTGAGCCGGCCGGCGCCGAGCGGGAGGGAGACCGCCGTGTCCGGTTCCTCGTCGATGCCGTAGGCGACCTCCAGGGAGCCGCCGCCGATGTCCAGGACCAGCAGCTTTCCGGCGGACCAGCCGAACCAGCGGCGTACGGCGAGGAAGGTCAGCCGGGCCTCCTCGGCGCCGGTCAGGACCTGGAGCTCGACGCCGGTCTCGGCCTGCACGCGCGCGAGGACGTCGTCGGCGTTGCTGGCCTCGCGCACGGCGGAGGTGGCGAAGGGCAGCAGGTCCTCGACGCCCTTGTCCTCGGCGGCCTGCAGGGCGTCCTTGACGACATCGACCAGTTTCTCGACCCCGTCGGGGCCGATCGCGCCGTTGCCGTCGAGGAGCTGGGCGAGGCGCAACTCCGACTTGTGCGAGTGCGCCGGCAGCGGGCGCGCGCCGGGGTGCGCGTCCACCACCAGCAGATGCACCGTGTTAGATCCCACGTCGAGGACACCGAGTCTCATGTACGGAACTGTACGGAACGCTGCTGGGAGCGGGTGCCGAGCAGTCCCCGCGGGGGCCTTCGGCGACTTACCCTGGACGCGTGCCAAAGACGAACAAGACGAAGGACCACAAGGGCGTCAAATCAGCCGAGGGTTCTTCGCGGGTGAAGCCGCCGCGGCCGTCGAAGACGCCGAAGCTGTCCAAGAAGGCCCTGGCCGCGGACGAGAAGGGGCTCGACTTCGCGCGCGCGTGGGTGGAGTTCCCTGATCCGGCGGACGACGAGCAGGTGTTCCGCTGCGATCTGACCTGGCTGACCTCCCGCTGGAACTGCGTCTTCGGCAGCGGCTGCCAGGGCATCCAGGCGGGCCGCGCGGACGACGGCTGCTGCACGCTGGGCGCGCACTTCTCCGACGAGGACGACGAGAAGCGGGTCGCCGAGCACGTGGCGCGGCTCACGCCGGAGATCTGGCAGCACCACGCCGAGGGCACGCGGGACGGCTGGGTCGCGGAGGACGAGGAGGGTTCCCGCCAGACGCGCCCCTTCCAGGGCTCGTGCATCTTCCAGAACCGTCCCGGGTTCGCGGGTGGCGCGGGCTGCTCGCTGCACATCCTGGCCCTGAAGGAGGGCCGGGAGCCGCTGGAGACCAAGCCGGACGTCTGCTGGCAACTTCCGATCCGCCGGACCTACGACTGGATCGACCGCCCCGACGACACCCGCGTCCTGCAGATCTCGATCGGCGAGTACGACCGCAGGGGGTGGGGTCCGGGCGGCCACGACCTCCACTGGTGGTGCACGTCGGCGACGTCGGCGCACGGCGCGGGCGACCCGGTGTACGTCTCGTACCGCCCGGAACTGACCGAACTGATGGGCAAGGCGGGCTACGACCGCCTGGTGGAACTCTGCGAGCAGCGCCTGTCGTCCCAGCTGCCGCTCCTGGCCCCCCACCCGGCGGATCCCGCCGACTGACGCCCGCTGCAGCGCCCCGAAAGGGGCACCGCGAGTGCCCCCAGTCTGCACGGAGGGGCCGGGGTCACGGGGGCGGTGGGGGTGCTTCGCTGCCCGGGGCCGTCGGTGAAGCCGATGCCGTCGGGCCGTCGGTCTCCGACTCGGTCGGCGTGGGGGTCGGTGTCGGCCCGCTCGACGTCGGGGGCTCGGTCACCGGCGGCGTCGGCTGCGTCGGGGCGGAGGCCGTCGGCGTCGGCCTTCCCGGAGGGGTCGGTTTCGGCCCACGGCGGCCGGGCGGAGCCATCCCGTACCCGTCGATCGACACCACCGCTCCCGCGGGCGCCACCGCCACCCGCGCGCTCCAGTGTCCCGACGGCTCCCGCAGATGGTCGACGTACACCTTGACCGTGAACGACTCGCCCGGCCGCAGCGTGCCCGAGGACCGGGAGAAGTACAGCCACCCCGCCGAGGTGGACAGCGACCACCGCACCGCCGCGTCCCCGTCCGCCGCGAGCGTGACCAGGGTCGTGTCGCCGTCGTTCTCGGCCGTCACCGTGAGGTGCCCCGCGCCGGCCTGCTTCCGGTCGGCCCCGAGCACGCTGATCACCTCCACCGACACGTCGGCCTTGCCGCCCGCGCCGATCCGCGGTCCGGGTCCGGGTCCGGCGTTCCCGGCGTTCTCGTACCCGCCGCCCCCGGTGCCGTCACCGCCGCCCAGGACGCCGGAGCCGGCGGCCTCCCGCGCGGTCGCGGACGGCCCGTCCTGCCCCTCCCCCGCCGGCGAGCCCCGGTAGGCGGCCCACAGGGCGAGCACCGGCGCCGCCACCACCGTCGCCACGACGGTCGTCGTGACGGCACGCGCGCGCAGCCGGTCCCGACGGGCCGCGCGGTCCTTGGGGTCCATCGGGAAGCCGCGCCGGTCGAAGCGCGGCAGAGCCGCTCCCCGCGCGCGGGGCTGGTGCGCCATCGCCTTGTGCAGGGCCGCGCGGGGCGCCTCCAGGACGGGCAGTTCCGCGGGGGTGGTCATCAAGCCGGGCCACCGGCCGGGGGCCGCGCGTTCGGCGGTGCGGCGACAGCGCGGGCAGTCGTCGACGTGCCGGACCAGTTCGCGGCGCAGGGCGCTGCTGAGCACCAGCTGACTGTCCCCGGTGAGGTGGGACACGCTCGGGCAGCCGCCGGTCTCGACGACGGCGAGGGCCGCGCGGGTGCGTTCGACCTCGCAGGCGGCGGAGGAGAGCAGTTCGCGGGCGCCGGCGAGGTCCATGCCGAGGACGGCGGCGACCTCCTCGACGGTGAGGTGGTGGCGTACCGCGAGTTCGAGCGCCTCGCGCTGCTCGGGGGTGGTGCCGGCCGCCTCGGGCCAGGCGAGCAGGGCGAGTTCGCGGCGCCGCTCCTCCTGGTCGTCGGTGGGGGCCTGCGGTTCGGGGGCGATGTGGCGGCCCGCCGCGTGGGTGGCCTGACGTTTCTGCTTGGCCTGGGCCAGCCCGCGCAGACAGGCCCAGCGGGCCAGTGCGTACAGCCAGGCCCTGCGGTCCCCGGCGGCCGGCGGGACGCGCTGGCCGCGCCGCTCGGCGAGGGCGAGGACGTCCCCGAGGGCGGCGGTGGCCGCGTCGTGGTCGCACAGCACCGAGAGGCAGTAGGTGAACAGCCCGTCGAGGTAGGGCTCGTAGCGCGCCGCCGGTCGCTGCGCCAGCGCGCGCGCCGCCGTACGGTCGCGCGCCGCGCGCGCCTCCCGGTGCGCCCGGTGTGCACCGGTCGTGCGGGTCGAGGTGTCCGGAGTGCTGCTCATCACCCGTGCGACCGTAGGCGGCGGCGTAACGTCCCTTCTTGCGGCTTGAGCACTTTTAATCCGTACGGGTGAAACGATCCCTCAATAGGGGACAGGAGGCCGCGATTCCGTGGCTCGTTCCCGACGGGGGATGGCCGGGACCGGTCCACCCACACCCGTCACAGGAGCCACCCCGGACCCGTTGTCGGTGGCGGGGGCTACGGTTTCCGCATGGCCACCCGTACCAAGACCGCCAAGGACCGCCCGTCGTACCGCTGCACCGAGTGCGGCTGGCAGACGGCCAAGTGGCTCGGTCGCTGCCCCGAGTGCCAGGCCTGGGGGACGATCGAGGAGTACGGCACGCCCGCGGTCCGTACGACGGCACCCGGCCGGGTCACCACCTCCGCGGTGCCGATCGGCCAGGTCGACGGCCGTCAGGCCACCGCCCGCACCACCGGCGTGCCCGAGCTGGACCGGGTCCTCGGCGGCGGCCTGGTCCCCGGCGCGGTCGTGCTCCTGGCGGGCGAGCCCGGCGTCGGCAAGTCCACGCTCCTGCTGGACGTGGCGGCCAAGTCGGCGAGCGACGAGCACCGCACCCTCTACGTCACCGGTGAGGAGTCCGCGAGCCAGGTCCGCCTGCGCGCGGACCGCATCGGCGCCATCGACGACCACCTCTACCTCGCCGCCGAGACCGACCTGGCCGCCGTGCTCGGCCACTTGGACGCGGTGAAGCCGTCGCTACTGATCCTGGACTCGGTGCAGACGGTCGCCTCCCCGGAGATCGACGGAGCGCCCGGCGGGATGGCCCAGGTGCGGGAGGTGGCCGGCGCCCTCATCCGCGCCTCCAAGGAGCGGGGCATGTCCACCCTCCTGGTGGGCCACGTCACGAAGGACGGCGCGATCGCGGGACCGCGGCTGCTGGAACACCTGGTGGACGTCGTCCTGCACTTCGAGGGCGACCGGCACGCGCGCCTGCGCCTGGTCCGCGGCGTCAAGAACCGGTACGGCGCCACCGACGAGGTCGGCTGCTTCGAACTGCACGACGAGGGCATCACCGGTCTCGCCGACCCGAGCGGGCTCTTCCTGACCCGGCGGGCCGAACCGGTGCCGGGCACCTGCCTGACCGTGACCCTGGAGGGCCGCCGCCCGCTGGTCGCCGAGGTCCAGGCGCTCACGGTGGACTCGCAGATCCCCTCCCCGCGCCGGACCACCTCCGGTCTGGAGACCTCCCGGGTCTCGATGATGCTGGCGGTGCTGGAGCAGCGCGGCCGGATCAGCGCGCTCGGCAAGCGGGACATCTACTCCGCGACGGTCGGCGGGGTGAAGCTCTCCGAGCCCGCCGCCGATCTGGCCATCGCCCTCGCGCTGGCCTCCGCCGCCAGCGACACCCCGCTCCCCAAGAACCTCGTCGCCATCGGCGAGGTCGGCCTCGCGGGCGAGGTCAGACGGGTCACCGGCGTCCAGCGCAGGCTCTCGGAGGCACACCGGCTCGGCTTCACGCACGCGCTCGTACCGGGCGATCCCGGCAAGGTCCCGCCGGGCATGAAGGTCCTGGAGGTCGCCGACATGGGGGACGCGCTGCGGGTGCTGCCGCGCTCCCGTCGCCGGGAGGCCCCACGGGAGGCGGAGGAGCGCCGGTAGACTTTGCCCTGGTCTCGCCCGTCCGTACGAACCGAGTGCGGGTGCGGCAGCGCCTCAGAACCTGCGACCGGAGGAGTGCAGTGGCAGCCAACGACCGGGCATCGGCTCCCGGAAAGTCCGGCGGGAGTGCCGGTTCCGAGGGCCTGATGCGCGCCTCGCTGAGCGCCGTGGCTCCGGGCACCGGCATGCGGGACGGCCTGGAGCGGGTCCTGCGCGGCAACACGGGGGGGCTCATCGTGCTCGGCTTCGACAAGACGGTCGAGGCGATGTGCACGGGCGGTTTCGTGCTGGACGTCGAGTTCACGGCGACCCGGCTGCGGGAGCTGTGCAAACTCGACGGGGGGATCGTGATCTCCTCCGACCTGTCGAAGATCCTGCGGGCGGGTGTCCAGTTCGTGCCGGACGCGACGATCCCGACGGAGGAGACGGGCACCCGGCACCGGACGGCGGACCGGGTCTCCAAGCAGGTCGGCTTCCCGGTGGTATCGGTCTCCCAGTCGATGCGGCTGATCGCCCTCTACGTCGCCGGGCAGCGCCGGGTCCTGGAGGACTCGGCGGCGATCCTCTCCCGCGCGAACCAGGCGCTCGCGACCCTGGAGCGGTACAAGCTCCGCCTGGACGAGGTCGCCGGGACGTTGTCGGCGCTGGAGATCGAGGACCTGGTGACGGTCCGGGACGTGTCCGCCGTCGCCCAGCGCCTCGAGATGGTCCGCCGGATCGCCACGGAGATCGCCGAGTACGTGGTCGAACTGGGCACCGACGGGCGGCTCCTGGCCCTCCAGCTGGACGAGTTGATCGCGGGGGTCGAGCCCGAGCGCGAGCTGGTGGTCCGGGACTACGTGCCCGAGCCGACGGCGAAGCGGTCCCGCACGGTCGACGAGGCGCTCTCCGAGCTGGACGCCCTGAGCCATGCGGAACTGCTGGAGATGCCGACCGTGGCGCGGGCGCTGGGGTACACGGGGTCGCCGGAGGCGCTCGACTCGGCGGTGTCGCCGCGTGGCTTCCGGCTGCTGGCGAAGGTGCCTCGGCTGCCGGGGGCGATCATCGACCGGCTGGTGGAGCACTTCGGGGGCCTGCAGAAGCTGCTCGCCGCGAGTGTGGACGACCTCCAGACGGTGGACGGGGTCGGGGAGGCTCGGGCGCGGAGTGTGCGCGAGGGACTGTCGCGGTTGGCGGAGTCCTCGATTCTTGAGCGGTACGTCTGATTTCGCCTGCCGGCTCGGGCGGTTGTGGCGGTACGGCGGCTGCTGCCAGGTGGGGGCTGATCGCGCGGTTCCTCGCGCCCCTTGCGGGGCGCTCCCCAGCCGTGTCTTCAGATCGGCCCTAGTCCGCTGACAGGACGAACGACGCCTGGGCCTTCGGGTAGCCCGGGACCGCCGCTTGCAGGAGGTACGTGCCCGCGCCGGCCGATCCCGCCGGGGGCGTCGCGCACTGGGCCGCGCTCGGCTTGCGGTCCCACTTCAGGGTGTACGTGATGCTGCTGCCGGCCGGCACCCGGTACCACCGGTTCCCCGCCGTCCTCGGGCAGTCGGCGGAGGACCAGTAGCTGTTGTCCGCGGACGACGCGGTGATCGTCAACACCGCGTTCTTCGGGCCGAGATCGATCTTGCAGTCGCTGGACGAGGTGTTCTTCGCGGCGAGTTCGAAGGTCGGCGTCTGCTCCGGCGAGTACGAGTTGTGCAGGCTCTTCAAGGCCAACTGCACCGCGCCCGCAGTGCAGTTGGGGAGGGCGGAGGACCCCGGCAGCGAGGCGACCGTACCGCCGGAGCCGGAGGTCACGTCGCCGCCCGAGCCGGCCGAGGAACCGGCCGAACCGGCGGAACCCGACGAGCCCGACGTCGAGCCGTCCCCCGTACCGCCCGAACTCCCGTCGCCCGTACCGGAGCCGGCACCGCCGCCGGACCCGGATCCCGACCCGCCCCCGCTCGACTCGTCCCGTCCGCCGGGGGCCTGGCTGATCGCGGGCCCGCTGCCGGAGGGACCCGGCGTGATGGTGGACACGGGATTCTTGCCGTTGGAGCCGTCGGCGCCCTTCTTGCCGCCCCCGCCGCCCGACGTCACGATCCATGCGATCAGCAGCGCCAGGACGACGACCGCGGACAGCATGACGGCCCTCCGTCGCCAGTAGATGGAGGAGGGAAGCGGCCCGACCGGATTGCGCAGAGATCCCACGGCGCAAACTGTACGAGAGATCCATGCGCTTCCTCGCCCCACCCGCCGCCCTAACCTCAACTTTTCCGGATCATCATTCCGGCAACTCCCGTCAGCCCGGCTCTTCTTCGCCGTCGACGCCGTCAACTCCGGCCTCGTCACCCACCACGTCCGCCCCGGTCGTCGCGGAACGTGGCAGGATCGGAAGGGTCATGACTGAGAAGCTGCACACCCCTGTGATCGCCTGGTTCGACGCCCATGCCCGCGACCTCCCCTGGCGCCGCCCGGAAGCGGGCCCGTGGGGTGTGATGGTCAGCGAGTTCATGTTGCAGCAGACGCCGGTCAGCCGCGTGCTGCCGGTGTACGAGCAGTGGCTGGCCCGCTGGCCGCGCCCCGCCGACCTCGCCGCGGAGGCGCCCGGCGAGGCGGTCCGCGCCTGGGGCCGGCTCGGCTACCCGCGCCGCGCCCTGCGGCTGCACGGTGCCGCGGTCGCCATAACGGAACGGCACGGCGGCGACGTACCCACCGACCACGCGCAGTTGCTCGCGCTGCCCGGGATCGGCGAGTACACGGCCGCGGCCGTCGCGTCGTTCGCGTACGGGCAGCGGCACGCCGTGCTGGACACGAACGTGCGGCGGGTGTTGGCGCGGGCCGTGACCGGAGTGCAGTACCCGCCGAACGCCACCACCGCCGCCGAGCGCAGGCTCGCCCGTGAGCTGCTGCCGGCGGACGAGCGGACCGCGGCCCGCTGGGCCGCCGCCTCCATGGAGCTGGGCGCGCTGGTGTGCACGGCGAAGAACGAGGGGTGCCCGCGGTGCCCGATCGCCGCGCAGTGCGCCTGGCGGCTGGCCGGCAAGCCGGAGCACGAGGGGCCGCCGCGGCGCGGGCAGACGTACGCCGGTACCGACCGGCAGGTGCGCGGCAAGCTGCTCGCCGTACTGCGCGAGGCGCACGCCCCCGTGCCGCAGACGGCGCTCGACCGGGTGTGGCACGAGCCGGTGCAGCGGGCCCGCGCCCTGGACGGGCTGGTCGCGGACGGACTGGTGGAGCCGCTCGCGGGCGGTCTGTACCGGCTTCCGTTGGGCTGACGCACAGCCACATCACAGCGGCCGGGGTCGTGTTACGGCCCTAACGGTCGGACAAATACCCCAATAACCGGGCATAGCTCCCCGCCTGCTTACCCCGAACCTACTTCCGTTACACAACCGACGGACAGCCGATTGCTAGCCGCAGGCTGCTCCGCACAGCCCCGTGACAACGACTCCGTAGCTTCGTTCCTGTGCCCGCCAGGACCGCGGGCCGGCAGTGACCAGAGCAGGAACTCAGGGGCCGAGGGCCGGGGAAAACGGGGATCGGGAGGCGGTTGATCATGGCGCAGGGCGAGGTGCTCGAATTCGAGGAGTACGTCCGCACCCGGCAGGACGCGCTGCTGCGCAGCGCCCGCCGGCTGGTCCCGGACCCCACGGACGCCCAGGACCTGCTCCAGACCGCGCTGGTACGGACGTACGGCCGCTGGGACGGCATCGCCGACAAGAAACTGGCGGACGCCTACCTGCGCCGCGTCATGATCAACACGCGGACCGAGTGGTGGCGGGCCCGCAAGCTGGAAGAGGTCCCGACCGAGCAGATGCCCGACGCCTGCGTGGACGACTCCACCGAGCAGCACGCGGACCGCGCTCTCCTCATGGACATCATGAAGGTTCTGGCTCCGAAGCAGCGCAGCGTCGTGGTGCTGCGACACTGGGAGCAGATGTCCACGGAGGAGACGGCCGCCGCCCTCGGCATGTCGGCCGGTACGGTCAAGAGCACGCTGCACCGGGCGCTCGCCCGGCTCCGCGAGGAGCTGGAGTCCCGCGACCTCGACGCACGCGCGCTGGAGCGTGAGGAGCAGGAGCGTTGCGCGGCCTGACCGACGCGGGGCCCGACAGGGGCCCGGCGGGCGCACAGGCGGTGGTCACGGCGTCAGCCGTGGTCGCCGCCGTCGCCCTTTTCGCCGCTGCCTGCGGCACCGGTGGCACCGGCGCCCGTGACGAGGGGCCGGCCCACTCCGACTCGGTCGAGCACGCCCCGGCCGCCAAGGCTCCCTCACCCAACCCGTCGCAGACCTACGAGAAGATCGACGCGGTCGCCCTGGTGAAGGCCGACCCGGCGGTCTCGGCCACCGTGAAGCGGGACCTCAAGCCCTGCGCGGGCAACGCGTACCCGGTCGACGTGACCTACGGCGATCTCACCGGAGACCAGCTGGACGACGTCGTCGTCAATGTGCTGACCTGCGGGGACGCGGTGGGAGTGGGGGCGTACGTGTACCGCAGGGAAGACGGTTCGTACAAGAATGTCTTCAAGGCCGAGGAGTCCCCGGTCTACGCGGAGATCGACAAGGGCGACCTGAGCGTGACCAAGCAGGTGTACGAGAAGGGGGACCCCGTGTCGAGTCCCTCGGGCGAGAACGTGATCACCTACCGCTGGACCTCGGGACGCTTCGTCCAGGAGGACTTCCACCACACCGACTACGGCAACGCGGCCGGCGGCGCCGCCACCGAGGACCCGACCGCCGCCGGCTGACCCGGCCCCGACCCCACCACGACGACACGAGAGAGCCGGATGGCAGACCAGACCCACGTCCTGTTCGTCGAGGACGACGACGTCATCCGCGAGGCCACGCAGCTCGCCCTGGAGCGGGACGGCTTCGCGGTCACCGCCATGCCCGACGGGCTGTCGGGCCTGGAGGCGTTCCGGGCCGACCGGCCCGACATCGCTCTGCTGGACGTGATGGTCCCCGGCCTGGACGGGGTGAGCCTGTGCCGGCGGATCCGGGACGAGTCCACCGTGCCGGTGATCATGCTGTCGGCGCGCGCCGACTCGATCGACGTGGTCCTCGGCCTGGAGGCGGGCGCCGACGACTACGTCACCAAACCGTTCGACGGGGCCGTGCTGGTGGCCCGGATCCGGGCGGTGCTGCGCCGCTTCGGACACGCGAGCGGCGGTGAGAAGCCCCATGAGGACGCGGCGCCGGTCACCGGCGGGCTGCTCACCTTCGGCGATCTGGAGATCGACACGGAGGGCATGGAGGTGCGCCGGGCCGGACAGCCGGTGGCGCTCACCCCGACCGAGATGCGGCTGCTCCTGGAGTTCTCCTCGGCACCGGGGACCGTGCTCTCCCGCGACAAGCTGCTCGAACGCGTCTGGGACTACGGCTGGGGCGGGGACACCCGGGTCGTCGACGTGCACGTGCAGCGGCTGCGCACGAAGATCGGCCAGGACCGGATCGAGACGGTCCGCGGTTTCGGCTACAAGTTGAAGGCCTGAGCGAGGCGGCCATGCGGGGGTTCACCAGACACATCCGGCACAGCGGCCCGGGACTGCGCACCGGGCTCCGCTGGAAGCTGAGCGCGGCCATCGCGCTGGTCGGCGCGCTGGTCGCGATCGCGCTGAGCCTGGTGGTGCACAACGCGGCCCGGGTCTCGATGCTGGACAACGCACGCGACCTCGCCAACGAGCGGTTGCAGATCGCCCAGCGCAACTACGAGCTGTTCGGCCGGGCGAACTTCCCCGACGTCAAGGTCAACGACCCGCTGCTGCCGGACGCCCTGCGGGACAGGGTCGACGCGGGCCGCCGGGCGACCGACGTCATCGACCACGGCAGCGGCGCGCCGGACATCTGGGCGGCCGTGCAGGCCAAGGACGGGCGGGTGCTGTCCCTGCACGGCACCTTCCCGAACCGCAGCAGCAACGTCCTGCGGGACCTCGACCAGGCCCTCGTCATCGGCTCCATCGCGGTGGTCCTCGGCGGCAGCGCGCTCGGCGTGCTGATCGGCGGGCAGCTCTCACGCCGGCTGCGCAAGGCGGCGGCCGCGGCCAACCAGGTCGCCCAGGGCGAGCCGGACGTGCGGGTGCGGGAGGCCATCGGCGGGGTCGTACGGGACGAGACCGACGACCTCGCGCGCGCGGTGGACGCCATGGCGGACGCGCTGCAGCAGCGGCTGGAGGCCGAGCGGCGAGTGACCGCCGACATCGCGCACGAGCTGCGTACGCCGGTGACGGGGCTGCTCACGGCGGCCGAACTGCTCCCGCCCGGCCGCCCGACGGAACTGGTCCTGGACCGGGCGAAGGCGATGCGCACCCTCGTCGAGGACGTCCTGGAGGTGGCCCGGCTGGACAGCGCCTCCGAGCGGGCCGAGCTGCAGGACATCATGCTGGGCGAGTTCGTGTCCCGGCGGGTGGCGGCGAAGGACCCGGCGATCGAGGTGCGGGTGGTGCACGAGTCGGAGGTCACCACCGATCCCCGGCGGCTGGAGCGGGTGCTGTTCAACCTGCTCGCCAACGCGGCCCGGCACGGCAGGCCGCCGATCGAGGTGACCGTCGAGGGCCGGGTCATCCGGGTCCGCGACCACGGCCCCGGCTTCCCCGAGGAACTCCTCGCGGAGGGCCCGAGCCGGTTCCGCACCGGCAGCGCGGACCGCGCGGGCCAGGGGCACGGCCTGGGGCTGACCATCGCGGCCGGGCAGGCGCGGGTGCTGGGGGCCCGTCTGACCTTCCGCAACATCCGCCCGGCGGGGGCGCCCGAGCACATTCCGGCGGAGGGTGCGGTGGCCGTCCTGTGGCTCCCCGAACACGCTCCGACGGCCACCGGCAGCTACCCGATACTCCCGGGACCGGCCCAGGCGGGAAGCCGCTGAGAGTCCTTCACGCCGGCGGCGCGGGCCAGTGCGGCGATCCGCTCCGGCGCGTAGCGGCTCAGGAAGGGCGTGCCGGAGGCCCGCGCGGCCCGCTGCGGCACCGGTGGCTGCTCCCGCTGGTCGGGTTCGACGTCCTCGACCGGCCGCAGGAACGTGGTGACCGGCCGCGGCCTTCCCGGGGCGAGCCGCCGGCCGCGGCACGGACACGACGACGCCGGCCGACTGGAGAACCAGTCGGCCGGCGTCGTCGTCGGTGAGCCGCGTCGTCAGACGTCGGTGAGCGGCGTCGTCAGACGGCCTCGGCCAGCTGGATCGGAACCGCTTCCTCGCTGGTGGCCGGTCCGCTCTTGAGCGGCACCTCCTTGACGAACACCGCCGCCACCAGCACCACCACGGCGATCACGGCACCCAGCAGGAACGCCGAGTGCGTACCGGCCGACACCGCGTGCTGGTAGGCGTCCCGCACCGGGGCGGGCAGCTTCGCCAGGCTCGCCGCGTCCAGCGAGGCGGACTTCTCGGTGGCCTTGGCCGCCAGCGCCCCGCCCCGCTCGGACATGACGTGCTTGACCCGGTCGTTGAAGAGCGCGCCCATGATGGCCACACCGAAGGAGGAGCCGAGCGTCCGGAACAGGGTGGTGGAGGAGGACGCGACGCCCATGTCCTTCATCTGCACGCTGTTCTGTGCGACCAGCATGGTGATCTGCATCAGGCAGCCCATGCCGAGGCCGACCACGGCCATGTACAGCCCGGAGGTCAACCGGGTGGTGTCGGTGTCCATGGTGGACAGCAGGTACAGCCCGACGGCCAGCAGCACACCGCCCACCAGGGGGAAGATCTTGTAGCGGCCGGTGTTGGTGGTGACCCGCCCGGCGACCATCGAGGTCACCAGCATCGCGCCGAGCATCGGCAGCAGCAGCAGCCCGGAGTTGGTCGCGGAAGCGCCCTGCACGGACTGCTGGTAGAGCGGCAGGAAGAGCGTGGCGCCGAACATCACGAAGCCCACGATGAAGCCGATGACCGACATGAGGGTGAAGTTGCGGCTGCGGAAGATGTGCAGCGGCAGCACCGGCTCCGCGGCCATGGTCTGCCAGAAGACGAACCCGACCAGCGCGGCGACACCGATGGCGATCAGTTCCATGATCCGCGCGGACGTCCAGGCGTACTCGGAGCCGCCCCAGGTGGTGACCAGCACGATGGAGGTGATGCCGAGGGTCAGCAGCCCGGCGCCGAGGTAGTCGATGCGGGTCTTGTTCCGCTTCTTCGGCAGGTGCAGTACGGCGCTGATGGCGGCCAGCGCGATCACGCCCAGCGGCAGGTTGATGTAGAAGGCCCAGCGCCAGCCCCAGTTGTCGGTGATGGTGCCGCCGACCAGCGGGCCGCCGATCATCGCGAGCGCCATGACGCCGGCCATCATGCCCTGGTACTTGCCGCGCTCGCGGGGCGGTATCAGGTCACCGATGATCGCCATGACCCCCACCATCAGACCACCGGCGCCGAGCCCCTGAACGGCCCGGAACCCGATCAGCTCGCCCATGTTCTGGGCCATACCGCTGAGCGCGGAGCCGATCAGGAAGATGACTATGGAGATCATGAAGGCGCCCTTGCGCCCGTACATGTCGCCGAGCTTGCCCCAGATCGGGGTCGCCGCGGCGGTCGCCAGGGTGTACCCGGTCACCACCCACGACAGGTGCTCGAGGCCGCCCAGCTCGCCCACGATCGTCGGCATCGCGGTGCCCACGATCATGTTGTCGAGCATCGCGAGCATCATCGCGATCATGAGCGCGAGCAGTACGACCCGTACGCTCCTCGGCTGTTTCTCCGACTGCTCCGTCGGCTCCGGTGCCCCCGGAGTCTCCTGGCCGGTAACGGCCGCCTGGGTGTCCGCCATCTCTCCCACTCCCCCTGGCGACAGGTACTTACTTGCCGCCCGGCTAGTTCACTACACTGGGAAGGTAGACCTGTCACTAGCCGGGCGTCAAGTAAGTTTCCCAGGACGGACGACGGCGTCCGGCCGGACGAATTTTCGCGGGAGCGCGAGGAGTAAGAGGATGGGCGTCACCATGGACGGCACCAAGCAGCAGCGCCGCGGCAACACCCGCCAGCGCATCCAGGACGTCGCGCTCGAACTCTTCGCCGAGCAGGGCTACGAGAAGACCTCCCTGCGGGAGATCGCCGAGCGCCTCGACGTGACCAAGGCGGCCCTGTACTACCACTTCAAGACCAAGGAAGAGATCCTGGTCAGCCTCTTCCAGGATCTGACGCAGCCCATCGGCGACCTGATCGAGTGGGGCAAGGACCAGCCGCACACCCTGGAGACCAAACAGGAGATCGTCCGGCGCTACAGCCAGGCGCTCGGTGACGCGGAGCCGCTGTTCCGGTTCATGCAGGAGAACCAGGCGACGGTCCGGGAGCTGCGCATCGGCGACACCTTCAAGGACCGGATGCGCGGTCTGCGGAACATCCTGATGGACCCGGACGCTCCGCTGACCGACCAGATCCGCTGCGTCAGCGCGTTGTTCACGCTGCACGCCGGCATGTTCGTGATGCAGGACATCGAGGGCGACCTCCAGAAGAAGCGGGAAGCCGTTCTGGAGGTCGCCATGGACCTGGTGACCCAGGCCCACCAGGGTTCGGACCGGCCCGCTTAGACGGTCACGCCCTGGGCGCGCAGGAAGGCGACCGGGTCGACGGCGGAGCCGTAGTTCGGCGTCTTGCGGATCTCGAAGTGCAGGTGCGGTCCGGTGGAGTTGCCGGTGCTGCCGGACAGGGCTATGTGCTGACCGGTCTTCACGACCTGCCCGACCCTGACGTCGATGCGCGAGAGGTGCGCGTACTGCGAGTACTCGCCGTTGGCGTGCTTGATGACGACGGCGTTGCCGTACGCGGGGCCGTCGCCGGCGCCGTTGCCGCCGGCCTTGACGACGGTGCCGCCGTGCGCGGCGACGACCTCGGTGCCGGTGGGCACGGCGAAGTCCTGGCCGCTGTGCCGGGCGACCCACATGCCGCCGGCCTGGTTGAAGGTGGCGGAGAGCGTGTACTTCTTCACCGGGTCGACCCAGGCGGCGGCGCTGGAGGTGGCGGCCGACGCGACACCCGAGCCCACGACCGCCGTCACCGCGGCACCGGCGGCCAGAACGGCGGCGCGCTTGCGGAGCGAGGACGTACGGGGGGCACGGAGAGCGGCGCGCAGGGACATCGGAACCTCGTGGGGTAGGCAACAGGGGACCCACCGGCACACCGGCTCGTTCGCCGGCCGTGCACTGGGTGGGCCATCCCTTGGTAACCCACAGGCCGCCCGACGCTCAAACCCCCCGTCTACGGCACTTCGTAGTATCCGCTTCCATAACAGGGCCTTTCTTGACAGAAACCCCGACCGCACCACCCCGCCCCGACGTCGCGACACCGCCGCCACCTCCGGCCGCCACACCCCTTCATCTCGGCTACAGGTCCCACTATCTCGGCTAGTACCGGACATTTCCCCCGTGCGGTATGTCACCAGTCGCCGGGACCCGCACCCGTCGACATGTGACGGCCGCCACCCCGCCCCACGGCCGCACCGGGCCGCGGGCCGCGGCGGGAGAGCGGCTCCACCGGTCGACCACGCCACCTGGCGGCATCTGCGGCTTCCTCAGCCTCTTTCACTGACCTGGTCGGCCCACAGGACCGCCCAGCGCGTCGTCGGGCGAGGGCAAGGCGTTCAAACTGCCGGACCACGGCGGCCGACTGTCCCAGGTCCCGCGCCACGGCATGCGACAGGGGCCGGTGCTTCGAGAAGCACCGGCCCCTGTCATCGGCTCACCCCTGAAGGGCTACGCCTCCTTGCTCAGGTTCGGTCCGGCTCCGCCGGCCGCCTGCTCGATCGGCGGGACGTCGGGGAGTGCCGACTTCTCCTCGCCGCGGAAGGTGAAGGTCGCGGTGTCGCCCTCGCCCTCCGTGTCGACGACCACGATGTGGCCGGGACGCAGCTCGCCGAAGAGGATCTTCTCCGAGAGCGTGTCCTCCACCTCGCGCTGGATCGTGCGGCGCAGCGGACGCGCGCCCAGCACCGGGTCGTAGCCCTTCTTGGACAGCAGCTCCTTGGCGGACTGGGAGAGCTCGATGCCCATGTCCCGGTCCTTCAGGCGCTCGTCCACCTTGCTGATCATCAGGTCGACGATCCGCAGGATGTCCTCCTGCGTGAGCTGCGGGAAGACCACCACGTCGTCGACGCGGTTGAGGAACTCGGGCCGGAAGTGCTGCTTGAGCTCGTCCTGGACCTTGTTCTTCATGCGCTCGTAGTTGGTCTTCGTGTCACCCGAGGCCGCGAAGCCCAGGTTGAAGCCCTTGGAGATGTCCCGGGTGCCGAGGTTGGTCGTCATGATGATGACCGTGTTCTTGAAGTCCACGACCCGGCCCTGGGAGTCGGTCAGCCGACCGTCCTCCAGGATCTGCAGCAGGCTGTTGAAGATGTCCGGGTGGGCCTTCTCCACCTCGTCGAAGAGGACGACGGAGAACGGCTTGCGGCGGACCTTCTCGGTCAGCTGGCCGCCCTCTTCGTAGCCCACGTAGCCGGGGGGCGAACCGAAGAGACGCGACACCGTGTGCTTCTCGCTGAACTCCGACATGTCGAGGGAGATCAGCGCGTCCTCGTCACCGAAGAGGAACTCGGCGAGGGCCTTGGACAGCTCGGTCTTACCGACACCGGACGGGCCGGCGAAGATGAACGAGCCACCGGGGCGCTTCGGGTCCTTCAGACCGGCACGCGTACGGCGGATCGCCTTCGACAGCGCCTTGACGGCGTCGACCTGGCCGATGACCCGCTTGTGGAGCTCGTCCTCCATGCGCAGCAGGCGGGACGACTCCTCCTCGGTCAGCTTGAAGACCGGGATGCCGGTGGCCGTGGCGAGGACCTCGGCGATCAGCTCGCCGTCGACCTCGGCGACGACGTCCATGTCGCCGGCCTTCCACTCCTTCTCCCGCTTGGCCTTGGCGGCCAGGAGCTGCTTCTCCTTGTCACGCAGGGAGGCGGCCTTCTCGAAGTCCTGCGAGTCGATCGCGGACTCCTTGTCCCGGCGGACGGCGGCGATCTTCTCGTCGAACTCGCGCAGGTCCGGCGGCGCGGTCATCCGGCGGATGCGCATCCGGGAACCGGCCTCGTCGATCAGGTCGATCGCCTTGTCCGGCAGGAAGCGGTCCGAGATGTAGCGGTCGGCCAGGGTGGCCGCCTGGACCAGCGCCTCGTCCGTGATGGAGACCCGGTGGTGGGCCTCGTACCGGTCACGCAGACCCTTGAGGATCTCGATCGTGTGCGGCAGGGACGGCTCGGCGACCTGGATGGGCTGGAAGCGGCGCTCCAGGGCCGCGTCCTTCTCCAGGTGCTTGCGGTACTCGTCCAGGGTGGTGGCACCGATGGTCTGCAGCTCACCGCGGGCCAGCATCGGCTTCAGGATCGAGGCCGCGTCGATGGCGCCCTCGGCGGCACCCGCACCGACCAGCGTGTGCAGCTCGTCGATGAACAGGATGATGTCGCCGCGGGTGCGGATCTCCTTGAGGACCTTCTTCAGGCGCTCCTCGAAGTCACCGCGGTAGCGGGAGCCGGCGACCAGGGCGCCGAGGTCCAGGGTGTAGAGGTGCTTGTCCTTGAGGGTCTCGGGCACCTCGCCCTTGACGATGGCCTGGGCGAGGCCCTCGACGACGGCGGTCTTGCCGACGCCGGGCTCACCGATCAGGACCGGGTTGTTCTTGGTACGGCGGGACAGCACCTGCATGACCCGCTCGATCTCCTTCTCGCGCCCGATGACCGGGTCGAGCTTGGACTCACGAGCGGCCTGGGTGAGGTTCCGGCCGAACTGGTCGAGGACCAGGGACGTCGAGGGGGTGCCCTCGGCAGGGCCGCCGGCGGTGGCGGTCTCCTTGCCCTGGTAGCCGGAGAGCAGCTGGATGACCTGCTGCCGCACCCGGTTGAGATCGGCGCCCAGCTTGACCAGGACCTGGGCGGCGACGCCCTCGCCCTCACGGATCAGGCCGAGCAGGATGTGCTCCGTGCCGATGTAGTTGTGGCCCAGCTGAAGGGCCTCGCGGAGCGACAGCTCCAGGACCTTCTTGGCACGGGGGGTGAAGGGGATGTGCCCGGACGGGGCCTGCTGGCCCTGGCCGATGATCTCCTCCACCTGCTGGCGGACCGCCTCGAGCGAAATCCCGAGGCTCTCAAGGGCCTTGGCGGCGACACCCTCACCCTCGTGGATCAGGCCCAGGAGGATGTGCTCGGTGCCGATGTAGTTGTGGTTGAGCATCCGGGCTTCTTCCTGAGCCAGGACGACAACCCGCCGCGCGCGGTCGGTGAACCTCTCGAACATCGTTAATCGCTCCTCAGAGCGGTCAGGCAGTGGGGGGAACTTCCCCTCCCTGTCCTTCCGCAGCTTAGTCCCGCAAGCGGGGACCGCTCATTCCAACTGCCGACACCGTCGATGGCCTCCTGACCCCGAACGCCGACATCTGCTCCAACCCGATGGTGCGAGACGATGTTCCCGCAGGCCAGGCAGTTACCCCTTCCACCAGTACGCCGATGGCGAACGTGAGACGGTCTCGCATGCGTGTCGCCCCCCTCCCACTAGGGATGTCTTACCCGCAGCGACGGACAGTCCATGCCGTGAGCCCCCGGTCCCTCCGCTATGGGCGAACAACCTTGCACCGCTCCGGACGCCCGCGCGGCGCCTGTCGCGCGACGCTGCGCAGTCACCGGCGCACCCAGCGTAACTCTGGCGGCCCTCGGGCGTTGCAGGGGGCATGGCTGGCACGCTCCCCCTGGCTGCTTCCACGGTCCCTCACCCCCGTCGTCCGCTCGGTTCCGGTTCCGCTCGGGGCGGCTCCGTCGGTGCGCCCCGCGGCACCCGGTCCCCGGGCCCGCTGTGGCACTGGTACGAGAACGATCTGGGGTGGACGACAGTGCCCGCGTCGCCCGGAGAACCGCTACGGCTGGTCACGGGCGTGCGCTTCGACGTCCTCGACGTGCCGGCCGAGGCGGGCGTCGAGGCGCTCAGGCATCTGACGCCGGGCTCTCCGGTGGCCCTCCAGGGCGGGCGGATGCGGCTGCTGGTGGCCGCGGGCGGCGCGGAGGAGCTGCCGGGGCTGCTGGAGTGGCTGGAGTGGGGCGCGCTGGCCCTCGACGTGCGGGCACTGGGCGCGCGGGGCCGGATGGACGCGCCGGCCCGGCCCGGACATGCCGAGGACCTCACGGAACCCGTACGGGGGGCCGCCGTCTGGTTGCGACCCCCCGGGGCGGGGTGCGAGGTCGAGGCCTCGCTGCCGACGCTGTCGGCCGCGGGGCGCGTCGGGGGCGCCCCCGATCTCGTGCGCGTGGTGGAGACGGTGGCCACCGAGTGCCACCGCATCCGGCTGCGGCGTGCGGGCCGCGAGCCGGGCCGTCAGGCGTTGGCGTCCTCGTAGGCCTGGCGAATGGTCGCGGGAACACGTCCGCGGTCGTTCACCTCGTAGCCGTTCTCCTTCGCCCAGGCGCGGATCTGCGCGGTGTCCTGGCTGCCGCCGGAAGCCGCACGGGCCTTTCCGCGCCCGCCCGAGGAGCGGCCACCGGTACGCCGGCCGCCCTTGACGTAGGGGTCGAGGAGATCACGCAGCTTGTCCGCATTGGCCGTCGTGAGATCGATCTCGTATGTCTTGCCGTCCAGCGCGAACGTCACGGTCTCGTCCGCCTCGCCGCCGTCGAGGTCGTCGACAAGAAGGACCTGAACCTTCTGTGCCACCGGATTTCCTTTCATCGAAAACGTGAGGGCCGGGGGTCCGCGGCGTCCGCCGTTACGCCGTCCCCTGTTATATGCAGTACTGCAGTACGTCGGAAAGCAAACCGCTTTTGCGAGGAAAACACAAACCCCTGGGAGAGACCGGGGGGCCCACTCCCACGCGGAAACGTGCGCGTTTCGGACATAGGGCACCGGGGCAAGGCGGGGTGCCCGGAATAGCGGGCCGATCTCCCGTCGATCTCCTGCCCATCTCTGCCCTCGCGGCCCTTGGCGATCACAGATGCAGAAGCATCCGGCTGTTGCCCAAGGTGTTCGGTTTCACTCGTTCGAGTCCGAGGAACTCCGCGACGCCCTCGTCATAGGAACGCAACAGCTCCGCGTAGACATCGGTGTCCACGGGCGTCTCGCCGATCTCCACGAAGCCGTGCTTCCCGAAGAACTCGACTTCGAAGGTCAGACAGAAAACGCGGCGAACACCGAGCCAACGCGCGGTCTCCACCAACTTCTCCAGCAACTGATGACCGACACCGGCGCCCTTGAGGCCCGGCTTCACCGCGAGAGTGCGCACTTCCGCGAGGTCTTCCCACATCACGTGCAGTGCGCCGCAGCCGACCACCTCGGCGTTGTCGTCGCGTTCCGCGACCCAGAACTCCTGGATGTCCTCGTAAAGCGTGACCGTCGCTTTGTCGAGCAGGATGCGGTCGCGGACGTACGCGTCAAGGAGGCGGCGCACCGCCGGGACATCGCCGGTCCTGGCCCGCCGGACGGTGATGGCTTTTGCGGTGACTTCGGGGCGCATCGCTGACATGAGCGGACGCTATCGCCCTCCGTGGTCCACCACAGAGCCGGGGTTCTCCTCTTCCGGCCGTTCCGCCCTATCCGGGCCCTGCACGATGCGTACGGCGTCGCGCAGCGCCTGACGCTGTTCGTCGCTCATCATCCCGAAGAAGGCGACGAGAGCGGCGGCGGGGTTGTCGCTCTGCGACCAGGCGTCGTTCATCAGAGCGGCGGCGTAGGCGGCCCTGGTGGAGACGGCCTCATATCGATAGGCACGCCCTTCGGCCTCGCGGCGGACCCAGCCCTTCTGATGGAGATTGTCCAAAACGGTCATCACCGTGGTGTAGGCGATGGACCGTTCCTGCTGGAGGTCTTCCAGGACTTCTCGAACGGTCACCGGGCGGTTCCACTTCCACACCCGCGTCATGACCGCGTCTTCGAGTTCTCCCAATGGGCGAGGCACAGCTCAGACAATAGTGGGAGATCCCGCCAAAGGCGTGCCGGACGTGCACCTTCGCCGACAAAGGCGAACAAAAAGGGCGTGCGCCCCGGAGAGTGCCGCCGGGGGCGGACCGGCGCGGGCCCGACGGGTCAGGCGTCGGCCTTCGGGGCGGCGGCCTGCCGGACGCCCTCCGCGTGGGCGAGGGCGGCGTCGACGGCGGCGTCCTCCTTGGCCTTGGCGGCTCCGCCCTGGGTCTTCACGATCACCCGGACCAGGCCGATGAAGAAGATGGCCATGACGACCGGAGGCAGGAGCGCGGCGGCATATTCCATGCGTCCAGAGTAGCCACGGCGGACCGGGCGAAAGGTGCGGGGTGGGCGAAGCGATCCGCAACCCCCGCGAGCTGCCGTTTTCCCCACCCACCCGCGTGTCCCCCACGACCCGGGCGGCCGGGTGGGGCGCGGCCCGGGGTTCAGCCCGCGGCGAGCTGACGGAGCTGGCGCGGGGGCCCGGCGGGGGGCGGGGTGGGGCGGCGGCGGGGGAACACCTCGCCCGGGGTGGGGATGGGGCGCTTCGGCGCGGCGGGCTCGGGAGTCGCGGGCCGCGGGGCCGGCCGCTCGGCGGGCTTCTCCTTCGGCTTGCGCTCCGGGTCCTCGGCCACACCGCCCGGCAGGGCTGCCAGGCGGGCCCTGGAGAGCGGAACGGCGGGCGCCGGCACCCTGCGGGCACCCTGCGCGAGGCGGGCCCGCACGTCGCACTCGGCGAGATCCTGGCACCGGTCGAGCAGCGCGGCGGCGGCGGGGTTGCCGCGCAGCGCCCGCAGCGCGGCGAGATCGTCCGGGGTGGGCCGGTGCCCGGCGGCCAGGACCTCCTCCAGGAGGGCCAGGTAACCGGTGGCGGTTCCCGGAAGGGCGGCCCGATAGCGGGCGAGATCGGCCACCAGGAAGGCGCGCAGCCGGTCCGCCTCGCGCGTCGCCTCGTCGAGCGACTCGGCGAGCCGATGACAGTGCTTGATGTCGTCGGCGGAGGCGGGGCCGGGGTGAAGGGCGAGGGCGAGAGCACGGCGGAGCACGCGCAGCTCCTCCGCACCGAACGCCATGCCGCCGCGGGATCCGTAGGGCGTGGGCATGGACCGAAGATACGCGTAAATCAGACAAACCAGACACAGGGTGCGGGTGTGGCGCGATAGGGGCCACCCGCCTAGCCGCCTCTCGGCAGGGCCCCTCGCGCGCGGCGGGGGCGGCGCGGGCCGCGAGTACGCCAGGGGCGGCGCGGACGGCGGGCGCGGCGCGGGCCGCGGGTACGGCAGGAGCGGCGCGGGCGGCGCGGGCCGCGAGTACGCCAGGGGCGGCGCGGACGGCGGGCGCGGCGCGGGCCGCGGGTACGCCAGGGGCGGCGCGGACGGCGGGCGCGGCGCGGGCCGCGGGTACGGCAGGAGCGGCGCGGACGGCGGGGGCGCAGCCCGCCGCTCGCGTCGCGCGGTGCCGCGCCGTGCTCCGCCCCGGGCGGCCTACGGCCGCGACACGTTCCGCTCGTACACCAGCCGCAGGCCCACCAGCGTCAGCCACGGCTCGTGCTCGTCGATCACCGAGGACTCGCCCAGCACCATCGGCGCCAGCCCGCCCGTCGCGATCACCGTCACGTCGTCCGGATCGTCCGCCAGCTCCCGGGCCATCCGCCCGACCACCCCGTCGACCTGGCCGGCGAACCCGTACACGATGCCCGCCTGCATGGCCTCCACCGTGTTCTTCCCGATCACGCTCCGCGGCCGGGCCACCTCGATCTTCCGCAGCTGGGCGCCCTTGACGCCCAGCGCCTCCACGGAGATCTCGATGCCGGGCGCGATCACACCGCCGACGTACTCCCCGCGCGCGGACACCGCGTCGAAGGTCGTCGCGGTGCCGAAGTCGACGACGATCGCCGGGCCCCCGAACAGTTCGACGGCCGCGACCGCGTTGATGATCCGGTCGGCGCCGACCTCCTTCGGGTGGTCGGTCAGGACCGGCACCCCGGTCTTCACCCCGGGCTCGACGAGAACCGCGGGCACGTCGCCGTAGTAGCGCCGCGTGACCTCGCGCAGCTCGTGCAGCACGGACGGCACGGTCGCGCAGATCGCGATCCCGTCGATGCCGTCGCCGAGCTCGTCGCCGAGCAGCGGGTGCATGCCCATCAGGCCCTGGAGGAGCACCGCCAGCTCGTCGGCGGTACGGCGCGCGTCCGTGGAGATGCGCCAGTGCTCGACGATGTCCTCGCCGTCGAAGAGGCCGAGGACGGTGTGCGTGTTGCCGACGTCGATCGTGAGGAGCATGGCGTCACTCCGCCGCGCGCAGGTCCAGGCCGATGTCCAGGATCGGCGAGGAGTGAGTCAGGGCGCCGACGGCCAGGAAGTCCACGCCGGTGTCGGCGTACGCCCGCGCGTTGTCCAGGGTCAGCCGCCCGGACGCCTCCAGGAGCGCGCGGCCGTGCACGAGGGCGACGGCCTCCTCGCACTCGCCCGGCGTGAAGTTGTCCAGCAGGATCAGGTCGGCGCCCGCGTCGACGACCTCGCGCAGCTGGTGCAGGGTGTCCACCTCGACCTCGATCGCCAGGTCGGGGAATGCCTCGCGGACGGCCTTGAAGGCCTGGGCGACGCCACCGGCGGCGAGCACGTGGTTGTCCTTCACGAGGGCCGCGTCGGAGAGCGACATGCGGTGGTTGACGCCACCGCCGCAGCGCACCGCGAACTTCTCCAGGGAGCGCAGCCCCGGCGTGGTCTTGCGGGTGTCGCGCACGCGCGTGTCCGTGCCTTCGAGGGCGTCGGCCCACGCGCGCGTGGCGGTCGCGATGCCGGACAGGCGGTTCAGGATGTTGAGCGCGCTGCGTTCGGCCGTGAGCAGGTCGCGGGTGCGGGTGGTGATCGAGAGCAGCTTCTGCCCGGCCTCGACCCGGTCGCCGTCCTCGACGTGCCGCTCGACCTCGAACTCGTCGGTGCAGACCACGGAGACCACGGCCTCGGCGACCCGGAGGCCCGCGACGACGCCCGCCTCGCGCGCGACGAAGTCGGCGGTCGCCACGGCCTCCTCGGGGATCGTCGCGACGGTGGTCACGTCCACGCCGTTGTCCAGGTCCTCCTGGATGGCCACGTTGGCGATGTCCTCGACCTCCAGGGGGTCGAGTCCGGCGGCGGCGAGGAGTTCGGCGAGCGCGGGGTCGAGCCCGCACACCATGTACTCTGCGGCCCCCTCGTCGCCATCGGCGCCGCAGGCACAGCCGTCGCCGCAGCCGCCGCCGTCGGCGAGGGGAAGATCGTTGGTGCTCACGTCTGTCACTGCTCCTGGGATGGCTGGTGCGGCCGGGTCGGGGGGAAGTCTGCGGTGTCGGTGGTGCGTACGGCCAGCGAACGGTCCGGATTGAGCCGTACGACGATGTGGCGCCGCCAGTTCACGTCGTCGCGGTCGGCGTGGTCCTCGCGCCAGTGGCAGCCGCGGGTCTCCGCGCGGCGCAGGGCCGCCTCGACGAGCACGCGCGCGACGCACAGGAGGTTGGTGGCCTCCCAGGTGTCGACGCCGGGCTCGGCGGTCTTGCCGTGCTCCACGAGTGCCTCGCGGGCCTCGGTGTGCAGGCGCTGCAGCTGCTCGGCGGCCCTGGTCAGGGACTCGGCGGAGCGCAGGACGCCGGCGCCCTCGGTCATGATCCGCTGGATGGCGAACCGGGCCTCGGGGGTCTGCAGCGGGTGATCGGGCTGGTCGGGGTGCGGGACCGGTGCGGGTACGCGCGCGTGGAGGCGGTCCGCCGCGTGCCGCTCCGTGATGTCGGCGACGATGCGCTCGGCATAGACCAGGCCCTCCAGGAGGGAGTTGGACGCCAGCCGGTTCGCGCCGTGCACGCCGGTGCACGCGACCTCTCCGCAGGCGTACAGGCCGGGGACGGTCGTGCGCCCGCGCGCGTCGGTGCGCACGCCACCGGAGGCGTAGTGCGCGGCCGGCGCGATCGGGATGGGCTCGGTGACCGGGTCGATGCCGTGCGCCCGGCAGGCGGCCAGGATGGTCGGGAAGCGGTGCTCCCACATGTCCGCGCCGAAGTGCCGGGCGTCCAGGAACATGTGCTCGGCGTCCTGCTCCTGCATGCGCCGCGTGATGCCCTTGGCGACGATGTCCCGGGGCGCCAGCTCGGCCAGTTCGTGCTGCCCGACCATGAAGCGCACGCCGTCCGCGTCGACCAGGTGCGCGCCCTCGCCGCGCACCGCCTCGGAGACCAGCGGCTGCTGGCCCTCCGCGTCGGCGCCGAGGAACAGCACGGTCGGGTGGAACTGCACGAATTCGAGGTCGCTGACCTCGGCGCCCGCGCGCAGCGCCAGCGCCACGCCGTCGCCCGTGGACACCGCGGGGTTGGTGGTCGCGGAGAAGACCTGGCCCATGCCGCCGGTCGCGAGGACGACCGCGGGGGCGTGCACGGCGCCCACGCCGTCGTGCTGGCCCTCGCCCATCACGTGCAGGGTCACGCCCGCCGTGCGCCCCTCGGCGTCCGTCAGCAGGTCGAGCACCAAGGCGTTCTCGATCATGCGCACGCCCCGCGCGCGAGCCGCTTCCACCAGCGCGCGGGAGATCTCCGCGCCGGTCGCGTCGCCACCCGCGTGGACGATCCGGCGCCGGTGGTGGCCGCCCTCGCGGGTCAGCTCGATGTCGCCGTCCGCGTCGGTGTCGAAGTGGGCGCCGGTCGAGATCAGCCGTCGTACCGCGTCCGGGCCCTCGGTGACCAGGATCCGGACGGCGTGCTCGTCGCACAGGCCGACGCCCGCGACCAGGGTGTCGTCCAGGTGCTGCTCGGGGGTGTCGCCCTCGCCCAGGGCCGCGGCGACGCCGCCCTGTGCCCAGCGCGTGGAGCCGTCGTCGAGGAGCGCCTTGGTGACGACGACCGTGGTCAGTCCCGCGGCCTCGCAGCGCAGGGCGGCGGTCAGGCCGGCGACGCCGGACCCGACGACCACCACGTCGGCGTCGATGGACCATCCGGGGGCGGGCGCGTGCAGTCGTATGCCGGTACTGGTCACGAGGCGGCTCCGGGGGCGGCGAAGGTGAGGGGGATGTTGTCGATCAGCCGGGTGGTGCCGACCCGGGCGGCGACGGCGAGGACGGCCTCACCCATGAAGTCGTCGTCGATCTCGGTGAAGTCGGCGGGGTCGACCAGGGCGAGGTAGTCCAGTTCGAGCGGCGGGTCGAAGTGCACGCCCTCGTCCAGGACGGCCCGGGCGGCCGCGCGGACGGCCGCGGCGGCGTTCGGCACCGCCTTGGCGACGGCGTGCGCGTCGGCGGCGGCGCGGGACTCCCCTATGGCGCTGAGGGCCTCGGCACGCGCGCGCGTGGAGGGCACCTCCAGGGCCCGCGCGCGCAGCGCCTCCTGCGCCGCGTGCCGGTCGCGTCCGGCGAACAGCGCGCGGGACAGGGTGAGCGCCGTGCGCCGCTCGTCGGCCGACAGGTAGCGGTTGCGGCTGGACAGCGCGAGTCCGTCGGCCTCGCGCACGGTCGGCACGCCGATGATCTCGATGCCGAAGTTCAGGTCGCGCACCATGCGCCGGATCACGGCCAGCTGCTGGGCGTCCTTCTGCCCGAACAGGGCCACGTCGGGCCGGGTGAGGTGCAGCAGCTTGGCGACGACGGTGAGGACACCGTCGAAGTGCCCGGGACGCGAGGCGCCCTCCAGGCGGGCGCCCATCGGCCCCGCGGTGACCCGCACCTGGGGCCGGCCGCCCGGGTAGACCTCGTCGACCGAGGGGGCGAAAACGGCGTCGGCGCCCGCCTGTTCGGCGAGCTTCAGATCGGCTTCCAGCGTGCGCGGATAGCGGTCGAGGTCCTCGCCCTCCCCGAACTGCAGCGGGTTGACGAAGACCGTGACGACGACCTCGCCGTCCGGGCCCGCGGCTTCGCGCGCGGCGCGGATCAGCGTGGCGTGGCCCTCGTGCAGGGCTCCCATGGTCATCACGACGGCGCGGCGGCCGTGGCGCTCCCGCGCGCGCAGCTCGTCGGCGGTGCTCAGCAGGGCGGTCGTCATCGGGCGTTCCCCTCGGTGCCTTCGGTGCCGTCGGTGCCGTCGGTGGCGCTCCCGTCGACGGCACGGTTCGCGAGGACGCCGAGGAGGTCCTCGGCGAGCTCCGGCTTCAGCAGACCGTGCGCCAGGGCACGGTCGGCCGTCGCGCGGGCCATCGCCAGGTAGCCGTCGACGGCCTGCGGGGCGTGCCTGCGCAGCTCCGTGACGTGGGCGGCCACGGTCCCCGCGTCCCCGCGCGCGACCGGCCCGGTCAGCGCCGCGTCACCGGAGCGCAGGGCGTTGTCCAGGGCCGCGCCCAGCAGCGGGCCGAGCATCCGGTCGGGGGCCTCCACACCGGCGGTGCGCAGCAGCTCCATGGCCTGGGCGACCAGCGTGACCAGGTGGTTCGCGCCGAGCGCGAGGGCCGCGTGGTAGAGCGGGCGGTTCTCCTCCAGGATCCACTCCGGCTCGCCGCCCATCTCGATGACCAGGGCCTGCGCCGCCAGCCGCAGCTCCTCGGGCGCGGTGACGCCGAACGCGCAGCCGGCCAGCCGCTGTACGTCCACCGGTGTCCCCGTGAAGGTCATCGCGGGATGCAGGGCCAGCGGCAGGGCGCCCGCGCGCAGGGCGGGGTCGAGGACCCGAGCGCCGTACCGTCCGGAGGTGTGCACCAGCAGCTGTCCCGGGCGTACCGCGCCGGTCTCGGCGAGGCCCGTCACCAGGCCCGGCAGGGCGTCGTCGGGGACGGTCAGGAGCACCAGGTCGGCGCGCTGGAGGACCTCGGCGGGCGGTACCAGCGGGACGTCGGGCAGCATCGTCTCGGCGCGCCGCCGGGAGGTGTCGGAGACCCCGGACACGGCGACCGGGCGGTGCCCGGCGAGCTGCAGGGACGCGGCGAGTGCGGGGCCGACGCGGCCGGCGCCGACGACGCCCACGGTGAGCCGTGCGGGGCGGTCGCTGGGGTCTGGGTGTTGGACTGTACTCACGCGACGGTGGCCTTCCCGTTCCAGTCCGCTCTGGGTACCGGACGATTTCTCGTCATGTTAACGCTATCGGGTCGGGGCGCGGTTGGCCGTCCACAGGCTGTGGGTGACCCGTCACATCGCGCGGGAACACGCCGGGCATCATCCACGGCATGAACGACAACCCTCAGAACGAGATCACCCCGGACGGGACCGGCGAGGGCGAGCAGCCGGACGAGCAGCCCGGCGGTTCCCGCTCCGCCGAGGAACGCCTCCGGGAGCGGCGCGCGGCCGCCTACCGGGCGGCCGGGCGCGTCCTCGCGCGCGTGAACGTGCGCGCCTCGCTCCGCGATCAGCTGGCATGGCTCCAGGAGGCGGCGCCCGGGGTGTACGACCTGGACGAGGCCGTGGACGTCTACGGCAACGGCGTCGTCGAGGCCCTGGAGAAGCGGGTCGCGGCCCTGCTGGGCACGGAGGCCGCCGCGTTCTTCCCGACCGGCACGATGGCCCAGCAGGTCGCCCTGCGCTGCTGGGCGGGCCGCACCGGCAACGCCACGGTCGCCCTGCACGCTCTCGCCCACCCCGAGGTGCACGAACGCGACGCCTTCCGTGAGGTGGCCGGCCTGCGCCCGGTGCGCGTCACCCGTGAGCCCCGGCTCCCCACCGCCCGGGAGATACGCGACTTCGAGGAGCCCTTCGGGGCCCTGATGCTGGAACTTCCCCTGCGGGACGCCGGTTTCGTGCTGCCTTCCTGGGAGGAGCTCACCGAGGTCGTGGCTGCGGCCCGGGACCGCGACGCGGTGGTGCACTTCGACGGGGCCCGCCTGTGGGAGACCACCGTCCACTTCGGCCGCCCCCTGCCCGAGATCGCCGACCTCGCGGACAGCGTCTACGTGTCGTTCTACAAGTCCCTCGGCGGTTTCGGCGGCGCCGCGCTGGCCGGTCCCGGTCCTCTGATCGAGGAGGCGAAGACCTGGCGGCACCGGTACGGCGGGATGGTCTTCCAGCAGTTCCCGACCGCCCTCGCCGCTCTCGTCGGCCTGGACCGCGAACTCCCGCGCCTCCCGGACTACGTGCGGCACGCGCGCGTGGTCGCCGCGGCACTGGGCGAGGGCCTCGCGGAAAGCGGCGTCCCCTGGTCGCGGGTGCATCCCCGGGAACCGCACACCCACCAGTTCCAGGTCTGGCTGCCGTACGAGGCGGACGCGCTGACGGAGGCGGCGCTCCGGCAGGCCGAGGAGACCGGCACCTACCTCTTCGCCGGCTTCTGGGAGACGAAGGGACCGGGCCTCTCGATGACGGAGGTGACGGTGACGGCGGCGGGTCTGGACTGGACGGCGCAGGAGGTACGGGCGGCGGTCGCGGACTTCGTGACACGGTTGCCGTGAACCCCCGTCACCGAAGCGCCCGCGGGGGCGTTGTCGGTGGCGGGGTGCACGATGGGCACATGAGCGTGCGTATCGACATCGCGGGGCTGCGGCCGGACAGGGTCGCCGTCGTGCCCTCTGCGCTGGCCGAGCTCGGCATGGCGCTGCACGCGCTGTCCGAGCCGGGGCACCATCCCGGCCTCCAGGGCTGGGTGACGGGCGTGACCGCACGCCTGGAGCCGGACCTGGCGGACCGGATGTGCGAGGCGGACTTCCTGTGGCGGTCGACGTTCTCCGACTTGTTCCTGCCGTTCGCGGGCGTGCCGGGCGCCGTCCCGGGCGGCACGCTCGCGGAGGAACTGGACCAGCTGGACAAGCTGACGGACGGGCAGTTCGTGGACGCCGCCCTGGAGTTCACCTGCGTGTGGTCGTACGACGCGAAGGCACCGGACATCCTGTCGGACCCCGTCGTGCGGCGCCGGGCGCTGGAGGTGGCGGCCTCCCGCGGCCCGCGGCAGGTCCGCTTCGCCCAGCGGCTGCTCGACGATCCGCCGAGCGTGCGCGCGTGGCTGCGCCGGTTCCTGGCGGACTGCGCGGCGGCGTTCTTCGACGAGGCCTGGTCGCGGCTGCGCCACCAGCTGGCGGCCGACGCCCGGCACAAGACCGAGCTGCTGCGGCACAAGGGGCTGGCCGAGGCGCTGGCCGCCGTCTCACCCTCCGTGACGCTCGACGAGGCCGCCTCGCGGATCACCGTGGACAAGCTGACCGACGGCCACGCGGTGACGGACGTCGACGGCCTGCTGCTGGTGCCCACGAGCCTCGGCTGGCCGCATCTGATGGTGCTGCACCGCTACGGCTGGCAGCCGGTGCTGCACTATCCGGTCGGTTCACCGGAGCTGGCCACCCCGGCCTCGGTGGAGCAGTTGACGCTGCGGATGGCCGCGCTCTCCCATCCCGTCCGGATGCGGCTGTGCCGGTTCCTGGCGCGCAGCGCGTACACCACCAGCGAGCTGGCGCAGGTGCACGGCCTGTCGGCGCCGGAGGTGTCCCGGCACCTGGGGGTGCTCAAGAAGGCCGGCCTGGTCACGACCCGCCGCCGCGGCCGCTACGTGCTTCACCAACTGGACGTCACGGTCGTCGCCCGGCTGGGCAGCGACTTCCTGGAGGGCATACTCCGCTAGCGCGGGCCGGTCCGCACCGGGGTTCAGGCGGCCGTGGCCGGCTGCGCCTTGGCCCGGCGCACCCCGCGCAGCGCCCCGGACCAGGCGATCAGCTGGTCGAGCAGCCCTTCCACGGCGGTGTCGAGGCCCTCCTGGGGTACGAAGGCGCCGGTGCGGAACGAGGGGTGCGTCGAGATGGCGGGCTGGGCGCGGACGGTGGCCACCTGGAGTTCGGCGAGGACGAGCCGCAGCGCCTCGGCGGCCCGTGCCCCGGCGACCCAGCCGCCGTAGCTGATGATCCCGGCGGCCTTGTCGTTCCACTCCCGGTAGACGTAGTCCAGGGCGTTCTTCAGCGCTCCCGGGTAGGCGCGGTTGTACTCGGGGACGAGGAACACGTAGCCGTCGAAGCTGTCGATGAGCGCGCCCCACGCGCGGGTGTGGTCGTGCTGGTACTGCTGGAAGCTCGGGTTGCCGGGTTCGTCGAGGTTGCCGAGGTCGTGGTCGGCGAGGTCGACGAGTTCGTAGTCGGCGCCGCCGTGGGCGCGGGCGGCCTCCAGTGCCCAGGCGGCGATCTGGTCGCCGCGGCGTCCGGGGCGGGTGCTACCGAGGATGAGCGCGATGCGGAGCGGCATGGTCTTCCTTCCCGAAGGGAGTTGATACGTCAACTCTATGGGGGAGTGAGTTGATGTGACAACACCGCTGTTCGCGGTAGTCTCGGCGGCATGACGGAGACGCGAGCGCTGGAACCCGAGGAGTGGGAGCTCTGGGACACCTGGATGCGGGCGCAGCGCCTGCTCACCAGGGAGCTGGAACGCGGTCTGCAGGGCGCCTGCGGCATCTCCAAGCCCGAGTTCAGCGTGCTGGTGACGTTGTGGCAGGCCGCCGGCCGGGAGATGCGGGTCGGCGAGCTCTCCGAGTCGCTCGACTGGGACAAGAGCCGCGTCTCGCATCAGCTGACGCGCATGGAGAAACGCGGCTTCGTCAAGCGCACCCGGTACGGGGCCGACGGTCGCCGCGCCGGGGTCGGGCTCACCCCCGAGGGCCGCGACGCCGCCCGGAACGCCGTCCTCGTGCACGGCGCCAACATCCGCCGCCACTTCCTCGACCCGCTGACCCCCGAGCAGACGGCGGTCATCCGCGCCTGGAGCGGGCAGGCGGTCGAGCGCCTCGACCCGGAGCGCAACGAGGCCGCCACCGACGGCGCGTCCTAGACCGCGCCCGTCGCGGACCGGCGGTCCCGGCGCGCGGGGTGCGTCAGCCGAGCCCGCCGCCCGCCCGGACCAGGCCGGTCTCGTAGGCGAGGACGACGACCTGGACGCGGTCGCGCAGTCCGAGCTTCGTGAGGATGCGGCCCACATGGGTCTTCACGGTCGCCTCGGACAGCACCAGGCGGCTCGCGATCTCGCCGTTCGACAGGCCCTGCGCGACCAGCACCATGACCTCGCGCTCACGGTCGGTGAGCCGCTCCAGCTCCTGGTGCCGGGGCTCCTTGCCCGCGGAGGGCAGCATCGGCGCGAAGCGGTCGAGCAGCCGGCGGGTGGTGGACGGCGCGACGACGGCGTCGCCGCTGTGCACGGAGCGGATCGCCGCCAGCAGCTCGCCGGGCGGCACGTCCTTGAGCATGAAGCCGGACGCGCCCGCCTTCAGCCCGGAGAAGGCGTACTCGTCGAGGTCGAAGGTGGTCAGGATGAGCACCTTGGGCGGATCGGGCTCGACGCAGATGCGCCGGGTGGCCTCCACGCCGTCCAGCTTGGGCATGCGCACGTCCATGAGGACGACGTCCACGGCGGTGGACCGCAGCACCTGGAGGGCCTCGACGCCGTCGCCCGCCTCCGCGACGACCTCCATGTCCGGCTGGGCGGCGAGCACCATCCGGAACCCGGTGCGCAGCAGCACCTGGTCGTCGACGAGCATCACACGGATCGTCATCGGCTCCTCTTCCGTTTCCGTTCGTCTGCCTACGCCCGGAATCTCCGGGGCGTGACAGGTGTCAACCGGGGGCGTGCGTCAGCGTCAATGCGCTGGTTTGAGCGGCAGCAGGGCACTGATGCGGAATCCTCCGCCAGGGCGGGGGCCCGCGTCGAGAGTGCCGCCCACCATGCCGACCCGCTCGCGCATGCCGATCAGGCCGTGGCCCTGGCCGTCGGCACCGCCCTCCTCGTACATCTCGTGCGGGGCGCCCTTGCCGTCGTCCTCCACCAGCAGGCCCAGCCCGTCGTCGAAGTAGACCAGCCGCACACTGGCGCCCGCGTCGGGGCCGCCGTGCTTGCGGGTGTTGGTGAGCGCCTCCTGCACGATCCGGTACGCCGTGAGCTCGACGCCGCTGGGCAGCGGGCGCGGGGTGCCCTCGACCTTGAAGTCGACGGGCAGCCCGGAGGTGCGGCACTGCTCCACGAGGTCGTCGATCTGCTCGACGTCGGGCTGCGGGACGTACTCGCCGACCTCCTTGTGCTCGCCGGTGCGCAGCACGCCCAGCAGGCGGCGCATCTCGGCGAGGGCCTGGCGGCCGGTGGAGGAGATCGTCTCCAGGGCCTTCCTGGCCTGGTCGGGGGCGGCGTCGAGGACGTAGGCGGCGCCGTCGGCCTGGACCACCATCACCGACACGTTGTGCGCCACCACGTCGTGCAGCTCCCGCGCGATCCGGGCGCGCTCCGCGGCGACCGCGACCTTGGCCTGTGCCTCGCGCTCCTTCTCCAGCCGGGCGGCGCGCTCCTCCAGCTGCGCGAAGTAGGCGCGGCGGGTGCGCATGGAGTCGCCGAGCACCCAGGCCAGCACGAACGGCACCGTCTGGAACAGCACGATCGCGACATGGCCGGGGAAACTCGCGGACGGCTGCGGCCACCGGATCTCCGCCAGGGGAGCCGCGCACAGCCCGGCGTAGAGGCCGAACCGGGACGCCCAGCGAGCGCCGATCGCGGCGTTCGTGCAGACGATCACCAGCATGGCGAAGTTGGCGGCGGTCGTCTCCACGTCCAGGACCAGCTGGGCCACGCCGGTGGCCGCCGCCAGCAGCAGCATCCGCTCCGGGAACCGGCGGCGCAGCGCCACGACGACCCCCAGGACGACCGAAAAGGCCACCATGGCGGCGGTCGAGCCGTGGTGGTCCCGCCCGTGGCCGAGCCTCCAGGCGCTCACGCCGGAGATCCCGAACAGGACGACGGCCCAGAAGGTGTCGACCCATGTCGGGTGCCTGCGGAGGAAGTCATAGAGGCGCTGCACGTAACCCAGAGTAGGGAAGCGCGATAGGTGCAGGGGTCAACCGGAGGGCCGATCCCTGTTCCGCGCGCGTACTCCCCAAGGTGGAGAAGGTGATCACCTGTGCGCCTAGTCTGGCCGGGTGACGGATGAGGCGACGCGAGAGACGGCCGAGGACGCCCGTGGCTGGCGTGCGGCCACCGAGGCGGCCCTGTACGGCCCCGACGGCTTCTACCGCCGCCCGGAGGGCCCGGCCGGGCACTTCCGCACGTCGGTGCACGCGTCGGGGCTGTTCGCCGAGGCGGTGGCCGAACTGCTGTGCCGGGTCGACGAGGCCCTCGGCCGACCCGAGACACTCGACTTCGTCGACATGGGCGCGGGCCGCGGCGAACTGGTCACCGGCGTCCTCGCCGCCCTGCCGGCCGACGTGGCGGCACGCACGCGCGCGTACGCCGTCGAGATCGCCGACCGCCCGTCCCGCCTCCCCGACCGCGTCACCTGGCTGGCCGAACTCCCGCGCACGGTCACCGGCCTGCTCTTCGCCAACGAGTGGCTGGACAACGTCCCGGTCGACGTCGCCGAGGTGGACGCGGCCGGGACGCCCCGCCTCGTCCTGGTCCGGCGGGACGGCACCGAGGTGCTCGGGGAACGGGTGTCGGGTGCCGACGCCCAGTGGCTCGAACGGTGGTGGCCGCTGGGTACCGAGCCGGGGCAGCGCGCGGAGATCGGACTGCCCCGGGACCGGGCCTGGGCGTCCGCCGTGGCCAGCCTGCAGAGGGGGCTCGCGGTGGCCGTGGACTACGCGCACACCGTGCGCACCCGCCCCCCGTTCGGGACGCTCACGGGCTTTCGCGAGGGACGCGGAACGGCGCCCGTGCCGGACGGGTCCTGCGACATCACGGCGCACGTCGCGCTGGACGCGTGCGCGGCGCTCGACACGGCGCTCAGGCTGCCCGAGCCGCTGCTGTGCACCCAGCGCGACGCCCTGCGCGCCCTGGGCCTGATCACCGCACGCCCCCCGCTGACCCTCGCCTCCACCCACCCCGCCGCCTACGTGCGTGCCCTCTCGACCGCCGGTGAGGCCGCCGAACTCGTCGCCTCCGGCGGCCTCGGCGACTTCGGCTGGCTGCTCCAGCCGGTGGCCGTCGACAACCCGCTCAGGTGAGCCGCTACTTGTCGATGTCCCCCACCACGAAGAACATCGACCCCAGGATCGCGACCATGTCCGCCACCAGTGTCCCCGGCAGCAGTTCGGTCAGCGCCTGGATGTTGTTGTACGACGCGGAGCGCAGCTTCAGCCGGTACGGGGTCTTCTCGCCCTTGCTGACGAGGTAGTAGCCGTTGATGCCGAGGGGGTTCTCGGTCCAGGCGTAGGTGTGCCCCTCGGGTGCCTTGAGGACCTTGGGGAGCCGCTGGTTGATCGGTCCCGGCGGCAGTTCGGCGACCCGGTCCAGGCAGGCGTCGGCCAGGTCCAGGGCGTTGTGCGTCTGCTCCAGGAGACACTCGAAACGGGCCAGGCAGTCGCCCTCCGCGCGGGTCACCACCCTGAGGGTGTCCTGGAGTTCGCCGTAGGCCAGGTAGGGCTCGTCACGGCGCAGGTCGAAGTCGACCCCTGAGGCACGCGCGATGGGCCCGCTCACGCCGTACGCGTGCACGGCCTCCGGCGTGAGGGCGCCGACGCCCCGGGTGCGGCCGCGGAAGATCTCGTTGCCGAGGACCAGGTCGTCGAAGACGTCCAGCCGGGAGCGCACCGCGGAGACGGCCGCACGCGCGCGTGCGGTCCAGCCGGCCGGCAGGTCCTCCTTGAGGCCGCCGACACGGTTGAACATGTAGTGCATCCGCCCGCCGGAGACTTCCTCCATGACGTTCTGGAGCACCTCGCGCTCACGGAACGCGTAGAAGACCGGGGTGATCCCGCCCAGTTCCAGCGGATAGGAGCCGAGGAACATCAGGTGGTTGAGCACCCGGTTCAGCTCGGCGAGCAGGGTGCGCGTCCACACCGCGCGGACCGGCACCTCCATGCCGAGCATGCGCTCGACGGCGAGCACCACGCCCAACTCGTTCGAGAAGGCCGACAGCCAGTCGTGGCGGTTGGCGAGCATGATGATCTGCCGGTAGTCGCGCGCCTCGAAGAGCTTCTCGGCACCCCGGTGCATGTAGCCGATCACCGGCTCCGCGGAGACGATCCGCTCCCCGTCCAGCACCAGCCGCAGCCGCAGCACGCCGTGCGTGGAGGGGTGCTGGGGGCCGATGTTGAGCACCATGTCGGTGCTCTCCGTGGCGCCGCCGATCCCGACCGTCGTCTGGGTCGTAGGAGTCATGGAACCAGTCTCCCCTACGTACGCTGACCGTATGGAGACGGGGAGCCCGGCCGACGCCGGGACGAAGGGGACCGAACCGGTCTGGACGGGGCTGCCGCCCGGCCTGCTGCGGATGCGCCGGTTGCTGCTGGTGGTGTGGCTGGGGCTGACCGCCCTGGCCGTGGCGTTGCTGCTCGGCCTGCTGGCGGGCGCGGTGTGGGCGGCGTTCGCGCTGCTGCCGCTGGCCGCGCTGGCCTGGGGCTGGGTGCTGCTGGGCCGCAACTGGCGGTCCTGGCGGTACGCCGAGCGGGCCGACGACCTGCTGATCAGCCGCGGGGTGCTGTGGCACGAGGAGACCGTGGTGCCGTACGGGCGGATGCAGCTGGTGGAGGTGACCTCGGGGCCCGTGGAGCGCCACTTCGGCCTGGCCAGTGTGCAGCTGCACACCGCTGCCGCGGCCACCGACGCGACCATCCCCGGCCTCGAACCGGCCGAGGCGGAGCGGTTGCGCGACCGGCTCACCGAGCTCGGCGAGGCCCGATCGGCGGGTCTGTGAGCACGCCCGGCGCCGAGGGCGCCATACGCCCCGCGGCGGCCGTCACCGAGCGGCGGCTGCACCCCGTGACGCCGTTCCGGCGGGCGTGGGCGCCGGTCGCGGTGATCGCCGGCTGGGCGGTGCACGACCCGAACCAGGCGCAGGTCCAGCTGACGAAACTGACCACGACCATGCTGCTCGGCGGCCTCGCCGTCCTGGTCGCGGCGGGCGCCCTCTACGGCTTTCTCACCTGGTGGTTCACCTACTTCGCGGTGACCGAGAGCGAACTGCGGATACGGACCGGCCTGTTGTTCCGGCGCACCGCGCACATCCGGCTGGAGCGGATCCAGGCCGTCGACGTCTCCCAGCCGCTCCTCGCGCGCGTGGCGGGCGTCGCCAAGCTGCGCATAGACGTCGTCGGCACCGACAAGAAGGACGAACTCGCCTTCCTGGGCCAGGGGGAGGCCCGGACGCTCCGTGCGGAGCTGCTCGCGCGCGCCGCCGGGTTCGCCCCCGAGACGGCGCACGAGGTCGGCGAGGCACCGGCGCAGGAGCTGATGCGGGTCCCCCCGAACAAGCTCGCGCTCTCCCTCGTGCTGACGGGCGCCACCTGGGGCTCCCTGGCCGCCGCCCTCGTCGTACCGCCCTTCCTCTGGATCGGCACGCACAGTGTGTGGACGGTGCTCGCCACCGCCCTGCCGCTGCTCGGCGCGGCGGCCACGGCCAGCGTGGGACGGTTCGTCTCGGAGTACGACTGGACGCTCGCCGAGTCCCCGGACGGGCTGCGCATCGACCACGGGCTGCTGGACCGGACGCACGAGACGGTGCCGCCGGGGCGGGTGCAGACCGTGCGGATCGTGGAGCCGCTGCTGTGGCGGCCGTTGCGCTGGGTCCGGGTGGAGCTGGACGTGGCCGGTTCGGAGAACTCCGTGCTGGTGCCGGTCGCCCCGCGCGCGGTCGCCGAGTCGGTCGTCGCGCGCGTGCTGCCCGGGGTGACCGTGCCCGGCGGACTGCTGCGGCCGCCGGGGCGGGCCCGGTGGTGCGTCCCGCTGTGGTGGCGCGGCCACGGCCTGGCCGTCACGGACGCGGTGTTCGCCACGCGGCACGGACTGCTGCGCCGGAAGCTGTCGCTCGTCCCGCACGCCAAGGTCCAGAGCGTACGGCTGACGCAGGGGCCCTGGGGGCGGCTGTGGCGGCTCGCGGACGTCCATGTGGACACGGGAGCCAACAAGTCGGTCACGGCCCGGCTGCGGGACGCCGAGGAGGCAGGTGCGCTGCTGCGGGAGCAGGCCGAACGGTCCCGAACCGGCCGCCGAACCGCCCGCCCGGACCGCTGGATGGCCTGACGGCGCCCGGACCGCCGGCGACCTGACGGCCGCCCAGACCGCCGCACAGCCTGACGGCCGCCCGGACCGCCGCATGACCTGGAGGCCGCCCGGACCGCGGACATGGGCCCGGAGACCGCCCAGACCGCCGCATGGCCCGGAGACCGCCCAGACCACCGCATGGTCTGGCGGCCGGCCGGACCGAGGTGGGAGTGCCGAGCCCCCGGACGACGTGAGCCGGGACCCCTTGTGGGTCCCGGCTCGGTGTCGACGTGGGTTCAGGGGGCGGCGCTGCTTCAGGAGGCGGCGCTGCGCAGGCCGCCGAGGTTGATCTGCTCCGTCTCGTCGTGCGCGGTCAGGTCGATGACCTGGCCGACGCCCCGGGCCCCCGGGGCCGCGGTCTTGAACTCCGCCTCGGACTCGGCCTTGTGGAGCGCGAGCGCCTCCTGGCCGACGACGTCCGCGAGGTCCTCGTTGTGCATGGTGTCGAGGCCGCCCGCCGACGCCCCCTTCTGCGTGCCGAAGAAGTCGAAACCGCCGGTGACCAGCGGGCGCGGGATGGGCGCGGCCGGCAGCACGGCCACCGCGGTCGGCACCGTGAAGTGCCCCGAGGGCGGTACGGAGTTGGCGGACGGCGCGGGGGTGTCGGCGGCGTCCTCCTCGGCCTCGGCGTCCGCCGGGGCGATGCCCTCCGGACCCTCCGGCCCGGCCGTGGTGGCGGCGGCCGCGCGCGCGTGCCCGTCGGCCGCCCCGAGCTTCCCCTGTTCCTCGTCCTCCCGCGCGGCCTCGGCCTCCGGTGCCCCGGCTCCGGCGGCCGTCTCCGTCACGGTCCCGGTGTCCGCGCGGGCCTCGGCCGCCGGGGCGTCACCCTGGTCGAACCGGGCCAGTGCCACCTTGGCCCGCAGGAACAGCTTGGAACCCTCCGGCGAGAAGACTCCGGGAGTCGGCTCGGTGACCGCCACCTCGGCCTTCGGCCCCTCGCCCGCCGCCTCCGTCGGCAGGTCGGCAGCCTTCGCGGGCTCGTCCCCGCTCCGGGCGGCAGGCAGCGCGTTCGACGGTTCGGCCGCCTCGATCTCCAGCAGCCGGCGGCCCTCCAGGGCGCTGGCGCGCTCGGTCTCGGCCGTGGCGTAGCGGCGCAGCAGGGCCGCGTGCTCGTTGCGCAGCCCCGCCAGCTCCGCGCGCTTGGCGCGCAGCCGCTGCTCCAGCTTGGTCCGCAGCTCCCGCGACTCCTCGAGGTCGGTCTCCAGCTCGGCGATCCGCTCCTCGTGGCGCCACTCGTCGCTCGCCCGCGCGCGCGTGAGGTCGGCCACCTGCTTGCCCGCCTCGCTGTCCCAGCGCCGCATCACGGCGGCGCCGACGGCAGCGGTGGCCGCGGCTATCGCGGCCAGCGTGCGCAGCACCGTCGGCTGGGAGGACAGCCAGGGGCCGAGAGCGCAGACGAGGGAGACACCGGCGATCGCCGACGGAGGCAACAGCCTGTGCAAGGGCGGGGAATGACGGTGGCGTCCACGTGGCATGGCCAGAAACTTACCGCGCGTAGGCGAATGATGGTGCCCCGGGCCGTAAAAACACAGCGCCGACGAAGTCTTCGCAGGAAGCCGCGGAAGCCCGCGTTCAGCCTTCGCCCAATCGCCCGCTCATCCACTCCAGCGTCGCCGGGATCTCACGGCGCCAGGTATTGAAGTTGTGACCTCCGCTGTCGAGGATGATCGACGAGATCCGGGTGCGGTTGGTCGCCGCCACGCGCGCGATGAATTTCAGCGTGTCCTTGTAGTCGGTTTCTCCGATCTTGCTGCTGGTGACCAGCAGGGAGGTGTCCGGAGCCGGTTCGTGGGCGAGGAACCACCACAGGTTCGCGCGGTTCTTCAGCTTCTGGTCGCCCTGGAAGAGATCACCGGTCGTGGGATCGATGGGCGCCTTGTAGGACGGGGAGAGCCCGGCGCCGGCCGCGTACGTCCCGGGGTGGTGCATCGCGAGCTTGAGCGCGCAGTAGCCGCCCGTCGAGTCGCCGAGGATCCCCCAGCCGCCCTGCTTCCCGACCCGGTAGTGCGCGCGTACGGCGTCGGGCAGGTCCTTGGCGAAGAAGGTCTCGGTCTGCGGTCCGTGCGGCACGTCGACGCACTCGGTGTCCCGGGGCGGGGCGACCGTGGGCCGCAGCATCACCAGGATCGTCGGCCGCATCCGGCCGGCCCGCACCAGGTGCTGCTCCGTGCGCGGGTAGTGCAGCTTGTCGACCAGCGCGCTCGCGGTGCCGGGATAGCCGCTGAGGACGACGGCCACCGGGAAGGTGCGTGTGCGGTACTGCGGCTGGAAGTACTCCGGCGGCAGGTACACGTACGCGGGCGTGGCGATGTGCGTCGTACGGCCGACTATGTCGACCTGCTGGACCTGACCGGCCGTGCGGGGCAGCGAACCGCCCAGGCCGTGCACCTGGGAGGTGCCCACCAGGCGGACCGGGCTGCCCGCCTGGCCGCTCGCCGTGTGGTCGACGACGACGCCCTGGTCGGTCTCCGTGCCCATCAGGTCCGCCCAGCTGGCATAGAAACCGAAAGCCTGGTTGACGGCGATCCCCACGCACGCGAAGAGCGCCAGCTGGGTGGCCAGCAAAAGACCGACGCGGCCGCTGACCGCACGCCAGTTCCGCCGGGCGAGCCGGGGCCACAGCCATACCGTGCCGACGAACAGCAGCACGGCGCACAAGATCGTCAATGCCAGCACTTTATTGCTCGTGAGACCCATGAGGTGCTTCCTGCCTGCGCTTTCCCCCGTGCCGCCCGCTGCTTTCAGCAAGGCTTGCCCCGGGCTTTCCCTGTCCTTTGAACCGGTTTTCCGGTGGAGAGTGAACCTCTCCGCCCGAGACACCGTCCTAGAGGGCGCAATGTCGCCGGATGCCCCGATCGGCACCGGGTTCAAGGTCTCTCGCGGAACTACGGGATGCGATGTCTGTCAGGATAGATGGGGAATTGTCGGGCGAGGTTCCGAGCCGCTCGGGCCGGGCGCGGCGCATAGTCCGCGGTCCCCGCCCGGAGGCCGTCCCCGCCCTGGTCGGCAGGGCGTGTGCCGTCGTGGGCGTCCTGGACATCGCGGCGGGTGTGTTCCCGCGCTTCCGGCACAGCCGCATGCACGCCATCGCGGAGGTGCTCCCCGGCTCGCTCGGACCGTTCGCCGCCGCGCTCTCGCTCAGTGTCGGCGTGCTGTTGCTGCTGCTCGCGCACGGCCTCAAGCGGCGCAAACGCCGGGCCTGGCGGGCCGCGGTCGTCCTGCTGCCGGCCGGCGCCGTGTCGCAGTTCGTCTACCGGCACTCCGTCATCGGCGTGCTCATCTCGCTGGCGCTCTTCGTGCCCCTCGTGATCCACCGCGACGAGTTCAGGGCGCTGCCCGACCCGCGCAGCCGGTGGCGGGCGCTCGCCAACTTCGTCCTGATGAGCGCGGGCTCGCTCGCGCTCGGCCTGGTCGTCGTCAGCGCCCACCCCAAGCGCACGATCGGCGACCCGAGCCTGGCCGACCGCCTCACGCACGTCCTGTACGGCCTGTTCGGCTTCGAGGGCCCCGTCGACTACGAGGGCTCCACCTCCTGGACGGTCGCCTTCTCGCTCGGCGCGCTCGGCCTGATCACCGCGGTCACCACCATCTACCTGGCCTTCCGCCCCGAGCACCCGGCCGCACACCTCACCGAGCAGGACGAGAGCCAGCTACGCGCCCTCCTGGAGAAGCACGGCGCCCGCGACTCCCTCGGCCACTTCGCGCTCCGCCGCGACAAGGCGGTCGTCTTCTCGCCCAGTGGCAAGGCGGCGGTCACCTACCGCGTGGTCTCCGGCGTGATGCTCGCCAGTGGCGACCCGATCGGCGACGTGGAGGCCTGGCCGGGCGCCATCGAACGCTTCATGGACGAGGCCAAGGCCCACTCCTGGACCCCCGCCGTCATGGGCTGCTCGGAGACGGGCGGCGAGGTGTGGACCCGCGAGACCGGCCTGGACGCCCTCGAACTGGGCGACGAGGCGGTGGTCGACGTGGCGGATTTCTCACTCGCCGGACGCGCGATGCGCAACGTGCGCCAGATGGTCAAGCGCATCGAGCGAGCCGGCTACGAAACCCGGGTACGGCGTATCCGTGACCTCGGCGACGCCGAACTGGAGCGCATCCGCCGGGCCGCGGAGGACTGGCGGGGCACCGACACCGAACGCGGCTTCTCGATGGCCCTCGGACGCATCGGCGACCCCTCCGACGGCGACTGCCTGATCGCCACCGCCCACAAGACCGACGAGGAGCCCGGCCCCTACGGCGACCTCAAGGCGATCCTGCACTTCGTCCCCTGGGGCACCGACGGCGTCTCCCTCGACCTGATGCGCCGCGACCGCTCGGCCGACCCCGGCATGAACGAACTGCTCATCGTGGCCGCCCTCCAGGCGGCCCCGAAACTCGGCGTCACCCGGATCTCGCTCAACTTCGCCATGTTCCGCTCGGCCCTCGCACGCGGCGAGAAGATCGGCGCGGGACCCGTGCTGCGTGCCTGGCGGGGACTGCTGGTCTTCCTCTCCCGCTGGTTCCAGATCGAGTCCCTGTACAAGTTCAACGCCAAGTTCCAGCCGCGCTGGGAGCCGCGCTTCGTGGTCTACCGGGCCCCCGGCGACCTCCCGCGCATCGGCTTCGCCGCCATGCAGGCCGAGGGCTTCGTCAACCTCGCCCTCCCGCTCCCGCGTTTCCTGCGCCGCAGCCCCGCCCCGGCCCGCCCCTGCACGCACCACGCCACCGAACGCGACGTCCGCGCGGCGTGACCCCGTGACCGGCCCGACCCCATGACCGGCCCGGGCGGAGCCCCTCCCCCTCCAGCCCGGAGGGGCTCCGCCCGGGCCACCCGGGCTGGAGGGCGCGGCCTGGGCCTACGCTGAACGTATGAACAACCACAGCGGACGTGGCCAGGTGACAGGGCTTCCGGCATGGGACCGGTGCGCGGTCATGGGTGTCGTGAACGTGACTCCCGACTCCTTCTCCGACGGCGGCCGCTGGTTCGACACGACGGCCGCCGTCAAGCACGGCCTCGCCCTCGTGGACGAGGGCGCCGACCTGGTCGACGTCGGCGGCGAGTCCACCCGCCCCGGTGCCACCCGGGTCGACGAGGACGAGGAACTGCGCCGGGTCGTCCCCGTCGTCCGCGGCCTCGCCTCCGAAGGCGTCGTCGTGTCCGTCGACACCATGCGCGCCTCCGTCGCCCGGCAGGCCCTGGCCGCCGGCGCCGCCCTCGTCAACGACGTCAGCGGCGGCCTCGCCGACCCCGGCATGATCCCCGTCGTCGCCGACTCCGGCGCCCCCTTCGTCGTCATGCACTGGCGCGGCTTCCTCGCGGGCGGCAACGTCAAGGGGGTGTACGACGACGTCGTCACCGAGGTCCTCGACGAACTGCACGCGCGCGTGGACGCCGTGCTCGCCGGTGGCGTCTCCCCGGACCGGATCGTCGTCGACCCGGGTCTGGGCTTCTCCAAGGACTCCGAGCACGACCTGGTCCTGCTCGCCCACCTCGACCGGCTGCACGCCCTGGGCCGCCCCCTGCTCGTCGCCGCCTCCCGCAAGCGGTTCCTCGGCCGGGTCCTCGCCGGACCCGAGGGGGCGCCCCCGCCGGCCCGGGAGCGCGACGCGGCCACGGCCGCCGTCTCCGCGCTCGCGGCACAGGCCGGCGCGTGGGCGGTGCGCGTGCACGAGGTCCGCGCCACGGCCGACGCGGTACGCGTCACACGCGCCATAGAAGGAGCGCGCACGGCAACCTCCGCGCCCGGCGTGCAGAACCCTCCCCACCGCGCAGAGGGAGCCCGGTGAGCGCCCCCCACACCGACGTCGAGCACGTCGAGGCCGCCAACACCGCCTTCTACGAGGCACTGGAGCGCGGTGACTTCGAGACCGTCTCCGGCCTCTGGCTCACCCCCGCCGACCTGGGCGTCGACGAGGAGTACCACGACCCCGCCGACACCGGCGTGATCTCCTGCGTGCACCCCGGCTGGCCGGTGCTGACCGGCCGCGGCGAGGTGCTGCGGTCGTACGCGCTGATCATGGCGAACACCGACTACATCCAGTTCTTCCTGACCGACGTGCACGTCTCCGTCACCGGCGACACCGCCCTGGTCACCTGCACCGAGAACATCCTCAGCGGCGGCCCGGCCCCCGAGGGAAGCCACGAACTCGGACCCCTGGTCGGTCAGCTGGTCGTCGCCACGAACGTGTTCCGGCGCACCGACGACGGCTGGAAGCTCTGGTCCCACCACGCCTCCCCGGTGCTCTCCGAGACCGACGAGGACGAGGAGGAGGACACGCCCTCCTGACCCGGCGCGCCCGGCGACGCGCCCGTCGAACGACACCTGCGGCCCATCCACGCCGAAGAAGTGGCTGGAATCACGAACTCGCCGGTAGCCACGGCGACCGGCCCGTGAGCCGCCGGGTTCTCCAGGGAGAACACCCGGTGAACCCTGCCCCACCCGGCGCACGCCGCCCGCTCCGTACCCCGGTGCCGACGGTGCCCGCAGGTAGATTCATGTGTGGCCGGTCCGTCGCCCGCACGCGATACGACCTCGCCGTCACCGACGATTGCAGGAGTGATTCGCGTGGATCGTGTCGCGCTGCGCGGCCTGAGGGCCCGTGGGCACCACGGTGTCTTCCCCAAGGAGCGCGAGGAGGGCCAGACCTTCCTCGTGGACCTCGTCCTTGGCCTCGACACCCGGCCCGCGGCGGCCGACGACGACCTGGCGAAGACCGTGCACTACGGCATCGTGGCCGAGGAGGTCGTCGCCGTGGTCGAGGGGGAGCCGGTGAACCTGATCGAGACGCTCGCCGAGCGGATCGCCCAGGCCTGCCTGAAGCACGAAGGGGTAAGAGAGGTCGAGGTCTGCGTCCACAAGCCCGACGCACCCATCACCGTCCCCTTCGACGACGTCACCGTCACCATCACCCGGAGCCGAGTATGACCGCATCCTCCCTGCGCGGGCCCAGCGACCCGACCGTACAGCCGGTGCCCGCCTCCGTCGTCGAGCAGGTCGACGCCGCCGACACCACCCTGTCCAACCCCAAACGCGCCGTGGTCGCCCTCGGCTCCAACCTCGGCAACCGCCTGGAGACCCTCCAGGGCGCCGTCGACGCGCTGGAGGACACCCCGGGTGTCCGCATCAAGGCGGTCTCCCCGGTGTACGAGACGGAGCCGTGGGGCGTCGCGCCCGGCAGCCAGCCGTCGTACTACAACGCGGTCGTCATGCTGAAGACCACCCTCCCGCCGTCCTCCCTGCTGGAGCGGGCGCACGCGATCGAGGAGGCGTTCAACCGGGTGCGCGACGAGCACTGGGGTCCGCGCACCCTCGACGTCGACATCGTCGCGTACGCCGACGTCGTCTCCGACGACCCGCGGCTCACCCTCCCCCACCCGCGCGCCCACGAACGCGCCTTCGTGCTCGCACCCTGGTTCGACGTGGACCCCGAGGCCCAGCTGCCCGGCCGCGGCTCGGTCGCCGAACTCCTGACGGCGGTCACCCGGCACGGCGTGGCAGCGCGCGGGGACCTGGAACTCCGACTGCCCGAGTAGTCGTTAAGGTCGAGACGACCACATCGCTGCGGGGGAGCTGAAGGAAAACAGTGAAAGAGCTGCGGATCAGGGTGCTGGCCGGCGTCTTCGTCGTGGCGGCGGTGCTGTCCTGGGCGGGCGCCCGCCTGTGGAACTCGGTGGGGACCCTGCCCAGCGTGCCGGTGGCCGCCCCGATCGTGCTGGCGCTGATCGCGGTGGTCCTGCTCTCCACGGCGCTCTCGCTGCGCGCCCGGCTCAGGGCCCAGCGCGAGCGCCGCCCCGGCGCCAAGGGCGTCGACCCCCTGATGGCCGCCCGCGCGGTCGTCTTCGGCCAGGCCAGCGCCCTGGTGGCGGCCCTGGTCGCCGGCATGTACGGCGGCACGGGCCTCTTCCTCCTGGAACTCCTGGACATCCCCACCCGCCGCGACCAGGCCCTCTACGCCGCCTTCTCGGTCGTCGCGGGCGTCGCCGTCATAGCGTCGGCCCTCTTCCTGGAACGCGTGTGCAGGCTCCCGGAGGACGACGACAACCACCACGGCGGAGCGGAGCCGGTGGCCTGACCCGCCCGGGGGTCAGCGGGCCATGATGAGGCTCATCGCCTCGTTGCGCGTGGCCGCGTCCCGGAGCTGGCCGCGCACCGCCGACGTGATGGTCTTCGCGCCGGGCTTGCGGATCCCCCTCATCGACATGCACATGTGCTCGCACTCGATGACCACGATCACGCCCCGCGGCTCGAGGATCTTCATGAGGGAGTCGGCGATCTGCGTGGTGAGACGTTCCTGCACCTGAGGGCGGCGCGCGTAGACGTCGACCAGCCGGGCCAGCTTGGACAGTCCCGTGATCTTCCCGCTCTCCGCCGGGATGTACCCCACATGGGCGACGCCCCGGAACGGGACCAGATGATGCTCACAGGTGCTGTAGACCTCGATGTCCTTCACCAGCACCATTTCGTCGTGGCCGATGTCGAACGTGGTGGTCAGGACGTCCTCGGGCTTCTGCCACAGCCCCGCGAAGATCTCCCGGTACGCCCGCGCCACCCGCGTCGGCGTCTCCCTCAGACCCTCTCGGTCCGGGTCCTCGCCGACCGCGATCAGGAGCTCGCGTACGGCGTTCTCGGCGCGTTTCTCGTCGAACTCGCCGATGGTTCCCTCGCCGTCCAGCGTCACGGGGTCGGTCATCTGATGCCTCGTTCCTCAGCCGTACACGTGTGGATCACGCGCCTCATGTGCAGGCATTACCGAAATGCCGCGCCCCCCAGGCTAGATCCTGGGGGGCGCGGCATCCATTCCGGGCCGGGTGGGCCGGTGGGGTCAGCTCTCGGGTCGGTCCTCCGGCGCCTGCTCGGTCGCCGGGGCGGACTCGGCCGCCGTGGACTTCACCGTGCTGATCGCCGGCGTCGAGCCGTTCGCCCCGTTGGTCAGTGCGAGCTCCTTGGGGGAGAGCACCGGCGGGCGGGTGGACGGCGTACGGCGGGAGGAACCGGTCCAGGCGGGCCGGGCCGGGCGCTTGACGATGGCGGAGAAGATCTCGGCGATCTCCTCCTTGCCCAGGGTCTCCTTCTCCAGGAGCTGGAGAACGAGGTTGTCGAGGACGTCGCGGTTCTCGACCAGGATCTCCCAGGCTTCGTTGTGCGCGTTCTCGATGAGCTTCTTGACTTCCTCGTCCACCAGGGCGGCGACCTCTTCCGAGTAGTCGCGCTGGTGGGACATCTCACGGCCGAGGAAGGGCTCGGTGTTGTCGCCGCCGAACTTGATCGCGCCGAGACGCTCGGTCATGCCGTACTGGGTGACCATCGCGCGAGCGGTGGACGTGGCCTTCTCGATGTCGTTCGCGGCGCCCGTGGTCGGGTCGTGGAAGACCAGTTCCTCGGCCGCGCGGCCGCCCAGCATGTAGGCGAGCTGGTCGAGCATCTCGTTGCGCGTGGTCGAGTACTTGTCCTCGTCCGGCAGGACCATCGTGTAACCGAGGGCGCGCCCGCGGGACAGGATGGTGATCTTGTGGACCGGGTCGGAGTTGGGCGAGGCCGCCGCGACCAGGGCGTGTCCGCCCTCGTGGTACGCGGTGATCTTCTTCTCCTTGTCCGACATGATCCGGGTCCGCTTCTGCGGGCCCGCGACCACGCGGTCGATCGCCTCGTCGAGCATCTGGTTGTCGATGAGCTTGCGGTCGCTGCGGGCCGTGAGCAGGGCCGCCTCGTTCAGCACGTTCGACAGGTCCGCGCCGGTGAAGCCCGGCGTGCGGCGGGCGACCGCCGCGAGGTCGACGTCGGGCGCGACCGGCTTGCCCTTCTGGTGGACCTTGAGGATCTCCAGACGGCCCTGCAGGTCCGGCGGGTCGACCGCGATCTGGCGGTCGAAGCGGCCCGGGCGCAGCAGCGCCGGGTCGAGGATGTCGGGCCGGTTCGTCGCGGCGATGAGGATCACGCCGCCCTTGACGTCGAAGCCGTCCATCTCGACGAGCAGCTGGTTCAGCGTCTGCTCGCGCTCGTCGTGACCACCGCCGAGGCCGGCGCCACGGTGGCGGCCGACCGCGTCGATCTCGTCGACGAAGACGATCGCCGGGGCGTTCGCCTTGGCCTGCTCGAAGAGGTCACGCACCCGGGAGGCACCGACACCGACGAACATCTCGACGAAGTCGGAGCCGGAGATCGAGTAGAAGGGCACTCCGGCCTCGCCGGCGACGGCGCGCGCGAGCAGCGTCTTGCCGGTGCCGGGGCGGCCGTAGAGGAGCACACCCTTGGGGATCTTGGCGCCGACGGCCTGGAACTTGGCCGGCTCCTGGAGGAACTCCTTGATCTCGTGGAGTTCCTCGACGGCCTCGTCGCAGCCCGCGACGTCCGCGAAGGTCGTCTTCGGGGTGTCCTTGGTGATGAGCTTCGCCTTGGACTTGCCGAAGTTCATGACCCTGGAGCCGCCGCCCTGCATCTGATTCATCAGGAACAGGAAGACGACCACGATGAGGACGAAGGGGAGCAGGGAGAGCAGGACGCCGACGAAGGCGTTCTGCTTGGTCGGCGAGACGGTGTAACCGTCGGGGATCTGCTTGTCCTGGTACTTGGTCTGCAGCGTGTTGGCGATGGTCACGCCCTGGTCGCCGATGTAGCTCGCCTGGATCTTCGAGCTGCCGTCGACCTTCTCGCCGTTCTTGAGCGTGACCTTGACGGTCTGCTCGTCACCGGTGGTCAGCTTCGCCGATGCCACTCTGTTGTCGTTGATCGCCGCCACGACCTGGCCGGTGTCCACCGTCTTGTAGCCGCCGGACGAGCCGACGACCTGCATCAACACGACCACGGCAAGGACGGCCAGCACGATCCACATGACCGGCCCACGGAAGTATCGCTTCACGTCCATCCATACGGAGCGGTGTCGCCCCGTCCCTCCTGCCATAGTGAGTTTGATAAGACAGTTCTTCTGACGGTACCCCAGCATGGTGGCCCGAAGCCGCACGAAGCTGCTTCCGACGGCTGGTGAACCCGTCTCTGCATGCTCCAACGGCGCGAAACCCGCTGGGGTTCCCGATCGTCTTACGCAAGTGGACCCTCCGGCGTATCAGCCGGGGTTCAGCCGCCGTAGACGTGGGGCGCGAGCGTACCGACGAACGGGAGGTTGCGGTACTTCTCGGCGTAGTCGAGGCCGTAGCCGACGACGAACTCGTTGGGGATGTCGAAGCCGACCCACTCGACGTCGATGGCGACCTTGGCCGCGTCGGGCTTGCGCAGCAGGGTGCAGATCTTCAGGGTCTCGGGCTCGCGGGAGCCGAGGTTGTTGATCAGCCAGGAGAGGGTCAGCCCGGAGTCGATGATGTCCTCGACGATCAGGACGTGCTTGCCCTTGATGTCGGTGTCGAGGTCCTTGAGGATCCGCACCACGCCGGAGGACTGGGTGCCCGCACCGTAGGAGGACACGGCCATCCAGTCCATGGTGACGGGGGTGGACAGCGCCCGGGCGAGGTCCGCCATGACCATCACGGCGCCCTTGAGGACGCCGACGATGAGCAGGTCCTTGCCCGCGTACTCCGCGTCGATCTTCGCGGCCAGCTCGGCCAGCTTCGCGTCGATCTCTTCTTTGGTGATGAGCACCTGCTGGAGGTCGGCACCCATGTCTTTCGCGTCCACCCGCATCACTTTCGGTCGGTCGTCCCACCGGCCTACCCACCCGCCGGAGGAGCTCTCCGGGAGGTCGGGATTCAGCCTTGCCGAATCACCAGTCTGCCACCCTGCCGCCGGGCGACGACCTTGCCGGGGAGATTGATGGCCCCCTGGCCGCGCCAGCCGGTGATGAGGCGGTCGACTTCTTCGATGTGCCGGGCGAACAGGGAACCGGCCGGGGCGCCCGCCTCGATGGCCGCGCGACGCAGGATCCGGCGCCGTACGGCGGGTGGCAGGGCGTAGAGCTTCGCGCACTCCAGCATGCCCGTGGCGTCCCGTACGGAGGCCTCGGCCTGGCTGGCCCAGGTGTCGAGCGCGTCGGCGTCGTCACGGGAGAGCTGGGCGGTGCGGGCGAGGGCCTCGACGACGCCCTTGCCGAGTGCCTTCTCCAGTGCGGGAAGCCCCTCGTGGCGGAGCCGGGAGCGGGTGTACGCCGGGTCCGCGTTGTGAGGATCGTCCCAGACGGGGAGGGCCTGGACCATGCAGGCCTTGCGGGCGGTCTGCCGGTCCAGCTGGAGGAAGGGGCGCCGGTAACGGCCGTCGGCCCCCGAGACCGCGGCCATGCCGGACAGGGAGCGGATGCCGGAGCCGCGGGCGAGGCCCAGCAGGACGGTCTCGGCCTGGTCGTCCCTGGTGTGGCCGAGCAGGATCGCGGTGCCGCCGTGGCGCTCCAGGGCGGCGTCCAGGGCCGCGTAGCGGGCGTCGCGGGCGGCGGCCTCGGGTCCGCCGTCGCGGCCGACGGTCACGGTGATGGCCTCGACCGGGTCGAGGCCCAGCTCGCGCAGTCTCAGGACGACTTCCTCGGCTCGCAGGTCGGAGCCGGGCTGCAGACCGTGGTCGACGGTGATGCCGCCCGCGCGGACGCCGAGTTTGGGGGCCTCGAAGGCGAGGGCGGAGGCGAGCGCCATGGAGTCGGCGCCGCCGGAGCATGCCACGAGGACGAGCGGGGAGGGGGTCCGCTCGTTCGGTGTCTGCTCCGGGATGTCCCCGTAGGGGCGGGCCAGGCGCGCGGTGATGCGCCCGCCGGTGCGTTCGCCGGCGGTACGGCTGAGGCGGCTCTGGTCGGTGAGGATGTCGTGGAGGACGCGGCGGACCGCCAGGCGTATCGCCGCGACCGCAGGATGGGGACCCATGTCCGGTTCCCTTCATGAAGTTTTCGGGGGGTGAGCCCGAGATCGGTCACTCAGAGTGTGTAGATGGTGACAGAAACAGGGCGTTCCCCGAGCATCGCACGCCTACCCATCGCTCACGGTCCCTCGGACGGGTGATTGAAGGGGCGTTCGCCTGCCGTATCCGGCTCACCGGACGCCCCCCGGTTCACGAGTCGGCCTTGCGGTGCACCCGCGCGACCCAGTCCGCCGGTTTGGCGATCTCCGCCTTGGTCGGCAGGGTGTTCGGGGAGGTCCACACCCGGTTGAGGCCGTCCATGCCGACCTGGTCGACGACGGCTCGCACGAAGCGCTCGCCGTCCCGGTACTGGCGGAGCTTGGCGTCCAGGCCGAGCAGCTTGCGCAGGGTCATGTCGAGCCGGGAGGCGCCCTTGGCGCGCCGCTGCTGGAACTTCTCGCGGATCTCCGCGACGGTCGGCACGACGGCCGGTCCGACGCCGTCCATGACGAAGTCGGCGTGGCCTTCGAGCAGGGACATGACGGCGGTGAGCCGGCCGAGGATCTCGCGCTGGGCCGGGGTCTGCACCAGCTCGACGAACGACCGCCCGCCGTCGTCCTCCTCGGCCTCGGGGCGGCCGCCGGCCAGCGACTGGGCGGCGTCCCGGACGCGTTCGAGGACGGTCATCGGGTCGACGTCGGTCTCCGACAGGAACGCCTGGATCTCGCCCTCCAGATGGGCCCGCAGCCAGGGCACGGCCGTGAACTGGGTGCGGTGGGTCTCCTCGTGCAGGCACACCCACAGCCGGAAGTCGTGGGGCTGGACGTCGAGTTCGCGCTCCACGTGGACGATGTTCGGGGCGACGAGCAGCAGACGGCCGCCGCCGTTCTCGTCCGCCGGGAGGTCGCGGGAGGCGGGGGCGAAGGTCTCGTACTGGCCGAGGACCCGGGAGGACAGGAACGACAGCAGCATGCCGAGTTCCACGCCGGTGACCTTGCCGCCGACGGCGCCGAGGACCGCGCCGCCCGGGTTGCCGGAGCGGCGCTCCTGCATCTTGTCGAGCAGTGGTTTGAGCAGTTCGCGGAAGCCGGCGACGTTCGCCTTGACCCAGCCGGGCCGGTCCACCACCAGGACGGGGGTGTCGTGGACGTCGTCGGTCCCCATACGAGTGAAGCCCCGGACGTGTTCCTCCGAGGCTTTCGCGTGTCGTCGCAGCTCCGCGACGATGGCCCGGGCCTCGTCACGGCTCACCTCGGGTCCCGGCCGCACGAGCCGGGTCGCGGTCGCCACCGCGAGATTCCAGTCGACCATCCCAGAAGAAGCAGCGCCACCGATGCTCGTCATGCGTCAACCGTACGTTAGCGCTCCCCCTTGGGGCAGGCCGTGCGGCCGCCGGGCCGGAGCCGGCCGTGCGAGGGCCCTACAGCCCGGCCAGGGCGGTGGCCGTCCGGTCCAGCGCCGCCTGGGCCTCGTGCGGGTTCGTCGTGTCCGAGGTCAGGAAGGCGAAGGCCAGCAGCCGGCCGTCCCGGTCGACGAGGGTGCCCGCCAGGGTGTTGACGCCGGTCAGGGTGCCGGTCTTGGCGCGTACGACGCCTGCCGCGCCGTCCGTGTAGCGGCTGGCCAGGGTGCCCGTGAAGTGGGCCACGGGCAGGCCGGTGAGGACCGCGCGCAGGCCCGGCTGGTCCGCGTCGGCGGCCTTGGCGAGCAGCGCGGTGAGGAGGTCCGCGGTCAGCCGGTCGTCCCGGTTCAGGCCGCTGCCGTCGTGGAAGGAGGCGCCGGTCATCGGCAGGCCCAGCCGGGTCAGCCGGGCTTCGACGGCTGCCGCTCCGCCGTCGAAGCCGGCCGGCCTGCCGCCGGCCAGGGCGGTCTGGCGGGCCAGGGCCTCGGCGATGTCGTTGTCGCTGTAGGTGAGCATGCGCTCGACGACCGCGGACAGCGGCGGCGAGGTGACGGTGGCGAGGGTGCCGGCCCGGCGGCTCGCCTTGGCCGTGCCGGGGTCCGAGGTCCTGACGCCGGCGTCCGCCAGGAATCCGGCGAACTTCTGTGCCGCGTCGGCCGCCGGGTCGGCCGCCCGGGGCGCGGGGCCGCTGGTGGAGCCGTCGGTGCGGGCCTCGTCGGCCATGAGGGGGCTCACGCGCGCGAGGTTCTCGTTGACGCCGATGGGGTGCAGGTCGGGGCCGGTGTAGAGCGAGGTGTCGTAGGAGAGCGCGATCTGTTCGATGCCCCGCGCGGTCAGGGATTTCGCGGTCTCGGTGGCGAGGGTGCGCAGGCTGGCCCAGTCGCCGGGGTCCCGACGGGCGGTGAGCGTCGGGTCGCCGCCGCCGATCAGGACGACCTGCCTGGTGCCGGGTTCGAGGACCGCGCGGGTGGTGAAGCGGTGGTCGGGGCCGAGGGCGGAGAGGGCGGCGACCGCCGTGGCGATCTTGGTGGTGGAGGCGGGGGTCATGCCCGTGTCGGCGCCTTCGGCGTAGAGGCGTTTCCCGGTGGCCACGTCGAGGACGACGGCGGTACGGGTGCTGCCGAGCTCCGGGGCGTCCAGGAGGGGCCCCAGGACGCCCTTGAGGGCCGCCGGGGAGATCCCGGCGGGGTTCTGGGTGGAGCCCACGGTGGGCGCCGACTTCACGGTGTCGGTGCCGCCGCCCAGTCCCGTCAGGACGGGACCGGCGCTCGGGGCGGCGCCGGGGTCCGAGCCGGCGGTGCCGGATCCGGTGCCGTGATCTGCGCCACCCGGCCGCTGGAGGGCGGCCGCCCGGTCCCGCTCGGCCGTACGCTGACCGTTGGCGTCCCAGGGGCCCGCCGCGGTCGCCACACCGGCGGCCAGCGCGAGCCCGGCCGTGGTGGCGCCCGCGGTGTACTGCCAGGTCCTGAGGGTCCGAGGACGAGGGGGGCGGACCAGACCGGCCGGCCGGGGTCCGGTCGCGCGCGTGAGCCGGGCGAGCTGTGGTTCCACGGCCCGCCTCAAGCGTGTGACCTGCGGCTTCGTGGCGTCCGTCCAGCGTTGCAGACCCGGTCGCACAGCGGCCGCGAGCTTCCGCACCCGCGGTTTCGCGGCCTGCCAAGGCCTCAGCTCTGGCACGACCACCAGCCCCTTTCGCGATCACACACCAGCGTGAGGGACACTTAACCACCAGAACTATGTGTTGATCATGGAGGAGCCACCGGTGGAGTTCGACGTCACGATCGAGATCCCGAAGGGTTCGCGGAACAAGTACGAGGTGGACCACGAGACCGGTCGGATCCGCCTGGACCGTCGTCTCTTCACCTCGACCGCCTACCCGACCGACTACGGCTTCGTCGAGAACACCCTCGGCGAGGACGGCGACCCGCTGGACGCGCTGGTCATCCTGGACGAGCCCACCTTCCCGGGCTGCCTCATCAAGTGCCGCGCGATCGGCATGTTCCGGATGACGGACGAGGCCGGCGGCGACGACAAGCTGCTGTGCGTCCCGGCCACCGACCCGCGTGTGGAGCACCTGCGCGACATCCACCACGTGTCGGAGTTCGACCGCCTGGAGATCCAGCACTTCTTCGAGGTCTACAAGGACCTGGAGCCCGGCAAGTCCGTCGAGGGCGCCAACTGGGTGGGCCGCACCGACGCCGAGGTCGAGATCGAGCGGTCCTACAAGCGCTTCAAGGAGCAGGGCGGTCACTGAGACTCCCCCGCACCCCAGCTCGGAGAACGGGCCGCACACGCGCGTGTGCGGCCCGTTTTTCGTGCCTCCCGGGGGGCAGTGCGCATACTGAGGCGTAGGTAAAGATGTCGTTCAGGGAGCAATACGGCAGTGACGGAGGCGGAGGACCGCAAGCCCAGGTCGGACGAGGCACGGTACGACCCGGAGATCACGTCGGAGTTCGCCGTCCCGGCGGGCATCGCGGTCCCGGAGGCCGGCACCGAGCCGGAGACGACGTCCGAGTTCGCCGTGCCGGAGGGCTTCCAGGCGCCGCAGCCTGCGGCCGGCGAGCCGGAGGGCTCGGCGTTCAGCGTGCCGAGCACCTACAGCGCCTACGACGCCCCGGCCGCCTTCACCCCCGCCTCCGGCTTTCCCGCGGTCAGCCTGGTGAAGGACGCGCCCTGGCAGGACCGGATGCGCACGATGCTGCGCATGCCGGTGGCCGAGCGGCCGGCGCCGGAGCCGGTGCAGAAGGTCGAGGACGGCGGTCCCGCCGTCCCGCGCGTGCTCGACCTGACGCTGCGTATCGGGGAGCTGCTGCTGGCGGGCGGCGAGGGCGCGGAGGACGTGGAGGCCGCGATGTTCGCGGTCTGCCGCTCCTACGGCCTCGACCGGTGCGAGCCGAACGTCACGTTCACCCTGCTGGCGATCTCCTACCAGCCCTCGCTCGTCGACGACCCGGTGACCGCCTCCCGGACGGTACGGCGGCGCGGGACGGACTACACGCGCCTCGCGGCCGTCTTCCGGCTCGTGGACGACCTCACCGACCCCGAGACCCACGTGTCCCTGGAGGAGGCCTACCGGCGGCTCGCGGAGATCCGCCGCAACCGGCACCCGTACCCCGGCTGGGCGCTGACCGGTGCGAGCGGGCTGCTCGCCGGGGCCGCCTCCGTGCTGGTCGGCGGTGACCTCCTGGTGTTCGTGGCCGCCGCGGTGGGCGCGATGCTCGGCGACCGGCTGGCGTGGCTGTGCGCGGGGCGGGGGCTGCCGGAGTTCTACCAGTTCATGATCGCGGCGATGCCGCCGGCCGCGATCGGGATCGTGTTCTCGCTCGCCCACGTGGACGTCGCGGCGTCCGCGGTGGTCACCGGTGGGCTGTTCGCGCTGCTGCCCGGGCGGGCGCTGGTCGCGGGCGTCCAGGACGGGCTGACCGGCTTCTACATCACCGCCTCGGCGCGGCTGCTGGAGGTCATGTACTTCTTCGTCGGCATCGTCATCGGGGTGCTGACGGTGTTGTACTTCGGCGTGAAGCTGGGCGGCCGGCTCAACCCGGACGCGACGCTGATGGGCTCCGGACGGCCGTACGTGCAGATCGCCGCGTCGATGGTGCTGTCGCTGACCTTCGCCGTCCTGCTCCAGCAGGAACGGTCCACCGTGCTGGCGGTGACCCTCAACGGCGGTGTGGCCTGGTCCGTCTACGGCGCGATGCACTACACCGGCAAGATCTCGCCGGTCGCCTCCACGGCCGTCGCGGCGGGTCTCGTGGGCCTGTTCGGGCAGTTGCTGTCCCGGTACCGGTTCGCGTCCGCGCTGCCGTACACGACGGCGGCGATCGGGCCGCTGCTGCCGGGGTCGGCCACGTACTTCGGGCTGCTGTCGATGGCCCAGAACCACGTCGACGAGGGGCTGGTGTCGCTGGCCAAGGCGGCGTCGCTCGCCATGGCCATCGCCATCGGGGTCAATCTGGGGTCGGAGATCTCGCGGCTGGGGCTGCGGCTGGGGTTCGCGGGGAAGCGGCGGGCCGCCAAGCGGACCAGGGGGTTCTGAGCGCCGTCGGTGGGGGTCGATGAGGTGCGTCGGCGGGTGCGGGCGCGTCGTGGCTTGTCGCGCAGTCCTCCCCCAGCCTTCGGCCGGGGGTACCCCCAGCGCCCCTTACGGGGCGCTTCAGCTCACGGGGCCCGGTACTGCTGTTCCTCGGTGTAGGGGTACTGCTGCTGGTTGTAGTAGCCGTTCTGGTCGTAGTACTGCTGCTGGTCGTACGGGGGCTGTTGCTGCTGCGGCTGGCCGTACTGCTGTTCGTACGTCGGCTCGATCCTGCGGAGGCGGGTGGTGGCGTCGTCCATCACCGGGGCCTGCGGGTACTGCTGCTGGAAGGGCTGGAACTGCTGCTCCGGCGGAGCGGGCGGCGCCGCCGCGGCCTCCTTCTTCCCCTTGGAGCGGGCCCGCAGGAACTCGATGACGATCGGGACCACCGAGATGAGGACGATCAGGATCAGGATCGCCTCGATGTTGTTCTTGACCACGTCGATCTTGCCGAGCCAGGAGCCGAGCAGGGTGACGCCTGCGCCCCACAGGACGCCACCGATGACGTTGAACGTCAGGAACGAGCGGTACGCCATGCCGCTGACGCCGGCGATGATCGGCGTGAACGTGCGGATCACCGGCACGAAGCGGGCCAGGATCAGGGACTTCGGGCCGTGCTTCTCGAAGAACTCGTGCGCCTTCGCGACGTTCTCCTGCTTGAACAGGCGGGAGTCCGGGCGGTTGAAGAGCGACGGGCCGACCTTCTTGCCGAACATGTAGCCCGCCTGGTCACCGAGGACGGCGGCCAGGCAGATCAGCGCGATGGCACCCCACAGCGGGAAGTGCAGCTGGTGCGAGGTGATCAGCAGGCCGCAGGTGAACAGCAGGGAGTCGCCCGGCAGGAAGAAACCGATCAGCAGCCCGGACTCGGCGAAGACGACCAGGAGCAGGCCCCAGATGCCGAACGAGTCGAGCAGGGTGTTCGGATCCAGCCAACTCGGGCCGAGGGCGAGCGTCATAACGTTCCGGGCTCCTGTGGGATGAGGGCACGTCGAGATCCGTGTGCGGGCGCACAAACCTATCAACGTAATGTGTCCGCCCCAGGTTCCACCGGTGGAACCTGGATGCACTGTGCGCCAACCAGCAAGAAGCTGTGGGCCGCCGCCGGCGGCCCCCGGGATCACGCCGCGTGCCGGGCCGCGTTCGCCTCGATCGCCTCCTTCAGGTGTTCGGCGAGGCCCGGGGCCATCGAGTCGTAGAACGCCTTGAAGCGTTCGTCGGCGACGTACATCCCGGCCAGGCAGCGGTGCATGGCGTACGGGCAGTCGTAGAACCACCGCGAGATGTGCAGGCGGTGTTCCTCGGCCATGCCCATGGCCCGTTCGCCGGTCGCCGGCTCGGCCGCGGTCACCAGGGCGGCGTAACGCGCGCCCCAGTCGTCGGCCTCGGCCTTCATCCGCTGCCAGTCGGCCTTGGTGTAGCGGGCCGCGCGGCGCTGCGACTCGGCGTAGGCCTCGGTGCCGCCCCAGCGCTGTTCGGCCTCCTCGGCGTACTGCTCGGGATCCTTGTCGCCGAAGACCTCGAAGCGTTCCTCGGGGGTGAGGTTGATGCCCATCCTGCGTGCCTCCATGGCGTGTTCCACGGCCTCGGCCATCTTCTGCAGCTTCTCGATCCGGGCGGTCAGCAGGTCGTGCTGGCGGCGCAGCTGCGCGCGCGGGTCCGCGTCCGGGTCGTCGAGCAGGGCCGCGACCTCGTCGAGCGGGAAGCCGAGCTCCCGGTAGAACAGGATCCGCTGCAGCCGGTCGAGGTCGGCGTCGCCGTAGCGCCGGTGTCCGGCGGGGCTGCGTTCACCCGGGACCAGCAGGCCGATCTCGTCGTAGTGGTGCAGGGTACGCACGGTGACGCCGGTGAACCCGGCGACCTGTCCGACGGAGTAGCTCACGTCCGCTCCTTTCCGTGCTCCACCCTGGATCCTCACGCCACGTGAGGTGCAAGCCCGTTTCCGTTCCGGATGTTGGGTCGGTTTTGCCCGCTTATGGTGGGCGCGTGGCCCAGGACACCGCGCAGCAGGCGCTCCCCACCCCGCCCTCGGCCCCCGCGCGCGCCCTGCTGCCGCTGATCCTGCCCTCACTCGCCGTCGGGGTCGGCAGCAGCCTGCTGTTCCTGCTGGTGAGCTCACTGGCCGACCGGCTGCAGCACGTGCTGTGGAACAACCTCCCGGACGCGCTCGGCATCGGACGGTACTCGGTGCTGTGGGTGCTGGTGATGCTGACCGCCACCGGGATCGCGGTGGGACTGGTGGTGTGGAAGGTGCCCGGGCACGCGGGACCCGATCCGGCCACCCTCGGCCTGGAGGCGGTGGCGCTGCCGCCCGCCGTGCTGCCGGGGCTGGTGCTGGCGACCGCGCTGATGCTGGCGGGTGGGCCGAGTCTCGGTCCGGAGAACCCGCTCATCGCCGTCAACGTCGGGCTGGCGCTGTGGCTGGGGCGGCTCGCGATGCCCCGGCTGCCGGGATCCCTGTGGCCCGCGCTGGCCGACGCGGCGACGCTCGGCGCGCTGTTCGGGACGCCGGTGGGGGCGGCCCTGGTGATCTCCGAGGCGCTGGCCGGCAAGCCGTTGAAGGGCGCGCTGTGGGACAACCTCTTCGGGCCGCTGCTGGCCGCCGCGGCGGGCGCGATGACGACCGACCTGCTGGCCCGTCCGACCCTGGACCTCGGGCTGCCCGCGCTCGGCAGGACGCGCTGGCCCGATCTGCTGGCGGCCCTGGTGATCGCCCCCGCGGCGGCGCTGCTCGGCATGTGCGCCGTCCGCGCCTTCCCGTACGTCCACGGCGCCTTCCGGCGCCTCGGGCACCCCATGGTGGCGCTTCCGGTCGGCGGACTCGTGCTGGGCCTGCTGGGGGCGCTGGGCGGCCAGCTGACGCTCTTCAAGGGGCTGGACCAGGTGGCGGTGCTGGCGAAGGACCCCGAGGGCTGGTCGGCGGGACAGTTCGCCGTGATGACGGTCGTCAAGCTGGCCGCGCTGACCGTGGCCGCCTCCTGCGGTTTCCGCGGCGGCCGGATCTTCCCGTCGGTGTTCATCGGCTCGGCCTTCGGGCTGTGCGCCCACGCCCTGGTGCCCGCCGTCCAGCCGTCGGTGGGCGTGGCGGCGGGTGTCCTGGGCATGTTGTTGGCGATCACCCGGCAGGGCTGGGTGAGTCTGTTCACGGCCGCGGTACTCGTGGCCTCGCCGAGCATCATCGTGTTGCTCTGCATCGCGTCGCTGCCCGCGTGGCTGCTGGTGACCGGGCGGCCCAGAATGCAGTTGCGGGCGGACGGCACCGCCCTGCGCTGATCCCGCGCAGCGAACCCAAGTGAACTCTCCCAGGAGGCACCACTCATGCCGCTCCACAAAGGCCCCCAGAAGCACCAAGAGCGAGCGATGTCCGTCAACCCGTTCTTCGGGGAGGCGAACCCGGTCGGCGGCATGACCGAGGCCCCGCCCACACACCGGCTGCCGGACGCCCCGCTGCCGCCGAGCACGGCGTACCAGCTGGTCCACGACGAGCTGATGCTGGACGGCAACGCCCGGCTGAACCTGGCCACTTTCGTGACCACCTGGATGGAACCCCAGGCCGGCGTCCTGATGCAGGAGTGCCGGGACAAGAACATGATCGACAAGGACGAGTACCCGCGCACCGCCGAACTGGAGCGGCGCTGCGTGGCGATGCTCGCTGACCTGTGGAACGCGCCGGACCCGTCGGCCGCCGTCGGCTGTTCGACGACCGGGTCCAGCGAGGCCTGCATGCTGGCCGGGATGGCGCTCAAGCGCCGCTGGATGCAGCGCAACGCCGACCGCTACCCGGGCAGTGCCCGGCCGAACCTGATCATGGGCATCAACGTCCAGGTCTGCTGGGAGAAGTTCTGCAACTTCTGGGAGGTGGAGGCCCGGTACGTGCCCATGGACGGCGACCGCTACCACCTGGACCCGCAGGCCGCCGCCGACCTCTGCGACGAGAACACCATCGGGGTCGTCGCCATCCTCGGCTCCACCTTCGACGGGTCCTACGAGCCGGTCGCCGACCTCTGCGCCGCCCTGGACGCCCTCCAGGAGCGCACCGGGTTCGACGTCCCGGTGCACGTGGACGGCGCCTCCGGCGGGATGGTCGCGCCCTTCCTCGACGAGGACCTGGTGTGGGACTTCCGGCTCCCGCGCGTGGCCTCGATCAACACCTCGGGCCACAAGTACGGGCTGGTCTACCCGGGCGTCGGCTGGGCGCTGTGGCGGGACAAGGAGGCGCTGCCCGAGGAGCTGGTCTTCCGCGTCAACTACCTGGGCGGCGACATGCCGACCTTCGCCCTCAACTTCTCCCGCCCCGGCGCGCAGGTGGTGGCGCAGTACTACACGTTCCTGCGGCTCGGCCGGGAGGGCTACCGCGCGGTGCAACAGACCTCCCGGGACGTGGCCACGGAGCTCGCCCGGCGGATCGGGGAGCTGGGCGACTTCCGGCTGCTGACCCACGGCGACGAGCTGCCCGTGTTCGCCTTCACCACCGCCGACCACGTGACGGCGTACGACGTCTTCGACGTGTCCCGGCGGATGCGCGAGGGCGGCTGGCTGGTGCCGGCCTACACCTTCCCGGCGAACCGGGAGGACCTGTCGGTGCTGCGGGTGGTGTGCCGCAACGGCTTCTCGAAGGACCTGGCCGACCTGTTCATCGAGGACCTCTCCCGGCTGCTGCCGGAGCTGCGCCGCCAGCCGCATCCGTCGACCAGGGACAAGGACGCGGCCACCAGCTTCCACCACTAGGGAGTGTTGATCACGAGCCCTGTTCCAGCGCCACCAGTTCGAAGGCCGTCTTCCCGTCCAGGGACTCGCGGATGATGTCGGCGTGGCCCGCGTGGCGGGCGGTCTCGCGGATCAGGTGGAGGCAGACCCAGCGCATGGAGACCCGGCCCTCCGGCGGGAACCAGGGCTGCGGCGGGAGCGGGAAGGTGTCGTCGAGGCTGGGGACCGAGCGGATGAACTTCTCGGTCTCGGCGGCGACCTGCTCCCAGTGGGCGAGCTGGGAGGCCACCGTCTCGTCGCCGACCAGCTGGAAGGTCTCGTGCCAGTTGGACTGGTCGCGCTGGATCGCCGGCGGCTCCTGCCTGGCGCGGGCGATCCAGCTCTGCTCGACCTCGGCGCAGTGCTTGAGCACGCCCGCCAGGGACAGCTCGCTCGCGCTGGGTTTGCTCGACGCCTGCTCGTCCGTGAGTCCGAGCAGCGCCCGGCGGATGCCGCCGCGCTGTTCCTCGATGAAGGAGAGCAGTGCTCCGCGCTCGTCGCCCTGTGCTTCCGCGGGAACGTGGGTGACCATGTCCGGCCGCCTTTCCTCGGTGGTGTTTCCCCGACACGACCGAAGCTACGGGCCCTCTAGGACAGATCGCGTCCTAAAGGGCCCGGATGGCCGAACTCCGGGACCGGCACCGGCTAGAAGGGGAAGCCGCTGCGGCCGTGCTGCACCGAGATCCACTTCAGGGTGGTGAAGGCCTCCAGCGTCGTCTCACCGTTCAGGCGGCCGATGCCGGAGTTCTTCTCGCCGCCGAAGGGGACCAGCGGCTCGTCGTGCACGGTGCCGTCGTTGACGTGGAACATCCCGGTGTCGATCTTCCGGGCGAAGGCCACGCCCCGCTCGACGTCCCCGGTGTGCACGGCGCCGCTGAGGCCGTAGGGGGTGTCGTTGACGAGTCGTACCGCCTCCTCCTCGCCGTCGAAGGGGATGAGGAAGGCGACCGGGCCGAAGACCTCCTGGCGCAGCAGCGCGGAGTCGGCGGGCACGTCGGTGAGGACCGAGGGTTCGACCAGGTTGTCGGTGGTCGCGCCGTGCACCAGGGCGGTGGCGCCCTCCGCGATCGCCTGCTCGACGGTGGCCGAGATCGACTCCGCCTGCCGCGAGTTGATCAACGGGCCGATGACGGTCCCCGGGTCGCGCGGGTCCCCGGCCCTGAGGGACTTCACCTTGGTGACGAACTTCTCGGTGAACGCGTCCGCGATCGAGCGGTCGACCAGGACGCGGTTGGCGGCCATGCAGACCTGGCCCTGGTGGACGTACCGGCTGAAGACCGCCGCATCGACCGCGTAGTCCACGTCGGCGTCGTCGAGGACCACGATGGCGCTGTTGCCGCCCAGTTCGAGCACCGAGCGCTTGAAGAGCGCGGCGCAGACGGTGGCCACGTGCCGGCCGACCTTGTCGGAGCCGGTGAACGAGATGACCTTGGGGATCGGGTGCTCGATGAAGGCGTCGCCGATCTCGGCGATGTCGGTCACGACGACGTTGAGCAGTCCGCCCGGCAGGCCGGCGTCCTCGAAGATCTTCGCGACCAGGGTGCCGCCGACGATCGGGGTGTTCTGGTGCGGCTTGAGCACCACGCCGTTGCCCAGCGCGAGCGCCGGCGCGACCGACTTGAGGGCCAGCAGGAAGGGGAAGTTGAAGGGGCTGATCACGCCCACGACGCCGACCGGTTCGCGGTAGAGGCGGTTCTCCTTGCCGTCCGCCGGGGAGGGCAGGATCTTGCCCTCGGGGCGCAGCGCCAGGTGGACCGACTCGCGCAGGAACTCCTTGGCGAGGTGGAGTTCGAAGCCTGCCTTCAGGTGCGTGCCGCCGAGTTCGGCGATGATCGCGTCGGTGATCTCGCCCTCGCGCTCCTCGACGAGGCGCAGCGCCTTCTCGAAGACCGCGCGCCGGGCGTAGGGGTTGAGGGCGGCCCACTGCTTCTGGGCGCGGGCGGCGGCCCGGTAGGCCTGATCGATCTCGTCGACCGCGGCTATCGTGATCGAGGCGAGCTTCTCACCGTCGTACGGGTTGAAGTCGATGATGTCCCAGGAACCGGTCCCCGGGCGCCACTCACCGTCGATGTACTGCTGTGCCAGGTCGGTGAAGTACGACGACATGTGATCCCCAAATCACTAGCAGACGCATGAGCGACATCACGGTCTGATCACGCGTCATCGTACTTGCGTGACATGCCAGTTGGGGACGGAGAGCGAACTTCTGGGGAGAGCCCTAGGAGAGCTGGAGGAGCCCCCGCAGGAGGTCCCGGCTCTCGTCCGGGCCCGGGCTGTCCTGCTGGAGTTCCTTCAGGGCCAGCTCGTACTGGGCGACGTCCTCGCGTTTGTCGAGGTAGAGGGCGCTGGTGAGCTGTTCCAGGTAGACCACGTCGGACAGGTCCGACTCGGGGAAGCTCAGGATCGTGAAGGAGCCGCCCTCCCCGGAGTGCCCGCCGAAGCTGAACGGCATGATCTGGAGCCGGACGTTGGGGTGTTCGGAGATCTCGACCAGGTGCTGGAGCTGGCCGCGCATCACCTCGCGGCTGCCGTAGGGCCGGCGCAGGGCGGCCTCGTCGAGGACGATGTGGAAGTCGGGGGCGTTCTCGGCCACCAGGTACTTCTGCCGCTCCAGGCGCAGGGTGACCCGCCGTTCGACGTCCGCCTCGCTCGCGCCCTTCATGCCGCGCCGCACCACCGCGCGCGCGTACTCCTCCGTCTGCAGCAGGCCGTGGACGAACTGCACCTCGTACGCCCGGATCAGGTGGGCGGCGCCCTCCAGGCCGACATAGGTGGGGAACCAGGTCGGCAGGACGTCGGAGTAACTGTGCCACCAGCCCGCCACGTTGGCCTCCCGGGCGAGGGAGACGAGCTGCTCGCGCTCGGCCTCGTCCGTGATGCCGTACAGCGTCAGCAGGTCTTCCACGTCCCTGGTCTTGAAGCTCACCCGACCCAGCTCCATACGGCTGATCTTCGACTCGGAGGCGCGGATCGAGTAGCCCGCGGCCTCACGTGTGATCCCCCGGGCCTCGCGCAGCCGCCTGAGTTGCGAGCCGAGCAGCATTCGCCGCACCACCGATCCGGGCTCTCCCGCGCTCACGTTCGCCAGCCTCCCCAACCGTCCTCAGGGCCCGCAGTCTGCCACTAAAACACTTCGAGCAGTACTCGTCCGGTTACGGAAACGGAAAGAGTCCGCAGTCTAAGCACAGGAAGTGGCAAGCAGGTAGTGAGCCATCGACGCCAAGTTGGCGGAAAAAATGGCCAAGAAGCGGTACGGGAGGGTCCAATTCGGTCTCGTGCACGTGCATCTGCCCTTGCATCTGCTGTACGCATCCGAAACCATGGTCCCGCGCCACCGCTGCATCGCAACGACCGCGAATTCCCGGGAGTGCCTCGCATGGGGACGAATGGATCGACCATGCTCAAGCCGTTACGGCAGGGCCTTCCGCCGCTTGATCCCGCGGCCGTGTCCGACGCCGCCTCCTGCGCCCTGCCCGCCCGCTACGAAGCGGTGCGCGAGGCCCGGTCCTTCACCCGCAAAACCCTCGGTCAGTGGGACGTCGGCGACCGCTTCGACGACGTCTGCCTGGTCGTCTCGGAGCTCGTCACCAACGCGCTGCGGCACGCGGTCCCCGGCGAGAGCGAGCGGTCCGCCGGACCGCAGGCGCCGGCCGTGCGGCTGCACCTGATGCGGTGGTCCGAGCGGCTGGTGTGCGCGGTGCGCGACCCCAGTCACGCGACCCCGGTCCCCGGCGACTCCGACGACTCCTCGGCCGAGTCGGGCCGCGGGCTGTTCCTGGTCGACTCCTTCAGCGACAGCTGGGGCTGGCATCCGCTGGCCGGCACCCTGAACGGCAAGGTCGTGTGGGCGCTGTTCCGGCTCCGGGCGGCGGCCGAGTAACGGACCCGGCGTCTTCCGACGCCGGGTGTCTACGCGCGTCGCCCGCTACGGCACCCGCCCCCTGCCCGGGTGCGCCCCGGACGGGAGCGCGGTCAGCTCACGATCAGGTGGTCGAACTCGCCGTCCTTGACACCGAGGAGCATCGCCTCGATCTCCGCGCGCGTGTAGACGAGGGCCGGGCCGTCCGGGAAGCGTGAGTTGCGGACCGCCACGTCACCGCCCGGCAGCCGGGCGAACTCGACGCAGGAGCCCTGCGAGTTGCTGTGCCTGCTCTTCTGCCAGGCCACTCCGTCCAGCTGCGTCGCAGCCATGCCGTTGTACACGTCAAACCCCTCGTACACGCCGTCAACGTCGAGGTCCACAGGTCGCTCCCCGGTGGTGCACTAACTGGCTGATGTGACCAGTGATGCCGTGGTCAACTGACCCGGATCATAACCTTGTTCATGTGCAGATGCATGAGCAGATGCACGTGCACGGGGGGTGTCCCTGCGGTTACAGCTTTGACGTCCGCTTTACCCGACCCGTTCCAGCGTCTGCCCCGGAGCACGCATGACATGCGATCGTCCAAATCGAAACCATCGTGTACATGGAACAGACGCACACGGCGGCCCGGGTGTTCCAGCGTCCTTGTGAGGGTCCGGTGAGCGAGACCGGCCGCCGCGGCCACAGCGGATCCCTACCCGGCGTACACGAGTCCTCCGGGCGAGTGCTGGTAGCTTGCCGCTGTCGTCCGGGCAGCCGGGCGACCGACCCCTAGAGCTCGGGAGCGTTGCGGTGACTACGGCTACGGCTACGGCGAGTACGCCCATGACGCACACGGCCACGACGCGCACGCGGGCGGCTGCGGCCGTACGGGTCGCGGCGGCCGCCGCGGGGCTGGCGGGCGCGCTCACGCTGACCGCGTGCAGCGGCGGTGACTCCGGCGGCTCCCCCGCCACCCCTTCCGGGACGTCGTCCGCGACCGCCACCGACTCCGCCGGTTCCGGCAGCGCCACGGCCTCGTCCGACGCGCTGCAGGGCAGCTGGATCACCACGAGCGGCGGCCGGATCGTCGCCCTCGTGGTCACCGGCAAGCAGGCCGGGCTCTTCGAAACCGGCGGGGCGGTGTGCAGCGGGACCGCCGGCGCGGAGGCCGGGATGCGGATGATCCACCTCCGCTGCACGGACGGCAGCAAGGACCGGGTCACCGGAATGGTCGACACGGTCAGCAAGGGCAGCATGAAAGTCACCTGGTCAGGAAAATCCGGTGAGGAGACCTACACCAGGGCGGAGGGCGGCAAGCTGCCGTCCGGGCTGCCCACGGCGAACCTCGGGCGATAGGGCCCTGCCCGGCGGCCGGGGCCCGCTCCCGCCCGGTCGCGCGGGCCGGCGGGAGCACGCCGGGAGACGGTCGACGACGGGGCCGGGCGAGCGGCACCGGGCCGCGGGCGTGATGATGCTGGGACACCGTCACGACCTCGATGGGGATCTGCTCATGCGCGCCATTCCGCTCACCGTCACCGCCCTCGCCGCCGCCCTGGCCCTGACCGCCTGCGACAACGGCGGCTCAGGGACCAACAGCAAGAACGGCTCGGCCTGTGAGATCGGCAAGGTCTCCGTCCAGGTCGGCCCCGCGAGCGTCGCGCCGGCCGCGGGGGACACCGGCGAGGTGCCGGTGAGCCTCACCAACCAGAGCGCGCCGTGCACCCTGGACGGGTTTCCCGGCGTCACGCTGAAGGCGGGCGGCACATCCGCGACGGTCCCGGCGCAGTCCGGCGCGAAGACCGACAAGCTGAAGCTCGCCAAGGGCGACTCCGCGACCTTCTCGATCGGCTACGTGCGCGGCAAGGACGGCGACAGCGCGAGCCTCGCGGCCACCTCCGTCACGGTGTCCCTGCCGGGGAGCGACGCGACGCAGAGCTTCCCGTGGAAGTACGGCGCCGTCGCGGGCAAGGGCGGCTCCGCGGAGAAGCCGAACGCGACGGTGAGCACCTTCCAGCAGGCAGGCGACTGACCGAACGGACCGCCCGCGAGGCGGGGGGCGAGCGGCCCGGCCGCCGAATGGTCCACGGGCGGCATCCGGGGCCGCCCCGCGGCCTCCGGGGCCCGCCAAGCCGAGCGCACCGCGGTGGCGCGGCTTACGGGGGCCGCGCGGTGCGGCGGGGCCCCGTTTACTGCGGGAGTCGGGGGCGGGACCCGACCTGGGCTCGGTCGGCGGCTCTCGTGCCCTCCGTCCAGCCCGCCTCGTCGGTCACCCCACGCAGGCGGGAAGTGGTCGTCTCGGGGAACATCTGCTCCATGCGGTCGGTCACGGCCAGCTCCCTGCTCGCCAGGACCGGGAGCAGGTCCGCCGTTGCCGCGGTCCCGGTCACGGCCGACTCCGCGACGGCGGCCAGCCGGTCGCCGACCCGGTGGGCGTAGGCCGCCAGGAAGGACTGCCGGAAGGCCTTCGTGCGCCTGCGGCCACCCGCCCGCTGTGCCGCCTCCGCCTTCGTCATCGCGTGGGTGGCCTGCACCAGCAGGGAGGTGTAGAGCAGTTCGACCGCCTCCAGGTCCGCCTCGAACCCGACGACCGTGGAGAAGGCCAGCGGCTCGTTCCACACCGCACGGCAGTGGTTGGCGGTGGCGACCGCGTCCAGCAGCACCGCCTTGGCCTGCTCGTACGGCGGCTCGACCGCTATCCGGCAGGCGCCGGGCGCGTGCGGTGCGGGTGCCCCCGCGGCGAGCAGCGCCTCGTCCACGCTGTGCCGGGCCATCAGCTCCTGCGCCTTGGCGCTGAGCGCCTCCGCCTCCTCCGGGTAGCCGGTCGCCTCGGCCTTGGCGAGCAGCGCCCGGATCCGGGTGAGCATGCGGGACTCCGGCCGGTGCGGGTCCACGCGGGTGCCCGGCTCGTCGAGCGGCTCCAGGGCGGGCAGTCGCAGCAGCAGCCGGTACAGCTCCAGGACGGCGGTGGCGTGCGAGAAACGGTCGCCCACGCGCGCGGTGCCGTCGGGCAGCGCGTCGAGCTGGGCCTTCCAGCGGGGGCCGCGCGGACGGTCGTCCGGCACCTGCGCCCTGATGAGTGCGGCGGCGAGGCGGACGTGCGGGTCGTCCAGCTCGCGCCGTACCAGTCGTACGACGTCGGCGGGCTGCCAGCCGCGCCGCCAGGCCGCCGCGACGAACTCACGGCCGCGGCGCTCGAGTTCCACGTCCGCGGCGGAGTCGGCCGCGAGGAGGGACGCGCCCGTGTCGAGGCCGGAGTCGGTGCCGTCGTACAGGGCGGTCTGGAAGGCTCGGTCGACGGTGCTGGGCTCGCTGCTGGTCACGTGTCGATCGTGCCATGCGGCACGGACAGCGGGCGGCGGCCGTCCACACCCTGTGGACAACGACGGCCGTACGGTTTTCCACCCACGAGATGTCAACTTCGGGTTGACACCCCCAGACTGTCAACTTACGGTTGACACATGGCGACCAACCCGAACATCACGGCATCCGTACGCCTCGACGACCTCATCGCGGCGATCAAGAAGGTCCATCCCGAACCCCTCCACCAGCTCGAGGACGCGGTGATCGCCGCCGACCACCTGGGCGACGTGGCCGACCACCTGATCGGCCACTTCGTCGACCAGGCCCGGCGCTCGGGCGCGTCCTGGAGCGAGATCGGCAAGAGCATGGGCGTGACCCGGCAGGCGGCCCAGAAGCGCTTCGTCCCCAAGGAGTCGGCCGAGCTCGACCCCAGCCAGGGCTTCAACCGCTACACCCCGCGCGCGCGGAACGTGGTCATGGCGGCGCACAACGAGGCGCTCGCGGCCCGCAACCCGGAGGGCCGCCCCGAGCACCTGGTCCTCGGCCTGCTGGCCGAGCCGGACGGCCTCGCGGCCAAGGCGATCCTCGCGCAGGGCGTCCTGCTGGACACCGTGCGCCAGACGGCGACGGCCGCGCTCCCGCCGGCCGCGGACGAGGTCCCCGACCTCGTCCCGTACGGCCCCGAGGCCAAGAAGGCCCTCGAACTCACCTTCCGCGAGGCGCTGCGCCTCGGCCACAACTACATCGGCACCGAACACCTGCTGCTGGCCCTCCTGGAACACGAGAACGGCGACGGCGTCCTCAGCGGTCTCGGCGTCACCAAGCAGGCGACCGAGGCGTACATCGCCCAGGCGCTGGCCCTGCTGGTGGAGCAGCGCGACGGGGCGGCGGAGGCGACGGACGCGGCCGGGCCGGAGGGGGACGAAACCGGCTGAGAGCACACCGAGGACGATCGAACCCGCAGGTCAGGACCCTTGTCAGTGCCGCCTGTCACACTCTCGGCATGACCGACCGGTGGGCTCTCGCTCCGGCCGAGGACGGTGGCGTGGAGCTCGCCCCCCTCGGCCCGGACGGGCTGCCCGCCGGCCCGGTGCGGCGGGAGCCCGATCTCGCCGCGGCGGTCAGGGACCGCCCGGAGGTCACACGCTGGGTGTGGCGGTCGACCGCCGAGGTCTACCCGCGCCTGCTCGCCACGGGGGTGCGAGTGGAGCGGTGCTACGACATCGAGGACGCCGAGACACTTCTGCTGGGCCACGAGGGACGGTCCGGTGAGCCGCGCTCGGCCGCCGCCGCCCTGGCCCGCCTCCGCGGCGGTCCGGTACCGCCCGATCCGCCCCAGCGCGCGGCCGAGCCCGGCGCCCAGTCCCCGCTGTTCGAACCGCACGGCACCACGACCCCGCTGACGCTCGGCGACCTCCTCGCCGTCTACGCCGAGCAGCAGCGGCGGCACGACCGGGCCGAACACCCGGACCGGATGCGGCTGCTGACCGCCGCCGAGTCGGCGGGGATGCTGGTCGCCGCGGAGATGAACCGCGCGGGCGTGCCCTGGAGCGCCGAGGTCCACCGCGAGGTGCTGCGCGAACTGCTCGGCGAGCGGTACGCGGGCGGCGGCGAACCGCGTCGGCTCGCCGAGCTGGCGGCCGAGGTGTCGGCCGCGTTCGGCAGGCGGGTCCGCCCGGACCAGCCCGCCGATGTGATCAAGGCCTTCGCCCAGGCCGGGATCAAGGTGAGGTCGACCCGCCGCTGGGAGATCTCGTCCGTGGACCATCCGGCGGTGAAACCGCTCCTGGAGTACAAGAAGCTGTACCGGATCTGGGTGGCGCACGGCTGGTCCTGGCTGCAGGACTGGGTGCGCGACGGCCGGTTCCGCCCGGAGTTCCACGCGGGCGGCACCGTCACCGGGCGCTGGGTGACCAACGGCGGGGGCGCGTTGCAGATCCCGAAAGTGATCCGGCGGGCCGCGGTCGCCGACCCCGGCTGGCGGCTGGTCGTCGCCGACGCCGACCAGATGGAACCGCGGGTGCTGGCGGCGATCTCCCGCGACCCGGGGCTGATGGAGGTCGCGGGCCGGGAGGCCGACCTCTACCAGGCCGTCTCCGACCGCGCGTTCTCCGGCGACCGCCAGCAGGCCAAGATCGCCGTCCTCGGCGCGGTCTACGGCCAGACCTCGGGCGACGGCCTGAAGAACCTGGCCGCGCTCAGACGCCGCTTCCCCGGGGCGGTGGCCTACGTCGACGACGCGGCGCGCGCGGGCGAGGAGGGCCGGCTGGTGCGCACCTGGCTGGGCCGGACCTGCCCGCCCGCGGCCGGTGCGGGCGACGGCACGGAAGAGGGCGGTATGCCCCAGGAGGAGACGGAGGAAGCCTCGGCCGACGGCTGGGTGCCGGGCTACGCCTCCACCAACGCCCGCGCCAGGGGCCGTTTCGCGCGTAACTTCGTCGTCCAGGGCAGCGCCGCCGACTGGGCCCTGCTGATGCTGGCGGCGCTGCGCCGGACCTGCGCGGACATGGCGGCCGAGCTGGTCTTCTTCCAGCACGACGAGGTGATGGTGCACTGCCCGCAGGAGGAGGCCGAGGCGGTCGTCGCGGCCATCCGGGAGGCGGCGGACCTGGCGGGACGGCTGACGTTCGGGCCGACGCCGGTCAGGTTCCCGTTCACGACGGCGGTGGTGGAGTGCTATGCCGACGCCAAGTGATCAGTCCCGCGCGGCCAGCAGCGCCCTCAGCTCGGCGAGGACTCCGGCTTCGTCCGTGCCGTCCAGGGCCGTGAGGGCCTCGCGCCACACCTCGTACGCCTCGTCCGCACGCCCCTGCTCCCGCAGGAGCAGACCGAGTTGGTGGCGGGCGAGACCTCCGGTGTAGCGGTCGGCGCGGACGTCGGCGCGTCGCAGGAGTTCGGTGCACTCCCGGTGGGCGCGGTCCGGACGGCCCAGCCCGCGCAGCGCGCGGACCAGGCCGAGCCGGCTCTGGGACTCGCCGTGCCAGTCGCCGTGCGCGCCGAGGATCCGCAGGCTCTCCTCGAAGTGCACGGCGGCCGCGGCCGGTTCGCCGAGGGTGAGATGGGCGAAGCCGATGTTGCAGTGCGCCGAGTGCTGCACGATGACGGCGCCGATCGCGTCCCCGATCGCCAGTGAACGCCGGTGCTGCTCGATGGCGGCCCGCGGATCGGTGTGCTCGTAGAGGTTGCCGAGGTGGCTGCGGGTGACGGCCTCGCCGTAGGGGTCGTTCAGCCGCCGGGAGTGGTCGAGGCTCTGCCGCAGCGCCTCGCCCGACTCCTCGTACCGGCCCAGCCCTTCGAGGAGCAGGCCCCGGTTGTTCAGGCAGCGGCGGATCCAGGACGTCTCGTCCAGCCGCCGCCAGATGGCGAGCGCCCGGTCGGTCAGGGCCAGGGCCTCCCGATGGCGGCCGGTCAGGAAGCGCAGCCCGGCGAGGTCGCCCAGGGCGTAGGCCTCGGCGGGTTCGTCACCGAGGCGGCGGGCGGCGGCCAGGGCGGCCGTGCCGAGCACCTCCGTCTCGGCGACCCGGCCGCTGCGCAGGACGTACGGGAAGAGCAGCCGCACGAGCGTGGAGAGATGGGCGCTGATCCGCGGGTCCGGCGTGTCGGCGTACCGGGCCACCAGGGCGACGATGTTCTCCAGCTCCAGATCGCCCCAGGCGAAGGCGTGCTCGGCGCGTTCGAAGGGCGGCAGGGAGGCGGCGTACGGCTGGTGTTCGGGCGGCTGGGCGGTGGTGGGGCGGCGGCGGTCGCCCAGGTCGAGGCCGGGTTCGAGGATGGCGACGAGGACGAGTTCGGCGACGGCGGCGAACCAGCGCAGGGCGCGGAGCGCGGTCTCGGTGCGGTCGGTGTCCTCGGCCAGCTCCCTGGCGAAGTCCCGCACCAGGTCGTGCGGGGTGTACCGGCCGTACGCGGTCTCCTCCAGGAGGGCCACGTCGACCAGCCGGTCCAGGGCGGCCTCGGCCCGGCGCTCGTCGGTGCCGGTGAGCTGGGCGATCAGGGGGGCGCCGTAGGTGGGCAGGTCGAGGGCGCCGATGTGGCGCAGGGCGTCGGCGGCGTCCCCGTCGGACACCCGGTCGGCGGCGGCGAGGGCGTCATGGGCGACGGCGAGGGACCGCCGGACGCTCAGGTCGTCGTACTCCAGGTGGTGCAACCTGTCCTCGGTGGCCGCCAGTTGCCCGGCGAGCACGTCGGGGGTGAGGGCCCTGCGGGCGGCCAGCCGGGCGGCGACCACCCGCAGGGCGAGCGGCAGCCGGCCGGTCAGTCCGACGAGCGGGTGACCGGCGCCGATCTCGTCCCGTCCGCTGACCGCGCGCAGCAGCGCCGCACTGTCCTCGCCGGTCAGCGGCCCGAGCGGGAAACGGCGGGCGCCGTCCAGCGTGGTGAGCGGCGACCGGCTGGTGACGATCACCGCACAGCCGGGACCGCCCGGCAGCAGCGGCCGTACCTGTGCGGCGCTCGCGGCGTCGTCGAGCAGCAACAGGGTGCGGGTGGGCGCCAGCAGGGAGCGCAGCAAGGCGGCGGCCGCGTCGGGGTGCTCGGGGATGTGCCGGGGGTCGGCGCCGAGGTCCCGCAGCAGCGCGGCGAGCGCCTGACCGGGGGTGAGCGGGGGCACGCCCGGGGTGGCGCCGTGCAGGTGGAGGTGGAGCTGGCCGTCGGGGAAACGTTCCCTCAGCTGATGGGCCACGTACAGGGCGAGCGCGCTCTTCCCGACCCCGGCCATACCGCTGACGACGGCGAGGGCGGGACCGGGCGGCGAGGCGAGGGCGGCGCACAGCTCCGTACGGATGTCGGTGCGTCCGGTGAAGTGAGCGGGAGATGGCGGGAGCTGGGCGGGCCGGGGCGCCGGGGAGTCGCCGCGCGTAGAACCGGGACCGGAGTCCGCGGGGGCATCGAGGTCCGCGCCCTCGGGCCGACTGTTCCCGGACGCGTCCCAGGGGGGTGCGGGGGACCGTCCGGTCGGCCACGACACATCCGCGCCCGCGCCCTCGCGTTCGGCACCCGCGCCACGTTCGGCACCAGCACCCGCGCCACCGTCGGCACCGGCACGGCCACCGGCGCCTGCACGGGCGTCACCGTCACCACGGCCACGGTCGCCGCGGCTGCCGTCACCACGGTCACCATCGCCGCGGTCACTGTCACCACGGCCGCCGTCACCACGGCCGCCGTGGCGGCGGTCACCGTCGCTGCGGCTGCCGTCGCCGGTGGCGGGCTTCGGTGCGCCGCCGTAGGACGCGTGCTCCCCCACCACCCCGCTCCCCCGCAACACCTCCACGTGGGCCTCCCGGACCGCCGCCCCCGGCTCGATGCCCAGCTCGTCCCTCAGACGGTTGCGCAGGTCCCGGTGGACGGCGAGCGCCTCCGCCTGCCGACCCGTCCGGTGCAGGGCGAGCATCAGCTGACGGTGGTAGGCCTCCCGGAGCGGATACTCGGCGACGAGCGCCGCCAACTCGGGCACCAGGCCCGCCGGTCGGTCCTCGCCGAGGGCGAGCTCCGCGTCGTAGCGCCACTCCAGCAGGAGCAGCCGGGCCGCCTCCAGACGCTGCACGAAGGCGTAGCCGCCGAAGTCCGCGGGAAGTCCGCTGAGCGGGGTGCCGCGCCAGAGCGCGAGCGCGTCGGCGCAGGCGCGCAGCACCGGCGCCCACTCCTGTCGCCCGTGCGCCGCACGCGCCTGTACGACCAGGGCGTCGAACACGTCGACGTCCAGCTCCCCCTCGTCCAGCCGCAGCAGGTACCCGGGCGGTACGGCACGCAGCCGCTCCGGGTCGTCGAGGAGCCGGCGCAACCGGGTGACGTGGTTGTGCAGCGAGGCCTGAGCGGACACCGGGGGTGCCCCGCCCCACAGCGCCTCCTTGAGCGACTCGACGGAGACCACCCGCCCGGCGTCGAGGAGCAGCGCGGCGAGCAGCGTACGCACCTTGGGACTGCCGATGGGCCGGACGCCGTCCGCGTCGACGAGAACAGGAGACCCCAGCAGTCCGAACCGCAGCTCGTACCGCCGCATCACTCCGCCCCATCGCCTTCCCGCGCGGTCATGGGGGACCGCGCCGCACGGCGGAACCGCCCGCCGGTCCCTGGATCCTGCCCGTGGATCGTGGCGGAATCCCATCCAGGTGGGGTCGGATTCCCGCCATCTTCTCTGGGCCGGTCGGAGCCGGAATCCGCTGGGATTCCGGCTTGGCCGCCGGAGTTCCACGGCGGCTTCGCGCCAACCGGCCGGCGACCTCCGGGAGAACCGCTGGCCACATGTTAGCGATCCGTTGGCGAGCCTTGATGTGATCTTCGTATCGGATCGGGCCCGACGGCGCGAGCGCATGGCGCGCTGACTCGGGGGAGTGTCGCCGCAGGCCTGGATCCGGGGACGCGAGAGGGTTCCGGTCGGCGGAGGTGAACGACCGGGGCCCTCGTCCCGTTTTCCGATTCCGTTGTCCGACCCCGTTGTCCGACCCCGATGTCCGATCCCGTTGTCCGTTTTCCGGAAGCGTTTGTCAGATGATCGGTGGGCGTCCGAGTCGCGTGAGGTGCCAGACCGTGCGCCAGCGCATCGGGCGTCGCTCCCCTGCGGGCTCGCGCAGGCCCTCCGCGAAACCCGCGAACCAGGCCTTCAGCCCGCCGACGGAACGGGTGCGCAGCAGAGTGATGAGTGTCCAGACCCCCAGGTGGACCGGGATCAATGGCAGCGGCAGCCGACGGCGGGTCAGCCAGACCCGGTTGCGAGCGGTCACCCGGAAGTAGACGGCGTGCCGGGCGGGCGACGTACGGGGGTGCTGGAGCAACAGTTCGGGCGCGTAGAGGATCCGCCAGCCGCCGTCGGCGGCCCGCCACGCGAGGTCGGTCTCCTCGTGCGCGAAGAAGAACTCCGCGGGCCAGTCGCCGATTTCGGCCAGCATGACCATGCTCAGGGCATGACCGCCGCCGAGGAAGCCGGTGACGTACCCGCCGCGCAAGGGGTCGGCGTTGCCGACGCGCGGCACGTGCCGCCGTTGGGTGGCGCCGTGTTCGTCGGCGATCCGGAAACCCACGATGCCGAGGCGGGGGTCGGCCGCGAACAGGTCGCGGACGTGCCGGAACACCTCGACGTCGACGAGCAGCCCGTCGTCGTCCAGTTCGACGACGACGTCCACGTCGCCGAAGGCGCGCAGCCGGGCGAGGGCGACGTTGCGGCCGCCCGGGCAGCCGAGGTTGTCCTCGACCTCGATGAGGGTCACCTCGCCGGGCAGGTCGAGGCGCCGGGCGAGATCGGGGAGCCGGCAGCCGTTGCCGACGATCACGATCCGGGCGGGTGCGAGATCCTGCTTGGCGACGGACCTGAGCAGGGCGTCGAGTTCGTCGGGCCGGTTCCCCATGGTCACCACGGTCACCCCGAGCCTCGGCTCCTGCATGCCCTTCACCCCATCCGGCCGACAGCTGCAGCCACACCTGTCCTCAGGATGGCCATCGTTCACCACGATGTCACCACGGGTAGGTCGATACTCCACAAACGGCGCCGTGTTGTGGCGCCACGCGGATGTCCGCCCGCACCGGCCGCGAAAGAGGGCCGTCCGCGCTCCCGAGCAGGGCCGCGGAAGGTCGTGGACACGCCAGGGAGCGCCTCGGAGGGGGGTGAAGTGCCGCTGTAGGTTTTCGAGTCATGCTCTGTGTTCAGGTCCTGGGGCCGATCGGTGCCGACATCGACGGTGCGCCGGTCCACCTGGGAAGCCCCCGGCAACGCGCGGTCCTCGCCCTGTTGCTGGCCGGCCGCGGCCGGGTGGTGTCCGTCGACCGGCTCGTCGACCGCCTGTGGCGGGGCCGGCCCCCGCGGAAGGCGGCGGCCTCCCTGCACGTCTACGTGTCCAACCTGCGCCGGGTGCTCGAACCGGGCCGGGCGCCCCGCACCCCCGCAGGTGTCCTGGTCAGCGTCGCGCCCGGGTACGCGCTGCGGCTGCCCGAGGAGGCGGTCGACGCCTGGCGGTTCGAGGCGGCCGTGCGGCGGGCCCGTACCGCCCCTCCGGCCGAGGCCCGGCGCCTGCTGGAGGAGGCCATGGGGTGGTGGCACGGGACTGCCTACGGCGAGTGGGCCGACGAGGAGTGGGCGGCCGAGGAGGCGGCCCGGCTGGACGACCTGCACCTCACGGCGCGGGAACTGGCGATCGGCGCGGCCCTCGCGTCCGGGGCGCCCGCGGAGGCGGTGCCGGCGGCCGAGGCGCTGGTGCGGGAGCAGCCGCTGCGCGAGGAGGGCTGGCGGCTGCTGGCCCTCGGGCTGTGGGCCGGCGGACGCCGCGCCGAAGCACTGGCCGAGCTGCGGCGCGCCGCCACCGTGATGGCCGACGAACTCGGCCTGGGTCTGGGAGAGGCCCTGACCGAGCTGGAGCGTGCCCTGCTGGCGGGGCGGACCGAGGTTCTGCGCGCGTCGGTGCCGTCGGCTGCCGCGCCGGTACCGGTCGTCCTTCCGCCCCCGTCTTCGGCCGGGCTCTCGTCTTCGGCGTTGCGGTGCGCGGGGGCCGGATCGGTGGATGCGGTGGATCCCGTGGCGCCGGTGGCTGCGCCCGGCCCGTCCGGCGCGCCTGTCCCGCCCGTCGCGCCCGGCCTACCCGTCACGGGCGCCGGAGCGGAGGTGGCCGAGGCCGGGGACGGCGGGACGGCCGAGGCCGGGGGCGGCGAGCCGGTCGCAGTCGGGGGCGGCGGGCCGGTCGAGGAGCTGTTCGTCGGCCGGGACGAGGAGTTGCGGGCTCTGGCCGAGGTCGCGCGCGAGGCCCGGCGGGGCGGCGGGGTCGTCCTGGTGACCGGGGAGGCCGGGGCCGGCAAGTCGGCGCTGCTCGGCCGGTACCGGCAGTGGTTGCGGGAGCAGGGCTGGACCGTGGTGGTCGGCCGCTGCCCCGAGTTCGACGGCGCCCCCTCCGCCTGGGCCTGGGTGGAAGCGCTCGGCGAGCTCGCCCGTCGCGTGCCGCCCACCGACCCGGACGCACTCGGCGCCCTGCTCCAGGAGGCGGGGTACGGCGGACCGGGAGCGGGCGGCCAGGGCGGCACCGGGGTTCCGGTCCCCGACGGCGGGGCGGCCTCCGCCGGGCGGTTCCGGCTGCACCGGGCGTTCGGCGCCTGGCTGCGGGAGGCCGCCGCCGACGCCCCGCTGGCCGTCCTCGTCGACGACCTGCACCGGGCGGACGGCGAGACCCTGGCCCTGCTGGAGCGCGCCGCCGAACTGGTCGGCGCACCGGTGCTGCTGATCGTCGCGTACCGCCCGGCCGACGCGGCGGACCGGCTGACCAAGACGCTCGCCGAACTCGCCCACCGCTCGCCGTACCGGCTGGCGCTCGGCGGCCTGCCGTTGCCGGACGTGGCGACCCTGGTCGGCGCGGTGTGCGGGGAGCCGGTCGACGCGCCCATCGTCGGCGCGCTCGCCGAACGCACCGGCGGCAACCCCTTCTACGTGCGCGAGAGCGCCCGGCTGCTCGCCAGCGAGGGCGCCCTGGTGGCGGTCTCCGAGGTGCCGCAGGGCGTCCGGGACGTGCTGCGGCGACGGCTGCGGCAGCTGCCCGAGGGGGCGCCTGCCGTCCTCCAGCTCGCCTCCGTGGTGGGCCGCGAGACCGAGGTCGGTGTCCTCGTGGAGGCCGCGGACCCGGCGCGGCACGGCGAACCCGAGGTGCTCGACGCCATCGAGGCGGCCGTCGTCGCCGGGCTGCTGACCGAACCAGCGCCGGGCGTGGTCCGGTTCGCGCACGCACTGGTCCGCGACACCCTCTACACCGACCTGGTCGGCGTACGTCGTGCCCGCCTGCACGCCCGCCTGGCGGAGGTCCTGCGGCGGCGCCGGCCGGACGATCTCGCGGCTCTCGCCCACCATTTCGCGCGGGCGGCGAACGCGCGGACGGCGGCCCTCGCCGTCGAGTACTCGCTGGGCGCCGCCGACCTGGCCGAACGGCGCTACGCCCACGACACGGCCGTCGAACTACTCACCCAGGCGATCGAGTCCTTCGCCCTGATACCGGCCGACGCGCACAGCCACCTGGACGCGGGCGGCCACGGCGGCGCGGGCAGCCATCTGGGCGCGGGCGGGCACGGCGGCGCGGGCAGCCATCTGGGCGCGGGCGGCCACGGCGGTGCCGGCGGGCACGGCGGCGCGGGCAGCCACAGCGGCGAGCGCGGCCACGGCGGCGCGGGCAGCCACAGCGGCGCGGGCAGCCACAGCGGCGAGCGCGGCCACGGCGGCGCGGGCAGCCACGGCGGCGCGGGCAGCCACAGCGGCGCGGGCGGCCACAGCGGCGAGCGCGGGCACGGCGGCGAGCGCGGGCACGGCGGTGCGGGCGGGCGTGCAGGTGTCGAGGGTTGCGGTGGCGTCGGTGGGGGGCGGGCCGGGCGGCTGGTCGCGTTGCTCGGGCGGTTGTTGCGGGCCGAGATACGGGCCGGGGCGATCGTGGCGGCGCGGCACACCCGGCAGCGCGCGCTCGCCGCGGCGGAGGGCGTCGGGCACGAGGAACTGGCGGCGGCGGCACTCGGCGCGTGGATCAGCCCGGAGCCGGTCCTGAGCGGGTCCCTCAGCGGATCCCTCAGCGGGCCGTGGGGGCTCGTCGAACCGGCGGCGCTCGACGCGTTCGTGGACCGGCTGATCGCCCGCGCCGACCTGGACCCGGCCGTCCTGGGCGCCCTGCCGCCCGCCCCCGGCGGCGGAACGGCCGGCGCGGGCGCCGCCCTGCGGCCGGAGCGGGCGGCGGAGGCGGCGCGGCGACTGGCCGTCGCCCGCGCGGTCGGGGACCCGCTGCTGCTCTCCTGCGCCCTGACCGTCGCGTCCGGCATCACGCCCGACGGCTTCCCGGACCGTCGCGAGGCGCTGGCGACCGAACTGCGGGTGCTCGGGTACGCACACGACCTGCCCGCCAACAGCTGGGTGCGCGAGCACATCGGGGCGATGGCCGCCGGTGCCCGCAACGACGTCGCGCAGGTCCGCCGGCACACCGGCGAGGGACGGGTCGTCGCCCGGCGGTACCGGCTGGTGGAGGCCGAGACCATCAACCAGACCACCCTCGCCATGCTGGCCCACGTCGAGGGCCGCTTCGCCGAGTCCGAGGCCGGCTACGCACAGGTGCGGGAGCGGCTGCGGTCCCGCGGCTCGCCGTCCGCCGACTTCGTGCACGTCCTGGGGCTGACGACCGTACGGCTCGGGCAGGGCCGCCCGCGGGAGGCCGAACCGCTGCTGCGGGGCCTCCTCGCCGTTCCCGAACCCCCCGAACCCACCGCCGAACTCGCCCTCGGGGTGGTGCTCGCCCGGCTGGGCGAGCACGAAGAGGCGTACGCGCTCGGCCGGCGCACCGAGGCGGCCGTCCCCCTCGTGCCCGACCACCTGTACGGCATCGCCCTGTCCCTCCGGGCCGAACTGGCTTTCCTGCTGGGTGACGTGACCACCGCGCTGGAACTGGTCCCGCTGCTGCTGCCGCTGCGCGGTCAGCTCGCCGGTGCCGCCAGTGTCTCCTTCGCCACCCGCCCGTTCGCCCACTCACTGGGCGAGTTGCACCGGCTGCTGGGCGACGAGGCACAGGCGCGACGGCAGTTCGGCCTCGCCGAGGACGTGGCGCGGCAGTGGGGTTCCCGGCACCTGGTCGAGGCGGCCCGCGCCGCCGCGGAGGACCGGCCCCGCCGGGTCTGAGGTGCGGCGACGACCGGGTTCAGGCCAGGTGCCACTTCTGGTTGGACGTCCCGGCGCAGTCCCACAGCTGCAGACGGGTGCCGTTGGCGGTGCCGGCGTCCTTGGCGTCCACGCACTTGCCGATCACGGAGTTGACCAGGTCGTGGGAGCTGTTCAGGTTGAACTTCTGGGCCCAGCCGCCGTTGCAGGCCGCCAGCTGGATGGTCGCGCCGTTGTCCTGGGAGGCGTTGGCGATGTCGAGGCACAGGCCCATGGAGCGCACGCTGCCGTCGGACGCGAAGACCCACTTCTGCCAGGCGTCGTCGTCGCAGCCCCACAGCCGCAGCGGGGAGCCGTCCTTGCGGGCGTGCGCGGACACCTCGATGCACTTGGAGGAGGCGTAGCCGGCGATCGCACGACCGGGCACGGTGGCCGGGGCGGCGGCGTGGGGGGCGGCCGGCTGGGACGCGGTCTTGCCCGTCGTCGTGCCGCCGCCGCTGCTGCCGGTGCCGGCGGACTGGCTGGTGGGCCTGGTGCCGGACGCCTTGTCCGGGTGGGCGGGGTCCGCCGCCGTGACCGCGTCCCCCGTGGTGTGCGCGCCGTCGCCCTTGCCGGGCTTGCCGCCCTTCGGGTCGTGCGCCGGGCGGCCGGTGCCGGATGCGGACGCGGACCCGGTGCCGGTGGGCGGCGCGGAGAGGCCGGCGGTGAGCCGGGGGACGGTGCCGTCCCCGACGGCGGCGGCGTGCGGGGCGGGGTCGTCGTGGTGCGGCAGTGCCATGAACGCGACGCTGCCGAGGCCGAGGACCAGCAGGACGCAGGTGGCGACCACGGCCCCGACGACACGCACGCCACGTTCCGGCCGGTTTTCCGCGGCGCCCTGCTCGCCCCGTGCGCCGGGCTGCTCCGGCCGCGGCACGGGCGACCGGAACAACTGCCCCGCCCCCTCGGAAACCTGGCCACCAGCACCCCCGCCGCCGCTGCCGGTACCGCTCCCGGCGTCGCCGCCGCTGCCGGTACCGCTCCCGCTGCCGTCGCCGTCGGCAGGGTGGGCCGCGGGTTCCGCGGCCGGTGGTGCGGCGGTGGGCTCCGTCCCCGCCGTGGACGCGGCCGCGGACGGAGCCGTGGACGCGGAGGCGGACGCCGTCCCGGACTCGTTCTCGGCTTCCCGGACCCACGGCAGCGGCCGTTCCCAGACGGCCGGTTCCTCCGGCGTCTCCGGCTGCCCTGCGGTGTGCTCCATGTCTGCCGCCCGTCTCCGCGTCTGGCGCGTCTCTGCGTGGATGTTCCCGGCGCGCGAATCTAGGGCCGTGGCGGCGAACGCCCGTGCAACCGAACCGAGTTCTGCCCCGCAGGACCGAAAACCCTTCCCCTCCGCGCGGCTTCCCCGCCGAAGCCCGGTCCGGCGGGCGGGCCTACAGCGTTCCCGAGCGCAGGGCGAAGGCGACCGCGTGGGTGCGGTTGCGCAGGCCGAGGCGGTTCATCATGACGCTGACGATGCTCTTGATGGTGCGCTCGGAGTAGTTCAGCTTCTGGGCGATCTCCGTGGTCTCCAGGCCCTCGGCCAGCAGCCGCAGCACGTCGACCTCCCGGGTCTCCAGGCCGGACGCGGTCAGCCCGAGCGGCCCCAGTACGTCGCGCTGCACCGTCCGCAGGTGGTCGACGAGCCGGCCCTGGACCGGCAGCGGCAGGGCGGCCCCGCCGTCGGCCACCGCGCGGACCGCCTCCACCACCTTGTCGTACGTGGTGTCCTGACGCCACATCACCCCACGCAGGCCATGGCGCATCGCCCGCAGCAGGTGGGCGTCCCCGATGTGCCCGGTGACCAGCACGATCCCCATGCCCGGCCGGGTCGAGCGGGCGGCCACCGACTCCATCAGCAGGACCGTCTCCTCGGTGACGTCCGGCATGATCATGAGGACCACGTCCGCGTGCCGGTGCTCCTCCTGGGGCACCACCCTCAGCCCCGGGTACCGGCGCAGGCACGAGACGGCCCCCTCGCCGGTCATCGGGTCGCCGGCGAGGACTGCGATCGAGATCGTTCCCAACGTTCTTGCTTTCCTTCCGGGTGTGGACCGTCGTGGCCGTGCGGGGCACACGGATCCTCACCGGACCGGCTTAACACCGACTTGGCGTGTACTTGGCGAAGCTGCCCCTCCGGCCAGGCTTCGCTGTCCGCGGGGGCGGACATCGGCGCCCGCCGGGCGGACGGCGGCGGCCGCCTGCCTACTGTCCGCGGAGCGGGAGCAGCGCGGGATCACGCGCGGAACCGGCACCGCTCCCGCTCCGCGGACGCCAGGAACTGCAGAAGAGAAGAGAGCACGTTGAGCACCGTCGTCGCCAAGCGCTCGCCGCGTGCCGAGGGCCCTCCGATGCCGGAGGGCCAGGTGGAACTGGCCGAGCCCCCGGTCCTCGGCGAACCGGCCACCGCCGACTTCGGCTCGGTGATGACGTACCTCCCGATGGGCCTGGGTGCCGGGGCCATGGTGCTGATGTACTCGGTCGGCAGCGGCGGTACGTCCATGTACGTGATGACCGGGATGATGGGCATCGCCATGGTCAGCATGACGCTGACCCAGATCGGCCGGCCCGGCGCCGAGCGGCGCCGCCGGATGCGCGCCGAACGCCGGGACTACCTGCGGTACCTGGCCCAGAAGCGCGTACAGGCCCGGCAGGCGGCCGACGGGCAGCGGGCCGCGCTGTTGTGGGACAACCCCGAGGCGTCCGAGCTGTGGGCGCTCGCCGGTGGCCCCCGGCTGTGGGAACGGCGGCCCGGACACGAGGACTTCGCCCGGGTCCGCATCGGCCTCGCGACCCGGCGGGCCGCGCTGGAGTTCCTGCCGCCGCAGACCCGGCCGGTGGAGGACCTGGAGCCGCTGTGCGCGATCTCGCTGCGCCGGTTCACCAAGGCCCACCAGACCGTGCCCCTGCTGCCCGTGCCGGTCTCGCTGCGGCGCTTCACCAGCGTCGAGTTCACCGGGGAGACCGAGGAGGCGGTGGCCCTCGCGCGGGCGGTGCTCGGGCAGCTGGCGGTCTTCCACTCCCCGGACGAGCTGCGGGTGGCGGTGCTGGGCGACGAGGCCGCGCGCCGCGCATGGGACTGGCTCAAGTGGCTGCCGCACAACGCCCATCCGGTGGCCGAGGACGCGGCGGGCGCGGTGCGGCTGGCCGCCGGGGACCACGACGAACTGATGGACCTGTTCGGGCCGGACCTCCGCGACCGCCCCGACCACGACACCGCCTCCTCCCCCAGCGTGGCCGAGCCGTTCACGGTGATCGTCGCCCAGGGCGTCCGGATCCCCGCCGGTTCCCGGCTGCTGGGAGCCGGGATCCGCGGGGTGGTGCTGCTGGACCTCACCGGTGCGGTGCCCGGCGGCCCCAAGGTGCTGCGGCTCACGGTGCGCGACGGCCGGGTCGACTTCCCGAGCGGCGCCGAGCACGTCAGCGGCCGGGCCGACCGGCTGGGCCCCGTCGAGGCCGAGCACCTGGCACGCGCGCTCGCCCCCCTGCGCACCGGCGGCGGCGTCGACCTGGTGGACCAGCCGCTGGAGTCCGACTTCGACCTGGCCACCATGCTCGGCATCCGCGACGTGCGCGGCTTCGACGTCGCGGCCAAGTGGCGGCCCCGGCTGGCCCAGGAGGCCCGGCTCAAGGTGCCGATCGGGGTCACCGAGGACGGCGAGATCGTCGAGCTGGACCTGAAGGAGTCCGCGCAGGGCGGCATGGGCCCGCACGGACTGCTGATCGGCGCCACCGGATCCGGCAAGAGCGAACTGCTGCGCACCCTGGTGACCGGCCTGGCCGCCACCCACTCCTCCGAGATCCTCAACCTGGTCCTGGTGGACTTCAAGGGCGGCGCCACCTTCCTCAACATGGACCGGCTGCCGCACACCTCGGCCGTCATCACCAACCTCGCCGACGAGCTCCACCTCGTGGACCGCATGCGGGACTCCATCAACGGCGAGATGATCCGCCGTCAGGAGCTGCTGCGGGAGGCCGGTCACGCCTCGCTCTACGAGTACGAGAAGGCGCGCGCCGCCGGGGCGACCACCCTGGCGCCGCTGCCCTCGCTGCTGGTCATCGTGGACGAGTTCTCCGAACTGCTCGCCAGCAAGCCGGAGTTCGTGGAGCTGTTCGTCTCCATCGGGCGGCTCGGGCGCAGCCTGGGCGTCCATCTGCTGCTGGCCTCCCAGCGGCTGGACGAGTCCCGTATCCACCGGGTCGAGGGCCATCTGTCGTACCGGCTCGCGCTGCGCACCTTCTCCTCGATGGAGTCGCGCAGCGTGATCGGCACCTCCAGCGCCTACGAGCTGCCGTCCGCGCCCGGCAACGGCTACCTCAAGGTCGACACCACCAACCTGGTCCGCTTCAAGGCCGCGTACGTCTCCGGCCCCGCGCCCGCCGCGCCGGGCCCGGAGGAGACGGGCGGCGGGCAGGGCGTCGTACGGGAGGTGACTGCGTTCGGGCTGGACCGGCACGGGCCGCCCGCCGGGGCCCCGGAGGCCGCGGAGGCCGCCCGGCTGGTTTCGCTCGCCGAGGAGAACCTGCGCGACCAGGAGGAGCCGGGGGCGGCGGCCGAGGAGCCGGAGGGCGGCGAGGACAGCCTGCTGGAGGTGTTCGTCGGACGGCTGGAGGACAGCGGTCCGCCCGCCCGGCAGGTCTGGCTCTCCCCGCTGGCGGAGTCGCCCGGCCTGGACCAGCTGCTGCCGGGCATCGTCCCCGACCCGGAGCGGGGCATGGGCGCCGCCGACCCGGGCGTGCAGGGCGCGCTGCGCGTCCCGCTGGGCATGGTGGACCGTCCGTTCGAGCAGCTGCGCGAACTGCTGACCGCCGACCTGTCCGGCGCCGACGGCCACCTCGGGCTGGTGGGCGCGCCGCAGACCGGCAAGTCGACCCTGCTGCGCACCCTGATGCTGTCCCTCGCCCTGACCCACACGCCCCGCGAGGTGCAGTTCTACTGCCTGGACTTCGGCGGCGGCGGTCTGGTCTCCACCGCCGGGCTGCCGCACGTGGGGTCGGTGGCCACCCGGCTGGAACGTGACCGGGTGCTGCGCACGGTCGAGGAGGTGAGCCAACTCCTGGAGCAGCGTGAGCAGTTGTTCACGTCCCGGGGACTGGAGTCGATGGCCGCCTACCGGGCGCTGCGCGCGGACGGCTCGGTCGACGACCCGTTCGGGGACGTCTTCCTGGTGGTCGACGGCTGGGCCACGCTCCGCCAGGACTTCGACGACCTGGAACAGCGGATCATGGAACTCGCCGCGCGCGGCCTGTCGTTCGGTCTGCACGTGGTCGCCTCGGCGGTCCGCTGGTCCGAAGTACGGCCCCGGCTGCGGGACATGCTCGGCACCAAGCTCGAACTGCGGCTCGGCGACGCGATGGAGTCCGAGGTCGGCTCCCGCGCGGCGGCCGGTGTCCCGCACCGGCCGGGGCGCGGTCTGACCAGCTCCGGACACCACTTCCTGTCCGCGTTGCCCCGGCTCGACAGCTCCTCGCGCACCGACGACCTGACGGCCGCCACCAAGGCCGCCGTCGCCGAGATCGACACGTTCTGGACGGGCCCCCGGGCCCCGGGCGTACGGCTGCTGCCGACCCGCCTCGACGCCCGCCGGCTGCCCGCCCCCGCCGACACCCGCGACCTCCGGTTCTGCCTCGGCTGGGACGAGCAGCGGCTCGCCCCCGTCTGGCACGACTTCGGCGCCACCCCGCACCTGCTGGTCTACGGCGACGGCGAGACCGGCAAGACCAACGCGCTGCGCCTCGCCATCCGCGCCATCACCGCCCGCTACCGCCCGGAGGAGGCCCGGATCCTGCTGGCCGACCCTGGTCGCGGGCTCCTCAAGGACGTGCCCGAGGAGTACCGGGTCGGCTACGTCGTCGACGGCGACGCGCTCGGCAAGCTGGCCGACAGCGCCGCCGTGTCGGTGGCCAAGCGGGCCCCCGGCGCCGACGTCACCCCGGAGCAGTTGGAGAAGCGGGACTGGTGGACCGGCCCGCTGCTGTTCGTCCTCGTCGACGACTACGACCTCTTCGCCGGCGCCCCCGGCACGCCCTCGCCGATGACACCGCTGGTGCCGCTGCTCGCGCAGGGCGCCCACATCGGGCTGCACCTGGTGGTGGCGCGCTCCACCTCCGGCGCCATGCGGTCCGTGATGGACCCGCTGATCCGCCGGATGTGGGAGCTCGGCAACCCGGCGCTGCTGTTCTCCTACCCGAAGGAGGAGGGCAAGTTCATCGGCGAGGCCAAGCCCCGCACCCTCCCCGCCGGCCGCGCCCAGCTCGTCACCCGGCGCACCGTCCAGCTCGTCCAGACCGGCCTGGTGTCGGCGGCGCCCGTCCCCACAGGAGCACGATGACCACCGCACCGGCCACGCCCGCCGCCCCGGCGGGACCGTCCGCCGCACCGACCTCGCCCGCCACTTCCGCCACTCCCGCCGCACCCGTCACTCCGGCCGGCGCCGACCTCGCCGGCGCGCTGCCGTCCGGCCGGGCCACCGAGGTCTGCCGACTCACCGTCGAGGCACCGGCCGGCCGGGCCGACCTCGCCGTCCCGGTCACCACCCCGGTCTCCGCCCTGCTGCCGGTGCTGCTGCGGCAGGCCGTCGGCCCCGACCTCCAGGGCACGCCCTGGATCCTGCAACGACTCGGCGCCGCCCCCCTCGACGCGGAGGCGACGCCCGAGAGCGCGGGACTGCTGGACGGTGACGTGCTGCACCTGCGGCCGGCCGACGCGGCCCTTCCCGCCGTCCACTTCGACGACGTCTCCGACGGTGTCGCGCACACCGTCGGCGCCGGGTCCGGCCGCTGGCGCCCCGGACTCACCCGCGACCTCGGTCTCGCGCTGTCCTGCCTGGCGCTCGCCGCGCTCGCCGCCACGCTGCTCCAGGCGGGTCCCGGCCCGCTCACCGCCGCGGCGGCGGGGGCGGTCGCCCTGGTGCTGGCCGCGGGCTGCGCGGTGGCGGCCCGTGCCCGGACGGGCGGTGCACAGGCGGGTCGCGCCCAGGCGGGCGGTGCACTGGCGGGGCGCTCTCATGCGGGCCGTGCGCAGGCAGCGGGCCACGGGCAGGCCGGACGCGGGCAGGCCGGACACGGAGAGGGGGACCGGGGCGGCGTCCTGGTCGCCGGGATCGGCGCGTTCGGCTTCGCCGCGCTGGCCGGGGCGGCCCTGCGAGAGGGGCCGTCCGGCGGGTTCGCCCCCGGCCCGACGGGCGTGCTGCTGGCCGCCGGATACGTGGTGGCGCTGGCCGGTGCGCTGCTCGCGCTGGGCGCGCTGCCCCTCGTGGTACCCGGCACCGTGCTGCTCACGGCGGTCGCCGCCGCGACCGGCGCGGCCCTCGCCGAAACCACCGGGCTGCACGGCGTCCAGGCCGCCGCGCTGGTCGCGGTGGGCCTGTTCGTGCTGGGGCACCTGGCCCCGCGGCTGGCCCTGCGCACCGCCCGGCTCCGGGTGCCCCAGCTCCCGCACGACGCCGAGGAACTCCAGCTCGACATCGAGCCCGAGTCCGGCGAGACCGTGGCGCACCGGGTCGCCGTCGCCACCGCCTGCCTGGACGCGATCAGCATCTCCTCGGCGCTGGTGTGGGCGGTCGCGCTCTGGCTGCTCGCCGACCGCGAGCACGGCTGGGCCGGCTGGCTGCTCCCGCTCTCCCTCAGCCTGGCCGTCCTGCTCCGCGCGCGCGGCACCAACGGCACCCTGCAGCGGGTCCCCGCCGTACTGGCCGGCGCCTACGGTCTCGGCCTCGTCCTCATCGTCCGGGTCGCGCCCACCGGACCGGGCGGCCGGGCCGCCGTGCTCGCGGTGCTGCTGGCCGCGGCCCTGCTGCTGCTCGTCGGCGCCCAGCGGCTGCCACGGGCCCGGCTGCTGCCGGTGTGGGGGCATCTCGGCGACCTGCTGGAGACCGTCACAGCCGTCGCGCTGCTGCCGCTGCTGCTCCAGGTGCTGGACGCGTACGGCTACGTCCGCGGTCTCGCGGGCTAGGGGCGGCGGCAGCCATGCAGACGCGACGCGATCACGTACAGGCCTACCAGTTCGCCATGGGCCGCCTCGCCTCCGCCCTGGTCAGCGGCGACCCCGGGCGCGGCGACAGCCCGACCCGGCGGTCCGCGCTCGGCTCGGTCTTCGGGGTGGGCGTGGCCGTGCTGCTGTGCGCCGGGTTCGGCGTGTACGGGTTGATCTCGCCCGCCGCGAAGGACGACTGGCGCAAGAACGGGACGATCGTCCTGGAGGAGGACACCGGCAACCGGTACGTGTACGCGAACGGCGAGCTGCGCCCCGTACGCAATTACGCGTCCGCGCTGCTCATCGCGGGCGAGCGCACCGCGCCGGAGACGGTGACCGCGAAGTCCCTGGCCGGCACCCCGCACGGCACCCCGGTCGGCATCCCGGGCGCCCCGGACACCGTGCCGACCGCGTCGGCCCTGGCGACGGGCTCATGGGCACGCTGCCTGCCGGGGCAGGGAGTGCCGGGCGCGGGCGCGGGGACCGCGGCGTCAGCCGCCGAGAAGTCGGGCGGCGGTACGTCGGGCGGCGGTACGTCGGGCGGCGGTACGTCGGGCGGCGGTACGTCGGGCGGCGGTACGTCGGGCGGCGGTACGTCGGGCGGCGGGAAGTCGACCGGTGACACGTCGGGCGGCAAGGGGACGGCCGGCGAGGAGGCCGGCGGCAAGGGGCAGGCGCTGGTCTTCGGGGCACCCGCCGCCGCGCTCGCCGACCTGCCCGCCGACCGTCAGGTGCTGCTCGGCGGGCCCGGGGGCGCCCGGTACCTGCTGCTGCGCGGCGTCAAGTACCCGGTCCCCGGCGACGCCACGCTGATCGCCCTCGGCCTGGACGACCAGGCGGCCCTGCCCGCCACCGCCGACTGGCTGGCCGCCGTGCCCACGGGCGCCGCCCTCGCCGCGCCCGTGCCGGCCGGCGCCGGGAAGCCGGCCGCCCCGGTCGCCGCCCGGAGCACCCAGGTCGGACAGGTCTTCCGCACCGGCGCCGACGGCACCACCGGGGCGGTGCACTACTACGTGATGCGGTCCGACGGAGTCGCCCGCGTCAACGCCACCGAGTACGCCCTGCTCGCCGCCCGCCCCGGCGCTCCGGCACCGCGGCAGGTCGGCCAGTCGGACATCGCGGCCGCCCCGGTCTCGGCGGACGACGCCACGACCGGCCGCGTACCCGACCTGACCGGTGTGCGCGCCCTGGCCGCCGCCGGCACCATCTGCCTGACGGAACCGGCGGCCGGGCCGGCCCGGATCACCGTGGGCACCCCCGGTGCCGGTGGGATCGTCCTGCCGGCCGGCGGTGGCGTGCTGGCCGTACCGGACGGTTCCTCGACCGGTGACCGGACCGAGTACCTGCTCACCGAACAGGGGTTGAAGTACCGGATCGCCGACACCGACGCCGAGCGGGCCCTCGGATTCGGCGACGGCAAGCACCGGCTCACGCTGCCCGCGGGCGTCCTCGCCCTCGTCCCCGACGGTCCGGTGCTCAGCCGCGCCGCCGCGGCGAAGGGCTGAGCCCGGTGGCCCGGCTGCGCCTGCGCTCGACCCCGGTGGGCGAGGCCCTGCTGATCCATCCCAGGGGCCGGTTCGACGACCGGGCGGCCGCGTTCGCCGGGGGCATCGCCGGGGACCCGCTGCACACCCTTGCCGTGGTGGATCTGCCCGCCGACGCCCTCGCCACGGAGTGGGAGGCGGTGGCCCGGCTGCTGTCGGCCGCCCGGTACGGCAGCCCGCGGCTGATCTTCGGCCGGGGCAGGCCGGAGGACGTCCGTACGGCGTGCCGGCACATCGCCGACCGGCTGGGACGCGAGGTGCTCGCGCCCGACGGCGACCTGGTGCCGACCGTCGGCGGTGGCCTGTTCGTACCCGGCGACGACGGCGCCGCCTGGCTGCGCTTCCGGCCGGGCCACGACCCCGAGCCCGTTGCGCACCGCTTCCCCAAGCCGCACTGGGAGTTCTCCGCGCCGTCCGCCACCCGCCCGGCCGGGCCCCGCACCGTCGCCCAGCCCCTGCCCGCGGGCGTGTGGCTGCGCCACACCGACCGGGATCCCCTGGCCGCGCACCACCGGCGCGCGGTCGAGGCCACGCCCATCGACCCGCACCGCTACCTGGTCGTCCTCGGCAGCCCCGGCACCCCGCCGCTGCCCCCCGAGGACGTGGTCCGCTTCTGGGACACCGTGCTCCCCGGCGCCCGCCCGGCGGTCCGCTTCGTCCGGTACGGCACCCTGGACGTCCCCGACGGCCGGGCCCCCGGCCAGGTACTCGCCGACGCCCTGTCCCACCCGGTCGTCCTGTACGACGGCCTGCCCGCCACCGACGGGACCGCCGCGGCCGAGACGACGTACCTCCCCACCGGCCCGCTGCCGCCGGCACCGGCACCGGACTCCGGCGACACCTCCGTACCGCCCCTACCCGCCGCGCCCCCCGTCCGCACGGAGTCCGGCACCGCCGCCGTGTGGGCGGCACCCCCGGAATCGGCCGCCGGACATGACACCGGGGACGCGACGGACCTCTCGGAGGCACCGACCGTACGCAACGAGACCAGCGCCGACACCGACTCCGTCAGCGACGGGGGCGACGGCAGCGGTGACGACGATCCGGTTGCGGAGCCCCGTCCCGGCGCCAGCGGCGGTGCGGCGAACATCGGCGAGGCGCCCACCGTGCGCAGCAGATCCCGCGCCGCACGGCAGGCCACCGCCCACGCCCCGGAGGCGCAAGCGGCGGCGGACCCGGCGTCACGAGCGGCGCCCGTCCGCCCCCAGCCCCCGACCGGCACCGTGCCTCCGACCGACCCCCATCCCTCGCCCGGACCCCAGCCCCCGACCGGACCCGTACCTCCGGCCGCCCCTCATCCCTCGCCCGAACCCGTACCTCCGGCCGAACCCCAGCCGCCGACCTCACCCGTACCTCCGGCCGAACCCCAGCCCCCGACCGGACCCGTACCTCCAACCGAACCCCAGCCCCCGACCGGACCCGAGCCCCCGGCCAACCCCCACCCCCCGGCCGAGCCGACGCCCCGCGCGGAGCCCACGGCGGACGCCGAGGGCGTCGTCTCCGTCGATCCCGTCGCGGCCACTCCTTCCCCCGTCCGCACACAGCCGCCCCCGCCGCCCGCCTCGCCACGGTTCCGTCTGGAGTCCGCCGCACCCGAGCCGGAGCCGGAGATCGGCGCCCTTCACGCCGTGGACGGCACGGAGGGCGTGGAGGGCCTGGACGGCACGGGAGGTGCCGGTCACCTCGACGTCACCCCGACGCCCGCCGACCGGACCTCTGCCGTCGGCCCCGCCCATGGCCCCGCCGGTGTACCGTCGGCCTCCGCGCGAGCGGCTGCCGTACGGGTGCAGCCGGTGCCGCGGGCCGCGGCCCGCGCGCTGCCGCCGGAGCGGGGGGTCGCGCAGGAGCGGGACTGGCTGCGCCGGACCTTCAGCGAGCAGTACAACGCCCTGGCCGGCTCGGTCTCCCGCGTGATGTCGGAGTCGCCCGGACTGCGCGGCCGGTCCCGGACGGAGGCGGCGGACGCGCTGACCGACCTGGTGGCCGTACGCCTGTACCTGTCCGGGGATCCCCGTCTGGCCGACGCCGCCGTGCGCGAGGCCGTACCGGGACCGCACGTGCCGCTGGCGCGCTGTGTGACGGCCGGGCTGCGGCGGCTGCCCTCCTACCGGGGCCCGGCGCTGCTGCGCACCCTCCTCGGTGACGCGGAACGCGCCTGGTACCGCGAGGGCGGGCTGGTCACCGAGTGGGCGTTCTGTCACGCCCGTACGACGCTGCACCCCGGCCCGCGCGGCAGCGGCGCCACCGATGTCCTGATCTGGTCGATGACGGCCCGGCGGACCACTTCGCTGGACGCGGCCGTCCCCGACCGGGTGGTGTTCCTGCCCGGCACCGTCTTCAAGGTGCTGCGCGCCGAGGGTTCCGCCGTGCTGATGCGGGAGCTGTCTCCTTCGGAAGCCACCCAGAACGGCCAGGACGGCCAGAACAGCCAGAACAGCCGGATCGGCCGGCCCGGCCAGGAAGACCGGGACGACGGCGTGGCGGCGAAGCTCGACGAGATCGCCGTCAAGGGCCTGGAGAAGATCCTGGACGCGCTGGAGCGGACCGGCACCGACGCCGCGGCCGAGAGCGCCGATCCGCCCGGCCTGATCGTGACCCCCCGTGCGGTCCGCACAGAAGGAGCCCAGCCGTGAGCAGGCAGGTGTTGCCGGTCGCCCCGGACCGTCCGGGCGCCCACCGTACGATCGGCCAGGCGCTGGCCGAGGCGGCGGAGGGAGCGCTGATCACGGTCGCGCCGGGCCGGTACGAGGAGCAGTTGGACATCGTCCGCGCGGTGACCCTGGCGGCGGAGGGCGGCGCCGGGACCGTACAGGTGCACGCCCCCGCCGGGAGCACGGTCGTGGTGCGGGCCGAGGCGGTGCAGCTGTCCGGGCTCGTCCTGTCGGGCGCCGACCGGGAGGCCCCGGTCCTCGACCTGCGGCGCGGGCAGTCGGCGCTGGACGGCTGCCGGATCGAGGGCGCGGCATGGACGGCCGTACTGGCCTGGGACGAGGGCACGCTGGCCGCCCGCGGCTGCCGGGTGACCAATCCGCACGGCGCGGGCGTGGTGGTCACCTCGCGCGGCGACAACGTGCTGGCCGACACCGAGATCGCCGAGGTGGGCTCGTCGGCGGTGGTGGTCGCCGAACACGGCCGCCTCGACGTGCGGGACTGCCGGCTGGACCGCCCGCGGGGCAACGGTGTCTGCGTCAACGGCAACGCCTCCGCGACCGTCGAGGCCACCGTGGTCAGCGGCAGCGGCAAGCCCGCCGTCGCCGTCGAGCAGCAGGCGCGCGCCACGCTGGTCCGGGTCACCGTGACCGGCAGCACCGCACTGGACGCGTACCTGACCAGCCGGGGTGAGACCACGCTCACCGACTGCGCCTTCTCCGGTTCGGCCGGCCAGTCCGTGCACATCGCCGACGGCGCCGCGCCGCACCTGCGGGGCTGTGCGGTCAACGGCGCGGCCCGCAGCGGGGTCCAGGTCACCGGGGGCGCCCGGCCCCGCCTGGAGGACTGCGAGATCACCGGGACGCCGGTCGGCCTCCACGTCACCGGCGCGGCGACCGCCGTCACGGCGACGGGGCTCGTCGTCCGGGACGCCGCGACGGCCGCCGTGCAGGCCACCGACGCGGGCACCGTCGAGCTGGAACGGCTCTCCGTCACCGGCGGTGCGGGTACCGGAGTCCGGGCGCAGGGCGGTGCCCGGGTGACGCTGCGGGGCGCCGAGATCGCGATGAGCGGCGGCGGCCAGGGGGTGACGGGGCTGGGGCTCGCCGGGTCGGCGAGCGCCTTCCTGGCCGGGTCCGTGCTGCGCGGGTGCGGTGCGGTGGTCGGGGAGGGCGCCGAACTGACCGCACACGACACCGAGTTCACCGGTGCGCCGGGCGACGCGGTGCGGGTCCTCGCGGGCGGTTCGTTCACCGCCGTGGGGTGCCGGATGACCGGTGCGCGCGGCCAGGGCGTCAACGCCCATGCGGACGCCCGTACCGACCTCGGCAACTGCGCGGTGGAGGACAACGCCGGCGACGGACCTGCCGACCGGGCGGGCGACGGCCCCGGCGGTGGCCGTGCGGGGAGCGGCGGCTCGGAACCGTCCGGCTCCGAAGGCCCCGTCCCACCGCCGACGGCGGGCTCGGACGTGTCCCGTTCGGCCACCGGCCCGCTGGCCGAACTGGACGCGCTGGTGGGCCTGGAGAGCGTCAAGCTCGAGGTCACCGGTCTGATCAATCTCAACAAGATGACCAAGCGGCGTACCGAGATGGGCCTGCCCATGCCGCCGATGAGCCGCCACCTCGTCTTCGCCGGGCCGCCCGGCACCGGCAAGACGACCGTGGCCCGGCTGTACGGGGCGGTCCTCGCCGAACTCGGCATCCTGGGGCAGGGCCACATCGTCGAGGTGGCCCGCGCCGACCTGGTCGCCCAGATCATCGGCGGCACCGCGATCAAGACCACGGAGGTCTTCAACCGGGCGCTGGGCGGGGTGCTCTTCATCGACGAGGCGTACACCCTGACCAACCAGTCCCGGGGCACCGGCCCCGACTTCGGGCAGGAGGCCGTCGAGACGCTGATGAAGCTGATGGAGGACCACCGCGACGAGATCGTCGTCATCGCGGCCGGCTACTCCGAGCACATGGACCGGTTCCTCGCCTCCAACCCCGGTATGGCCTCCCGGTTCGCCCGGACGATCGAGTTCCCCAACTACTCACCGGCGGAACTGGTCACCATCGTCCGCGGCCTGTGCGGCAAGCACCTCTACGAACTCTCCGACGACGCCCTGGACGCGCTGTCCCGCTATTTCGAGGACGTCCCCAAGGGCCCGACCTTCGGCAACGGCCGGGTCGCCCGTCAGGTCTTCGAAACGATGATCGGCTCCCAGGCGTCCCGACTGGCCATCCACCCCCCGGTCCACGACAGCGAACTCAGCCTCCTGACCGCCGCCGACACCCCGACCACCCCCACACGAGCAGCCACCGCTCCCCCCACACCGAGCGACACCCCCACCCCCACCCCCAGCCCCACCCCCGCACCCGCACCCGCACCCGAAACCACCACGGGTGGCGCGAGGGGGAGCACGGCGGCCGAAGGCGGAGCCGAGATCACGGCCCCCGGTGACACCGCCGCCCGCCACCTCACCGCCCTCACCGGCCTCACCCCCGTCACCGACGCGCTGACCGCCCGCCTGGACACGCTCGTCACGCTCGGGCAGGGCACCGCGGGCCTCGCGGACGTCGTGCTGGAGGGCCCTCCGGGCAGCGGGCGCCGGGCCGTGGCAGCCGCCTACGGGCGGGCCCTCGGCGAGCTCGGGGTCGTACCGTCCGGCGCGTTCACGCACGTACCGCTGTCGGACGTCCCCACCCGCTGGGCCTCGCAGCCGCGCGCGTTCCTCGCCGACGTGTTCCGGCGTGCCGCCGGCGGCCTGCTGGCGGTCACGGCGGACCCCGCCTTCGAGTCCCGGCCGGAACCCGAACAGCAGGCGGTCGTCGACGCGTTGACCGCGGAGACTGCGGCCCGTGGCCCGTACGGCGCGGTGCTGGTGCTCTGCGGCGGTGCCCCGCGCCTGATGGAGCTGCTGCGCACCCGGATCGATCTGGCCGGGGCGTTCGCCGAGTACCTGCGGCTGCCCGCCTGGACCGGTGAGGCCCTCGCCGAGCTGACCCGGCGGCGGCTCACGGTGCTGGGTCTGGACGTACCCGAGGACGTCCTCGCGGCGCTCGCCGCCCAGGACCCGGCGCACGGCGCGTACGGCGCCCACCGGCTGGCGGACCGGATCGCCGCCCGCGCGGCCGCCCCCGCACTGGTCCTCGCCGATCTGGCGGACGAACTCCCGCTCACCGACGCCCTGGTGGCCGGCTGACGGGTCGCAGGGACAGAAAATCACGGCCGGTGGGGCAGCGAGCCCGGCATCCGGCCCCTGACCGGTGCCGAACCGGACCACCATCACGAACGACGACTCCCACGTCCCCGTACGAGAGGAGCGGCCATGGCCGCCAACACGAGCACCTCGGTCGACACGTCGGGCATGCGGACCGCCCAGGGCAGTTTCCAGACCGCCCTGGACGAGGCCAACAGCACGTACACCCAGATGCAGAGCCAGATCGAGGCGCTGCGCTCCAGCTGGACCGGTGACGCCTCGACCACCTTCCAGACCGCCATGGACACCTGGCTCACCGACTTCGGGACGGTGAAGCAGCAGCTGGAGCTGATGCTGCAGAAGCTCCAGGCCAACACCGGCAGCTACGACACCACGCACCACAGCACCAGCGACATGGCGAACCAGCTGCACAAGAGCATGTCCACGCCGCTGCCCGGATTCTGACCGAGCGTCATCACCGCACACACACGAGGAGCGATCCATGCCTACGTACACCGTCAACATGAATCAGGTCGAGTACGTGATCGGCGAGATGACCGCGATCAGCGGGAAGATCCAGGCGGCGCTGACCGATCTCGACGACAGCGCCAAGGTGCACCTGAGCGAGTGGACCAGCGACGCCCGCGCCACCTACGACGCCGCCAAGGCCAAGTGGGACGCCGCCGCCGCCGACATGGTGACCCAGGCCCAGAACGCCACCAACGCCCTCGGCCAGATCAACGAGTCCTACTACGCGGGTGAGCGGCACGGCGTGAGCCTCTGGGACCAGTGACATGACCGACGGCATCAGCGCCAGCAGCAACAGCGGCGGCAACAACAGCAGCAGCAGCACCAGCACCGGGTCCACCGGCGACCACCACTACCACGGCGGCACCGACGTCCTGCACGTCCCGGGGATCCTCTCCGACCTGCACCCCTTCGTGCCCCCGCCGGTGCCGGGCGGCGACGGCCACAACGGGACCTCGGTCAGCACACCCTCGCTGGACCTGTTCGCCCACAACATCGACCTGCTGATCCAGCCGGTGCGCGACGTCGCCACCGCTCTGAGCGACGTCTCGATCGCGCCGGGCGCCTTCTACCACGCCAACGTGATGCGGACCACGGTCAACGGTCCGAACGCGGACGCCGGCCTCAAGAAGAGCTACGGCGACGCGCTGTCGGCACTGGTGCGGGGTCTGACGGACCTGCGGGACGGCGTGCAGGGGCTGAGCCGGAGGTACACCACGACCGAGGACGCCAACACCATGTCGGCCCAGGACCTCGCGGACGCCTTCACGACCACCACCGCCGACTTCAACACGATGATGACGGCCAACGGCGGCAGCGGCATGACCACCGGCACGGGCACGGGCACGGGCAATTCGAACAGCAACAGCGGCCACGGCAACACCGGTCACGGCAACACCGGCAGCGGCAACTCGAACACCACCACCTAGGCGCGCTCCGCGGGAGGGCGAAAGTGCCGGACTACAACAGCGGCGGCTTCCACCAGGGCGACGACGGGACGATCTTCGGGAATCCCGACGGCTCGTCCAACGGAAGCATCACGGACTACGACAACTGGGACTGGAAGCAGATCAAGGCCGCCGTCTACGGCATGTCGTCCGGTGTCTCCACCGACGCCAACCTGGCCCACGCCCGCGCCGTCGCGAACCCGCAGTCACTGCTGGACGCGGCCAACGCCTTCTTCCACGTCCAGCGGACCCTGGAGGGCGTCACCAAGAGCCTGGTCGACCAGGCCAAGGCGCTGGCCGGCGACAACGGTCCGTGGGGCGGCAGCGCCGCCGACTCGTTCCTCGACATGATGACCAACTTCTCCCGGCAGGTGAAGGCCAACGCCGACGTCCTGTCCGGGGGGTCGACGGGTGACCACTCCATCCCGCACCAGCTCGCCAACAACGCGATCGCCTTCCAGAGCGCGCAGAACATACTCGCGGACATCGACAGCTGGTACGCGGACCAGGCCGTCGCGATGGGCGTCACACCGATGTCCGACGGGCTGATCCCGATCAGCCAGAAGCCCGACCTCGTCAGGATGATGACCGACGACATGCGGGCGGTCCTGAAGAGCCTCGCGCACTCCTACCAGGTCACCACCGACGCCATCGTGAACCCGACCCCGGTGACCTCACCGACCGGCGACCCGAACGACTCCGGCGGCGACAACGGCCTCCCGGACCCGAACGCCGGCCTGAACACCGACCCGGGCGGCGGGCCCGACAGCGGCATCGGCGGCCTCGGCGACACGGGGAACCTGTCGGACCTCTCCGGCTACCCCGGCCTCGGTACCGGCCTGGACAGCGGTCTCGGCACCGGTGACGGCATCGGCGGCGTCGGGGACCTGGCCGGTCTGGACGGTTCCGGCGGCGATCCCGCCTCCTTCCCCGGCGACCTGGGCCTGGACGGCTCGGGCCTCGGCGGCGCCGACGGCCTGGGCGGCCTTGGTGACCTGGGCAGTCCGGGTGATCCGAGTGGCCTGAGCGGCCTCGACCCGTCGGCCATCGACAACGCGCTCAACCCGCTCTCCTTCCCCGGTCTCGGCAGTCTGGCGGGACTGGGCGGCCGTGGCCTCGGGGCCGAGGGGGAGAGCTCGCTGGGCGGCCTGTCCACGGCCGACCCGGCCGCCTTCGGTGACACCGGTCTGGACAACGGTCTGGGCGACGGCCTCACCGGCGGCCTGGGCGGTGACCTCGCCGACGGCCTGGCCTCCGACGCCCTCGCCCCGTCCCAGCTGGCCACGTCCTCCGGGATGCCGTACATGCCGGGAATGGGCGGCACGGGGGCGAACGGCGCCGGGCTCACCTCCGAGCCCACCGACGCCTCGGGGCTGCTCGACTCCAGCGCGGACCCCTGGGAGGGCGAGGAGGCCCCCGGCGACGAGGTCGGCTCCGAGTCGGGCACGGCGGCCGGCGGCGAGGGCCTCGGCACGGGCGGGATGCCGTACCTGCCGGGAATGGGCGGGATGGGCGGCGCATCCGGCGCGGGCCGGGACGGTGCCGGCGAACGCACCGACGCCTCCGGGCTGCTCGACGGGAGCGCCGAGCCCTGGGAGGGAGCGGAGGAGTCCGGCGACGACGAGGCCGGATCCCCCACGGGCGCCCTTCCGGGGGTGCCGTACCTGCCCGGCTTCGGTACGACCGCCCGCTCCCGCACGAGCCGTGCGGAGGCCGAAGGGGCCGAAGAAGGCGCTGCCGAGTCGACGGCACCGGCGGCGGAGGGTGTGACTCCGGCGGAAACGGCCTCCGTCCCCGAGACCGCCTCCGCCTCCGCCCCGCTCGCGGCACCGGTCGCCGTCGGATCCGACGGAGTGCCTCTGTCCACGGACCAGGAAGGGGACGACGGCGAGGAGGACTTCTCGGCCTGGGAGGCCGGAGCCGGGGCGGGCGCGTTCGTCCCCCTGCTGTGGGCGCTGCGCGGCGACGGCGAGCGGGATACGGACCCCGGACCGGCCGAGTCCACCGAACCGCGCACCACCTGGCAGCCGGAGCGCACCGCCGCCATGGCACCGGCCGGTGCCTCCACCGCCGGCCTCGGCCCGGCGATGTGCGGGGACGGCGGCCCCGAAGCGGAGGAACCCGAGGAGCCGGCGGAGGCCGAGGCGGAGCCCGCCGAGGAACCACCCGCCCAGGGCATCGCGGACCTGCTGGTCCAGCACCAGAGCACCTGGGGCGCCCTGCCCGACGACTCCACCGCCGCCTACTGAAGCACCCGAGAGGACTGTCCGTGCCCAGCCCGTACGACCAGCAGATCGAGGATCTGCTGGACCAGTACCGCCGTCAGCGCGACGAGGCGGCCGAGACCCGGCGCCGGATCAACGAGACGACGGCGACCGTGACCGCCCCGCGGCAGACGGTGAAGATCACCGTCGGCGCCCAGGGGGACGTCACCGCCATCGAGTTCCCCACCGGCGCCTACCGCCGGATGGCACCCAAGGAACTGGCCGACGTCCTGCTCACCACCCTGCGGCAGGCCAGGGCCGAGGCGCTGGAGAGCGTCACGGGCGTGCTCGCGGAGCAGTTGCCGCCCGGGGTGACCGTGCCCGACCTGCTCCAGGGCCGGGTCGACCCGGCCGCCGTACTGCCCGAGGACCCGGCGATGCCGGACTCCGTACGCGACTACGTGGACCACGGCTTCCGGGGAGAGACCCATGAGTGACGGCACCTTCTCCGTCGACACCGCCGCGCTCGACCGGTCCGCTCCCCAGATGCTGGAGCTGGCCGGGCGGATCCGGTCCATCGCCACCAAGCTGGACGGCCGGCTGGAGGCGCTCGGCGCGTGCTGGGGCGACGACGAGAGCGGACGGCAGTTCCTGGAGCAGTACGCCGAGCCCAGGCGGCAGCTCAGCGAGGGCATCACGGGCGTGGGCAACGTGCTCGACAGCACGGTCGACGGCATCCGCACCATGGCCAGGGGGTTCGCCCGGACCGAGGAGGGGAACGTGGAGGCGCTGCGTGCCATCACCCCGTCCACGGCCGCGGGCTCCGGCGCGGCGGGCGACGGCCACGCCACACCGCACGGTACCCGGCGGTGAACGTCCCGGTATGAGCGTCGACATGCCCCCTGAGCTGGCCTGGGTCGCCCGGCTGGCGGTCGGTCAGGCCTGGCCCAAGGGCAACGAGGACCACCTGCACGCCCTCGGCCAGGCGTGGCAGGACGCCGCCCAGGAGCTCAAGGGCATCAGCGGGCAGATCGGCGCGACCGGCAATGGGGTCCTGGAGAGTGTGGGCGGCCAGGTCGCCGACGAGTTCCAGTCCTTCGTCACCCAGCTGGAGTCGAGCCTGCCGGAGATGGCGGAGTCCGCGAGCCAACTGGGCAAGCTCGGCAAGCACACCGCCGTCCAGGTCGAGTACTCCAAGTACATGATCCTCGGTCAGCTCATCCTGCTGGCCGCGCAGATCGCGGAGTGGATCTTCTTCGCGCCCGAGGTCGTCCCGGTGGCCATCACCGCGGCCCGGGTCGCGGTGAAGATGATCCTGCGCCGGCTGCTCATCTCGGTCGCGACCGGTGTGGCCATGAACGTCGGCCTCGACGTCGCCGTCCAGACCATCCAGTTCCTCAAGGGCGACCGCACCGAGTGGTCCACGGACAACACCGTCTCCGCCGTGGTCTCGGGTGCCATCGGCGGAGCCGTGGGCGGCCTCTTCTTCGGCGCGGGCAGCGTCCTCGCGCCGAGGTTCGCGCACTCGCTGCTCGGCAAGGGCATCCTCGGCGCGGCCACCGGCATCGGCACCGCCGGGATCATGTACGGCATCTACCACAGCGGGGAGGACGAGTTCGGCTCGTCCATCAGCGCGGGGGCGCTGGGCGCGCTGGGCGGCGGCGGCAAGCGGCGGTTCGGCGGCAAGGGCGACACGGTCAAGGTGGACCCCGTGCACGTGAACGTCCCGGGGGCGCTCACGTTCGATCCGGCAACCCTGCCCGCCACGGTCTCCGCCGAGAAACCGGAACTGTCCGGTACGAACATCTTCAAGGAGACGGGGGGCGGCACGACGCCGGCCGTCACGAACGGGTCCGCGCACACGACCGGTACGGCGACCACGGCCCAACCGGGCACCACCACCGCCACGAGCACCACCGAGGCGGGGCACGGAGCCTCCCGCACCGGGAACTCCGCCGTCGTGCACGAGACGACCCACGGCGTGTCCTCTCCCGGCACCGCCGAGCACGAGACCGGGCTGCCCGGATTCACGACCACCGTCACCACCGCGTCGCACACCACCGCCTCGCACACCGCGGCGTCCGCCACCGGCGCTCCGTCCACGGCCGGCGCTCCGTCCACGGCCGGCGCTCCGTCCGCCGCCCGCGCCGGGGCGGCGGCCACCGCACCCCCGCCGACCCGCGGCACGACGGGCGGCGGCACCGCCGGCACCGGGCCCACCACCACGAGCGTGAGCCGCCCCGCGACCACCGCCGGCCCCGGTACGACCGGTACGACCGCCACCTCCGCTTCGACCGCCACGGGCGCCGCGCGTCCGTCCACGGTGAGCACGGGCCCGGCGAGCACGGCCACCGACCGCGGCAGCACAGCCGCCACCACCGGCCCGGCGCCGTCGCCCGTCCGCGCGGAGTCCACCGCCGGCGTGACGGAGACCGGAGCGCGCGTCACGGAGACCGGCACCGAGGCCGGGATCACCCCGCACGAGACGGCTGCCGCACCCGAGCCGGGAACCGCGGCCACCTCGGCCACCGCGGCCACCGCGGCCACCGCGGCCACCGCGCACGGAACCGGCGCCGCACCGGAGCGGGGAACCGGAACAGTCGTGGGCCGACCCCGTGACGAGGCCGCCGCGCCCGTCCCGGACCCCCCTCCACCCCCCGGCGGGCACCCCGCCGGATCGACCCCGCCCCCTCGTATGCGGCTCGACCGCACGCCGCGCATCGTCGTCCGGTCCGCTTTCGAGGCCCGGCGGTTCACGTACCGCGACGAAGGGGTCACCGACCTGACCGTCAAGGTGGCGTTCCGCGACGGCGGCCGGGGGCACGACACGGATGCCGTCTGGGCCAAGGTGACGGCCGGCGTCGAGACGTACCTCAACGACCCCGGGTACCGCCTGCCAGGCCCGGACCACACCCCCGGTGCCGGTGACCGGCTGCACGTCACCGTGGTGCGGGCGAGACCCGGTGAGGAGGCGCACCTGACGGTCGATCTCGTCGGCCGTGACGGGGTCATGGACCAGCGGAGATGGCGGGCGAACGCGGAACCCGTCGAATACGCCCATGAGCTGACGCACCAGGTGCTCAACCTGCGTGACGAGTACCGTGACGACGCCGTTCCGCACCGCCCCCAGGTCGAGGGCAGCCTGCTGGGCGACTTCCACACCGACTCGCCCGACGGACTGAGCAGGGGCGGTCTGCGCGAGCGTCATCTGCAACTGGTCGCGGCTGTCGTCGGCGACCTGCACCGCGAGGAGCCGGGGCTCGGGCACGACGCCGAGTGGGAGCAGACGCGCCTCGCGGCGACACCCCACGAGCGCAGTCACACCTGGGTCGACCCGGTCTCCGATCCGTCGCGCTACGAGCCGCTCGACGGCTCCGGGCTGAAGGCGTCGGCGGTCACGGAGCCCCGCATGCATGGGACCTTGCTGGCACGCCGGCGGCAGATGGCCGCCGACTCCGACGAGGAGCCGGACGCGGACGAGGAGTGGGACGACACGCCGAGTGCCCCTGCCACCGGGCACGCCACCACCGCCGCGCCGGGCCCGGCGCGTTACATGGGGCCCGCGCCCACCCCTGTCACGGCACAGCACGACCACGGAACGGGTGCCGGGGAACAGAACCCGGACCGTCCAGGGACGCCGGAGAGCGGGGACCGTACCGGGCACACCGCCGCCGCCGACCACCGTACGGTCGTGGAAGAGGCGGCCGTGCCCCCGCCGGTGTCGTTGCCGGACGGGCCGTTCACGGCGCACACCCTGTGGGGCGAGGAAACCCCCGTGCAGTTCGGTCTTGTCGTCACCAAGGGCCGCTACGGCCGCAGCGACGAGCTGACCCCGGTCGCGTACTCCGACGGCCCGGAGACGGAAGCTCTCCCGGTGGAGGACGCGGACGGCCTCTACAACCTCTGGGTCGGCAGGAGCCTGGCGTACGAGGGCATGGCGGAAGCGGCCGCGCACCGGCTGCGACTGATCACCGAGCGGGCACAGCAGACCGTCGACACGAAGCAGGCGGGCGATCCGGAACGGCGACGCGCCGAACGATTGCTGCGTACGAATACGTCGATGGAGAGGGACGGCTGGCGGCCCGAGTACCGCAGTGAGTTCCTGCGCATGCAGATGCTGATGGGAGACAGCGACTTCCTGAAGGATCTGCCGGCGGAGTTGGTCGTGAACAACCGTTGGAGAAGCGGGACCGGGAGCGGTGCGCACCCGGAGACGCCGTGGGCTCTGGTCTCCCCCGACGATCCGGACGGACCGATCGGCGGTTCGCTGCACGGACCCGACGGCGTCTCGGAGCGGTTCCACGCCTGGCTGGACCAGAACGGCGGCCAGAGCGAACATCTGGCGAACTGGGGTGCGGACCAGTCAGCCGGCTCCACCACCGGCCTGGCGCTGCGCTTCAAGATGATGACGAGCCACTTCCGTCCGGCGAGACATGAGGACGGCTTCCACCTGCCGCGTCTCGAGGACTCGGATCTCCACGACGACACCTTCCCGCCCATGGGCCATGACGATGCCAAGCTGGTGACGCGCTTCGACCCGGTGTACATGCGGAGCATGGTGGCCCAGCACGTCTTCACCCACGAGATCCTGACCCGGGTGAAGATGCCCAACGTGGACGCCGGGAGGGGTGTCGTCCAGCTCCTGCGTCTGGACAAGCGGGATCTGGTGAAAGAGGCCAACGACGGCATAACCCCTGGCATCGGCGACCGGGTACGCATGCGGCGCGGGCCCGCGGACTCGTTCAGTCTGCTGACGCAGTACAAGGACGCGACGCAAGAGGACCACACTCTGGGGCCGTTCTGGGTCACCGCGCAGGAGATCCCGCTGCACCAGGTCTTCGGAACGTACCTGCAGAGCAGACCCGGGGACCCTGAGCACACCCTCTTCCTTTACCACTCCGAGAACGAGTTCCTCGCGCTGTCCGACGGCGTGGAATCCGTCTTCCACGGCACGGACACACCCCCGGTGCTTTCCGTGGTCCGGGAAAGCTCCGCAACGCACCCCGACGAGTACGCCCCCCGCGCCCCCGTCAGCAGCGGAGACAACCGGCGTACCGCCTCCTCGGACGACGCCTCTGCGCACCAGGCGTCGTCCGCCGCGCAGGAGCAGCCGGACACGGAAGTTCCCGCCGAGTCCTCGTCCTCCCGGGTGGTGACCCCGGCTGTGGCACGGTCGCGCTACGGGATCCCGGAGAAGAACTTCGACAAGTTCAACCGGCTGGCGCGGGCGCGCGAGCTCGTGATCGACGTCCGCCCGACCAACCCGACCTCCGTCCACTGGCTCGAAGCGGGGAGGCTGCCCAAGCCCAAGGACATCAAGGCCAAGTCCATCAACGACCTGGACGTCCAGCTGGGGGCCAAGCCCGAGAAACGCGGTCTGGTCGGTTACTTCGATCCGGTGCTGCCGGAGCGCGGCGACCTCGACGAGCCGACCTGGAACCGGATCGAAGCGCGGTACGCGCAGCGCGCCGAGGAGTTCAAGGCCCTGGCGCCGGTCATGGCCCGGCTCCGCTCCGAGGACCGGTTCCGGGTCGAGGACGGGGTGGTGCTCGGCCGGGACGACCAGGGTGAGTGGCGGGAGATCACCGGCGACCACGACGTGTTCGACATCAGCACGCCGGGCGGCACCCGGCTGAGGGGCGAGCGGTACGACGAGGTCGTCGGCGCCATGCTGACCAACGACATGGGCGTCATGCACGGGGCGCACATGGCCTGGGAGCCGGCCACGCCCTTCAGCAAGGGCATCTTCAGCAAGATCGTGGACTCCCACCGGGAAGGCGGCGAACCCCTCCTCCGCTTCGGCCCCGGACACGCCGACCCAGAACTCGTCCACGTTCCCCCGGAGCTCCTCACCAAGGACGGGCAGCGGGCACCAGCACCCACAGGCCACGAGCAGCACCTCTCACCCCCAGAGCCGGAGCCACAGCCGAAGCCCCGAGACCCGGAGCCGCAGCCGGGACCGGAGCCGCAGCCGAAGCCGCAGCCTGAACCGAAGTCGGCCGGAGGCTCCCTGCGTTCCTCGTCGGCGTCCGAGGACGTGGCGGTCGGGGCGCGGCCCGAGGAACCCCGGGTGTCACCGGTGACGGCGCCCGAGGCGGCCGTCGGGGAGGTGGTCGGGGGCACCGAGCCGGAGCCCGTGACTCCGGCGCCGGAGGGCCACCCCGCGCCCCCGCGACCGCCGGGCGACGCCCCCCACCTGGCGGAGGCACCCGCCGGCGACCACCCCGCGCCGGCCCCCGAACCCCCCGAAGCCGCCGAACCCCCCGCCCCCGCCGATTCACCCGCCCGGCTCGGCGGCCGGCACCTGCGGTCGCTGGCCGGTATCCGGATCACCGACGCCCCCGGCCCGGAGGCGCTGCGCGCCCGGGTGCTGGCCACCCTGCCCGGGGCGCACCGCGCCGACCGCCGACTCGTCCAGCGGCTGGACACGGAGTTCGACCCGGCCACCTTCCGCACCCGGCACGAGCAGATGGTCAACGGCGGCTGGCGCTTCCAGATCCGGGTGGCCGGCGCCCCGCACGAGGTGCTGCTCACGGCGACCCCCGAGAACTGGACGCGGCGCGCGGAACAGGCGACGGCCGAGGAGAGGGACGGCAAGAGCTACGACCGGTCCGCCGAGGCCAAGCGCGCGGCCGATCCCAAGAAGACCTCGCTCACCACCACGGAGGCCGGGCTGGACCTGGCCCCGAACCTGATCGTCCAGGCCGGTGGCCGGGGAGACCGGATGGGTCTGATCACCCCGTCGGTCAAGGCGGGCGGCGCCACCCACGCGACCGACACCTCGGTGAGGACCGGCGCCGAGACGGGCACCAAGACCTCGCTCACCGGCCCCACCGACACCTACGTCTCCCGCTTCCACTACGAGGCGACCGTCACCGGCCCCGACGGCCACCCCCTCCCCCGGGCCGCCGGCGACCCGGTCACCGGCGACGTGACCGCGGAGATCACCCGCACGGCACCGGACCCGGCGGACGACCGCGCCGCCGAGTGGAACGGCTGGGAGAGCGACCGCCCAGGCCCGCCGGAAGGCCGTCCGCTCGACGTCACCGGCCTGAGCGCGCTGCACGAGGACATCTTCCGGCGCCTTCCGCGCGAGGGCCGTCCCGACGGCGTCGCGCACCAGGCCATCCTGGAGTTCCTGTCCCCGAAGAACGTCGTCGACGGCTTCGAGCACGCCGCCGGCTGGGGACTGACCTCCGAACGGCTCGACCTCACCGACGGCGGCCACGCCTGGCTCCGGCTCACCCTGGAACCCGAGACATCGGTGCGCGAGGGAACCGTCGCGGGCAAGTCCACCGTGACCAGCAAGGAGACCGGCGAGCACGCGACGGGCCGCAGCGACACCTCCACCTGGGGCGCAGGCCTGAACGGCGGCGGCGCGCAGCGGCTGTGGAAGAGCGGCACGACGAAGGAGTCGTCCTGGCTGTCGGTGACAGGCGGCTACACCTACGCGGCCAGCCACGCGCACCAGGAGAAAGGCAAACAGACCTTCTCGCTGGAGCGGAGCCTGGAGCGCAAGGACACCGGTGACCTGGTCAGGACCGGTGTGCGGTTCCGGCTGGAGGTGCTGCGCGAGCGGCTGTCCCCCGGCCCGGACGGCCTGCACGCGGTGCGCGCCGAGCCCGAGCCCGCTCCCGCGCGCGGCGCGCCCGGACACGACGAGGAGAACCCGGCCGCCGTGCGCACCGGCGAGGTGATCCGTGTCAGTGACCGCCCGGCCGCACCGCCCACGGGTTCCGACGCCGGCGCCGGCGCCGTGCCCCGTGACCTCCGCGCGCCGCTGGTCGCCCAGCGCACCGCCTTCGTCGACGTGCCCGGCTCCCGCGAGTTGGAGCGGCACATCACCGAGCGGCTGCGCGAGCTGGCCCCCGGCATCCTGCCGCCGCCCGACGGCACCGCCGGCCGGGTCACCCCGCAGGCCATGGAGAACCAGCGCCTGCTGCGCGAACGCGTGTCGCGGTCCGGGCTGCGCGCCGACGGCGAGGATCTCCTCGACGGCACCTTCCGGATCACCCTGGACGCCTCCCATCTGCCAGGGCTGCCGGGTCGTACGTACGAGGTGGTGGTCCGGGCCGACACCGGGGCGGGCCGCCACGACGGGGCGGCGGCGGGCACCGCGAAGACGACGGTGGCCCGCGGGCACGCCGCCGACAAGGGGGTGACCCGGGGCAGCAAGCACACCCTCGGTGTCAGCGGCTTCCTGCGCAGGGCGCTGAACCCGCCGGACACCGTCAGGGCGTTCGGGAACGCCGGTGTCGACGGCTCCTACGGCCCGTCCCGGGCGACCGTGGCGTCCAGCGAGACGCAGGCCAAGCGGACGTTCCAGTACAAGGGCCCCGGGGACGCGTTCAGTTACCCGGTGACGTATCGCGTCCTGGTCGCCCCGCACCGGGAGGGGGCGCCACCGAGCCGCCTGCCGGCCGCACGCGCCGCCGACGGGCACGGGCCGGACGGGGTGCGGGAGGTGGCCCTCGCGGCCGACGACCGGCTGCGGGTCGAGGTGCGCCGGGCGGAGCGCTCCCCGTCCGCGCCCGCGTATCTGCCGAACCCCCGGCTGCCGCTGGCACACGCCGTCCTGCGCGTCACCGACGAGGCGGGTTTCCAGCGGCAGGCGCGGTCCGCGCTGGAGGCGGCGTACCGGTCCCGCGAGCCCGACGTCGAACCGCCACGCATCCCCGACGATCTCGACGAGGCGGTGGCGGCCCTGGCCGGCCGCGCCCAGCTGCCCGGTCTGGTGTCCGCCTCGCACACCGGCTGGGCCAACACCCTGGACCGGCACGTCGGCGACGGCCGGGCCCCCGACACCGTGGGCCTGTCCGTGCGTACCCGGCTGATCGGCCTGCGGTACCAGGAGACGCTGTCCGGGGACGCCACGCTCGACCTGGAGCTGAAGGCGAGCGGCGCCACCTCCCTCGCCGACCAGTCGTCGTGGTCCGTCAAGGGCAGCCTCGGCCCGGACTTCGGGCTGTTCCCCGAGACCGCGACCGGCGCGCTGACCACCACGTTCCAGGTGCGCGGCGGCGGCAAGGCCAAGGTCGGCGGCCAGTGGGACGACGTGGACACGCTCAAGCAGCAGACCGGCACCACCCGCAAGGTCAGCCACACCGGCACCTGGCACGTCTACCGCGCCACGGCCGAGGTGCGGGTGGCCGGCCGCCTCACCGAGGCGTCCGGTGCCCCGCACGTGGGCCGCCCGGTCCCGTACTTCCACGACATCGACGTCCTCCTCTCCGACGAGGACGTGGTCCGCATGGGGAGCGCCGTCGCCACGGTCCCGCCCCGGGAACTCCGCGCCACCCTGCTGGACCAGGGCATCTCAGGGGGTGCCCTGGTCCACCTGCCCGACACCGACCCCGTGCTGCACGAGATCGACCGGCAGCTGCGCGGGCCGGACGCCGGCGCCCACCCGGTGGCGGCCCTCCCGTTCGCCGACACCTACTCGGCAGACGCCCTCGCCGCCCGCTACGACGAGCTCGTCGGCCCAGGCGTCCTGGACCGGCACGTCGAGATGACGCGGGCCGGACACGTCGTCACCGAGGTGCTGGTACGCGGGATCAGCGACGGCTGGCACGACGACGGCTCCCGCTCGGACCGCCCCCTGACCCGTGAGGTCACCGCCGCGCACACCGTCAAGGGCAAGGCGGGCGCCAAGGGGACCTTCGGCGTCGAAGGCAATCTCCGGGGTTCCGTCGATCCTCCGGTGCCACACGTCAACGCGTTGTCCGCGGCACCCGCCGGCACCCTCGAAGGCGGCCGGGGCAGCAGCGCCGAGTCCGGCGTGACCACCACCGTCGGTCACAAGACGTCCGGGTTCGGCGACACGAACGCCCGCTTCACCACGGACCTGCGGTACGAGGTGACGGTCACCCGGCGCACCGAGATCGGCCGCTTCGTGCGCCTGCCGGCCGAGCCGGATCCGGTGGGCCCGCACCAGGCCACCGCCTGGGTGCCGCTGTCCCTCACCGAAGACGCGGCCGCCGCTCCCCATCCCGGCGCACCGGCCGCCCACGACGGCCCCGCCCACCCGGCCGCCCAGCCGTTCGGCATCGAACTCGGCCGGGTCCGCGACCCCGCCCAGTGGGCCGCCTGGCAGAACACCCTGCACGAGGCGCACGACCTGGTGGGCTTCGACAACACCAAGGCCCTGCACGACACCGCCGTCCAGCTCCAGGCGGCCCCGCGTCCCTGGGGCGACGGCGTGCTGGGGCAGACCGGCGCGTACTACTCCTGGGCCCTCGCCAAGGGCGCCGAAGCGGCCGGCTGGGCGGCCCACACCGTGCTGCCCTCGTCCGTGACCGAACACGCCTCCCGGTTCCTGGCCACCTTCACCGCCGACTCCCGGCTCGGCGCGGGCCACGACCTGAGCCAGGAACAACGTCTCACGCTGGAGGAGCAGTTCGCGATCCGTCAGATGTTCTCCGGCCAGTCGCTGCCCGCCCTCTTCCACGAACTGGCCTCCCCGGCGCTCCCCTACCGGGTGCCGGGCACCTCGCTCGTCGTGTCGATGGAGGCCATCGGCCCCGCCGAGGAGCTGAGCCGTCGCACCGCCGCCGACGACGAACTCTCCGTCGCCGTCAAGGACGAGTCGGCCACGGCCGCCACCCACTCCTACAACTGGAGCGTCTCCCCCGCCGACCTGGCGGTCCTCACCCAGGACCCGGTCCTCGGCATCCCCCTCAACACCACCCGCCTCACCCGCGACCGGGCCTTCGACTCCGACCGCCCCGTCACCCGCTCCCCCGGCACCCCGAGCCGCCCCACCCCGGCCCCCGCCCCGGCCCTCCCGCACGACCTGCCCCCCACCGAACCGGGCAAGGCCGAGCGCAGCGGCGCCACCGCCCTGATGCGCCAGCCCGTCCGCATCACCCTGCACCCCCATGACGACACCGGCCCCCACAGCACTCCCCGCTCGGTGACCGGCCACGTCTTCCACTGGACCACACCCGCTGAGCCGGCCCCGGCCGCCCCTGCGCACACCCACGACATCACCTTCACCGCCGAGGAGACCCCCACCCTCGACCCCGCCCAGACCGCCCACCTCGACGCGCTGGCAGGCGACGTCGCCCGGCACGCCGGCCCCTCGGCGACCCGCCCCACCGTCCTGATCACCGGACACGCCTCCGTGACCGTCTCCGGCCAGCCCCACTTCGGCAGATCGATCCAGCTGGCCGCGGCACGCGCCGCCCACGTCCGCGCACTCTTCACCGCCCGTCTCGACACCCACCTGCGCGCCCTCGGCTCCCCCCTCACCTCGGACGCCTTCACCATCACCACCGCCCCCCAGGAGGCACCGCAGCACACCACGACCATCACCATCACCCGCCCGTGAACGAGAAAACCCAGCTCAGACACCGTCTGAGCTGGGTTCCAGTGGAGCCGCTTTCGGGATTCGAACCCGAGACCTACGCATTACGAGTTGTCCGATCTTGGTCCGAGGGTGTCCACTCACGTCCCCGGAGCAGCATGATGGCCTGGTCAGGAGGGGGAACGGACCTAGACGGACCACGGCGGACGATTGTGGATCGGACGCCGAATGAGACCGCCATTGAGACCACCAGCAGCGTCGACGATCTTGAACACCGACGTAGCACAAGTTACTCGTGGGCTAACCACGCCCGTACCGCGCAGAGCTACACCTCTGCCCAGGATAATCGGACCGGATCCGGATGCCTCGAACCGCGCTCGCTCGTCTCTGCCTGGGGCTACGGGAGACGGATGGGAGCGCTCCGCGCTCGTGCCACTACTCCGGTCGACCCTCGCGCCCGGGGCTGCCTCATCTCGGCGCCTGAGGCGGCCCCGTCAGAGCCATGCCTTCGCCCCTCCGTGCAGGGGCGCGGGTGGGCCCTGAGGGAGTACTGCCATCGGTGCGAGCTGCCGCGTCTACATGCCTGAGAGGGTGTCATTGCGTTGACTGCCCGCCAGCTCATGGCTAGCGCCTTCAATGTGGAGTTCCCGCAAGTAGCCCTACTGGAACGACTCTTCATCCTATGCTGGCAGAGAGTACAGAAGGTGGGGGCATGACTGCATCGGAGCCGAACACGCCGGAATCGGGTGCGCTTCGCGACCAGTTCGCTTTGGAGCGGTACCGGTACATACTGCAGCAGATCCAAGCTGTGAACGAGAATACCCATCGGTTCCTGGCCATTTACCAGACGCTCGCTACAGCATTGGTCGGAGCGGCGTTGGCGCTCTTCGTCGGTTATCGAAAGTGGGAAGTGGCCCCAGACGTAGCTCGCTCCGGAGTGGTCGGATTGCTAGCACTGACCACAATGGTTGCCGCATTCACAGTAGCTTTGATCGCGGCAGGGGCAGCCGCTTGGCTTGACTATCGAAACGAAGAATGCGACATAACGGACGAAATGATAGGGCCTGGATTCCGCAAGCGACCTCGCCCTGGCAACCTATTTCGCTGGTATGAAACCTACGTCCTGCTCTTTATTATCTTCTCCGTAATCTTGATGTGGGTGCTTTCTGGGCTTCTCGTGATACCTGCAATTAAATAGGACAGCGGGCGACTGTATGTCGATCGCGCTTATTCTGCTCCTGCGCCGCCCGTGAAGGTGACGGAGAGTCAACGATCGGTCAATCGGAGGCATCGATGGACTACGAAGAAACGCGATTTTGGAGACTCTTCAGCGAGCAGACTGGACTGCAAGCGCAGAGCGAGGCGCAGCGGCTTGCAGAGCAGTTTAAGAGTAGCCGCAAACGGGCTGCACTGATCGCTGCTGAAATTAGTCGAGACTCTGCAGATCTAACACAGCACGATATTTCACACATCGACGCCTTGTGGGAGTATGCCGAGCTGATTTGTGGGCCAGAGTACACACTAAACCCCGCCGAGATTTACGTCCTGGGCATCGCCTTCCTTGCCCATGATCTAGCCAATGGCATGGCGGCAATTCCTGGAGGGATGGAAAATGTAAAGCAAGACGCAAGATGGCTGGATATTGTGACGTCGGAATATCGAGCGGAGAACGGCGTATATCCTTCGCCCGAGAAACTTGCCCAACCAGATCTGGAGATAAAATCCCGAGCGATCTCGCGTTACCTGCGCGAGACGCACGCTGACTTCGCGGCAAATGTTCCCTTGCAGCCATATGAGGACACAGCTACGGGCGAACCATTCTACTTGCTCGAAGACGCCGAACTGCGCAACCAATATGGACACCTTGCCGGCCGCATCGCAGCGAGCCATTGGTGGCCATCAAGGGTGCTGCGCGAAGAGTTCAGTGTGCGAATTGGTGCCCGTGCCAGCATGCCCAGTTCGTGGGAAGTGGACCCACTGGCACTTGCCTTAATTCTCCGATGTGCAGATGCCAGTCATCTGGATTCCCGTAGGGCACCTGCCTTCTTGCGCGCTGTACGGAACCCAGGAGGAGCATCAATGCCGCACTGGGTCTTTCAGGACAAGCTTCAGAAGCCTCGCATTCATGATGATCGATTGTCTTACACCAGCTTGAGCCCCTTTGGGCGGACCGAATCCGAAGCTTGGTGGGTCTGTCACGACGCCCTCCTAACTCTCCATCACGAACTTACAGCGGCCGATAACATCCTATCTGATACAGGGAGAAATCGATTTGCTGCGCGCGGCGTAGTAGGTATTAGCGACCTGGAAGAGCTCTCTCGGAACATTCGGACCGACGGCTGGCACCCGATAGACGCCACGATCAAGGCTACCGATGTAATCACTCTCGTCCGCCGACTGGGGGGCGCAGAACTATACGGCAATGATTCATCGGTCCCCATTCGCGAATTGATCAGTAACGCTGCTGACGCCGTGCGGGCTAAGAAATCCCTCCTCGGTGCATCCGGAGCGCGCCCCTGGGAAATCACAGGGGATGTTACCGTTTCACTAAATGACGAGGTAGACGGGACCTGGCTCTGTATCCACGACACAGGTCTCGGTATGTCAAAGAATGTCCTGACGAATGCACTGTTGAACTTCGGCACATCTTATTGGGATTCACCCAACTCTCGGCGAGACCTCCCGGGCCTACTTTCTTCTGGATTTCGCCCTACGGGGCAATACGGTATCGGTTTCTTTTCCGTATTTATGATTGGCCGCTCAGTTCGGGTAACCTCCCGGCGCTACGATGCTGCCGCGAGCGAGACGATGGTACTTGAGTTCGCAAAGGGCCTGACGGGGCGCCCGTTGCTGAGGAATGCCGAGTATCATGAGCAGCTAGTGACTGGTGGCACCGAAGTCAGGGTGCTACTAAATACGGACCTATCCAAACTACTGACTATCGATGATGGTCGCGGAATTCTAGAGAGTCACACACTAACTTTGGCGCAGTATTGCGCCTGGCTCTGCCCTGCGCTGGATGTAAATCTGTATGTGGTAACCGAAGATGGGGGGCGCGTTCTTGCTGTAGAAGCAGATGACTGGAAACGCCTCGACCGTGACTCACTTATTGATCGGCTACACGCAGATACTCATCCAAGTGAGCGCGAGCAATTCAAGCAGGTAATCAGCGGCGACCTCGAGCCTGTCTATACGTCTCTCGGGGAAATGGTGGCCAGGATAGCAATTGCACCTATGATCAGCGATGCTAAAATCCGCGCGCGTCCCGACTCCGATGACAGTCATGGAGCGGACTGGACTTCCATCACTGCTCCACTCGTAGTCGGCGGAGTGCGCGCCAAATCAGGCATGCAAAACTGTGCAGGTCTAATCGTTGGCAGAACACTGCGTGCAGCGCGCGATGTTGCCATCCCCGTTATCTCTGCACAGGACTTCTCTGCTTGGGCCACCAGTCAGGCAAAATTGTGGAATCCGACATGGGACAATTACTTGCAAAATATCACCCATCAGCTGGTGGCCCTTTACGCAGACCCAGAGGAACTGCCAGTGGGTGAAACGTCGGCCGGCTCGGTGACATATGCGCAACTAGTCGAGCATTGCAAAAGGCTGCCTCGTATCATCCTATTGCAGGATGCCGCATGGTCTAACTATTGCAGAAGAGCCACCGGTCAACATGAGCTTCAAGAAAACGTGATTCTTATGTATCCAGGGTACTCGTCGGTATTGAATGGAGGTAGCGACTCATACGGCGGGCGAGATATTGGCTTTTACGATTGGGTGGAACACTTTTCTGTCGGCGATAACTCGGTGCCGCCGAACTCGATGCCAGGCATCATCATTCGGGCCGTAGCCCAAGCATGGAACATCGATGAATCAGAACTTCAGTCATCATATGCCCGTCGAGAAAGAGAAAAAAGAAGGCCAATTGAGGTTGTCGGAGTGAGTAAAGAGGGCGGCGCCGTGAAGAGCGTGCGACTCACGGTAGTGGCTGTTTTTTCAAGAAATTAACTGGCGACATGACAGGGAGTGCGACCGTTAATTCTGGTGCCAATGGTAGGGAGCCACTGCACGACAGCCTCCTGCCGCACCGGAAGCCATGGGAAGCTTGAAACGCACGGTAAGCAGGCTGGGGAAGGAGAATGGTGTCTCAGCAGGTCAGCCCCCGGGGGACCTACCTGAAGGTCGCGGATGCACTCAAGGCCCTGATCGCGGCCGACCCCGACATGACGGAGCTCCCGTCCCTGGCTGAGGTCATGCGCGACCACAAGGTCTCGCGCGGAGTCGCCCTCCGCGCGTTCGGCGTGCTGCGCCAGGAAGGTACGGCTGAGCCAGCGCCCGGGGGCCGGTGGCGTGTCGTGCGCCCGGGTACACGAGTCGACCGGCGCTCCCTCGATGAGCGCATAGCCGACATCATCACGGTTGAGGCACTCGAAGTTGGTGCGCCCTTTCCGAGCGCTTCCGTGTTGGCCGACCGATTCGGGGTCTCACGGCCCACAGTGACCAAAGCACTGGAGAAGTTGGAGACCGCCGGCGTGCTGGCGGGTGGCGGACAGGGCAGGGTGCGGACGGTCCGCGCCGTGCCGACGCGAGAGGAGCGTTCGTAGCTTGCCGACGTTGACCGAGTGGGCCTATCCCCTGGCTGAGTCCCTGCTCGCCGAGCCGCTTCCACGGCGCTGGAAGCACTGCCTCGGCGTGGCCGAGAGGGCGCGCACGATCGCGCTCGTCCTGGGTCAGGATGCAGACCTGTTGGAGGCGGCGGCAGTCCTGCACGACATCGGTTACGCGCCGGACCTGGCCAAGACAGGCTTTCACCCGCTGGACGGCGCACGCTATCTCCGGGATGTGGCAGACGCCGACCACCGTGTCATCAACCTGGTCGCTCATCACTCCTGCTCATGGCTGGAGGCGGAAGCACGTGGCATGCGCGAGGAACTGGAAGGCGAGTTCCCCCGCGAGCACGAGCCCCTGAACGACGCGCTCTGCTACTGCGACATGAACACCACCCCCGACGGCACCCCGACGAACCCGATCGACCGGATCAACGAGATCACCGGGCGCTACGGGCCCGACAGCCTGATCGGAAAGTTCATCCGCCGGGCGGAACCCGAGATCCTCGGCTGTACGTCCCGCGTCCTGGCTCGCGTCGCCGCCGCCAAGCGTCAACCGATGTAGGGAACCTTGCGCGTACGGTCCATGGCGTGCTCTATGCGGAGCCGCATCGTGGGGTGGATGTCGAGTTGCGACAGGTCCGCCGGGGTGACCCAGCGGACTTCTGTTGTCTCGTTGCTCGTACGCACCTCACCGCCGACCGGTCGGGCCCGGAAGCAGATGCTGAACTGCTGCCTGACTTCGCCGTCGTCGTACTGCATCACGTGACCGGGGTCGGTGTAGATCCCGGACATGTCGAGGACTTCGGCCTTGATCCCCGTCTCTTCCCAGACCTCCCGCGCGACGGTGTCGCTGATGGACTCCCCCACGTCGTGACCACCGCCGGGCAGTGCCCAACGGCCGTTGTCGGACCGCCGGATCATTAGCACCTCCCCCGCGTCGTTCTGCACGAACGCGACGACGGACGGCACAACCGAGTTGGCCGGCGGCGCGTCGGGGTCGTGAAGGTAGTCGATCCGCCCCATGGTCAGGCTCCCGTTTTGCTCTCAAAGTCCGCGTCGGTGATCTGGCGCGCGTTCTCCCAGGTGTGTTCGATGCTATTCGCGTACGTGTCGAACAGCCCCCCGTCGGCCAGGCGGCGCAGGTGTAGCACGGGGGCCATGTAGGCACCGATACCGTAGACGTGGGGGTTGACGAGCATCTCGTCATCAGCGCGGTAGATCGAGTTGTAGAGAGTCGAGTCATGCAGCCGGAACCCGATTTCCGGGTGACTCCGCATGAGCGGGCGGTAGAGCACCATCGCGTTGCGAATCTTGCCGTCCATGATCCGGTGACCTTCGTCTATCCCACGCTGTCGGACGGCCGCGCTATCAGGGTCTCCGAGCAGGATCCGCACGCGAACGCCGGCCGCCACCTTCGCCTTGAGTAGGTCATGGAACAGCGGATCCTCCGAGAGGAACAGACCGGAGTAGACGAGCACGTCAAGCGTCTTCTGTGCCCTGCCGTAGATCTCGCGCCACAGCCCGGACGGCACGGTGTGCCGGTGAGGGTAGACCGTGCCAATCTCAGCTTTGGACAGGTCGGTTGCGCTGTCGATCGTACGGCCGTCGTCCCACAGTGACGTGACGTCGACCTTGAGCAGTGCGGCCGTCGCGTACTGGTGACGCCGGTACGGCACCTTACCCTGCGTGATCCAGCGCTCCACGGTCTTCGGGTTGACCTCGATCGCTTCAGCCAGCCCCTGAACCGTCATGCCTCGAGCTAACAGAGCCGACCGCAAGCGTTCGTTAGACATCTGGACCCCCGTTGGGACGTCTAGGGACGTCTTGACGGTAGCCAGAACTCCCGAAGCTGTCCACGCACGGGGTGAACAACTCCCCCGACCTGCAGCGATTCTGAGTGAGCGCCAAGAAGTCCCGGCGCGAAAACCAAGAGGTTCCGTCGGCAGACTTGACGGACCACTATGCAGTACCTGTAAAACAGGTACTGCATCCGCTGGACGGAACTACTCAGCGGAAGCGGCTCATGCAGCACGAGCAAAGGGCGGGGACGCTGCAATCCCGCTAAAGGCCAGAGGACAGGGCTTCGGCCCGACTGGCGAGGTGGCCCGGTGACCGCGAGCAACGGCCGGCGAGTGGGGACAAGGTCCCCCTTGCAGTGTGTTTCCCCTGTTCAGCGGCCTGAAGGAGTGGCAGTGAGTCGACGAAAGCGATGGGCGCGGCCGTGATCGACCGGCACGGCGGCGCCGTTCCATCCCCGGTCCGTGGGCACCTCGTAATGCTGCGGACGACCGGTCACCTTCCACCGATTCGCGGCGGCTAGCGCCGCGCCGGTTGCCTCTTCCCGCCCGTGTGGAGCGCGTCTAGTGCGCAGGTCCGTCCGGGCGGGGCGGGGGGAGCCGGAATCCCCTGGCCCAGCACACAAGAGCGGTCCCCGGGTCGCACCCCGGGGACCGCGTACAGGCACCTGGTTGGAGGCACCTGTGATCACCAGTCTGACAGACGCGGAGCGGGCCGAACTGGCCCGGAAGAACGCCGCCGTGAACAAGCGCAGCGAGGGCAACGCCCGGGTTCGGGGCGGCCGTTGATGGCCGGGTCGGAGCATGAGAAGACGAAGGACCCGCTCCCGCCGCGTCCGCGCGGTCCGCACCCGTACGCGGTCTGACCGGCCGCTGAATTCAACCGCCCCGATGGTCGCAGGCCGGGTTCGACTCCCGGTCGGGGCGCTGTGGCCCGCCGCGCTCGCGGTGGTGCCCGCCTTGCCGGCCTTCTGTCTCGCCGCTGAGTTGCTCACGGTCGCCGGCCTCCTTCATCTCTTCGAGCTGGGAGTTCTCATGCGTTCCTTCGTGTCGGGCCATCGGGCCGACAATCCTGGGGATTTCCTCGAACTCGCCCTCGGCACGCCTGTTGAGCTGTGGCTCGGTGTCGACGGCGAGTCGCAGGAGGAGCGGGCGGCGCGTCTGGACGCGGCCCGCGACATCCTGACCGACACCGACTACGGCAGCCTGCCGGACGACCTGATCCGGCTGGCCGCGCAGGTGGTCGACGGCCACCCGGAGCTCTTCGACGTGGTCCCGCTGACCCGACCGGCCCGCCGCCGTCCGGTGCGCCGGGGGGCCGCGGCATGAGCCAGGACCTGCCCTTGGACGGTCTGGCCGTGCCGCTCCGGGTGCTGCGCCTGCTTGCTGTGGACTTCGGGCACCTGCCCGCGCCGGACGTCGACGTGTCGCCCGTGTTCCCGGACCTGTTGCGGCTGAGGTTCCATGACGACCTGGCCGGCTTCGAGGCGTGGCGGGACGCGCTGGGCATCGTCCCGGACGACGTCGTCTACAGCGAGCAGAGCGGGGGCCGCACGCGGGTGTTGAAGGCGTCCGTCGACTACGCGGGCGCCGCGTTGGAGCTGGCCGGCTTCGGCGACGTACCCGCGCCGGTCGGGTCCGCGGTCTGATGGCCGCGTGGGGCAAGTGCTTCGACCCGAACGGCGCCCGGTTCGGCATTCCCACCTACCCCTGGCGCTGCGCCCCGGACGGGCTGGCGACCAGGCGGCAGTTACGGGCCCGCGGGCTGCGACCCGGCGGTCAGCCGGTTGTCGGGCAGATCCTGCGCCCGCGCTACCGGCGTGGGCCGCTGGTCGCCTACCTCTACCGGCTCGACAAGGCCCTGCCGGTCCGGCCGATGACCCCAGCCAAGCGCCGGGCACTGGAGTGCGCGATGCGCGCCCGCCGGACCTGCCCGAAGTGCCGCACGGACGCCGGATACGTCATCCCCGCCTCACTCGGGGTGTGCGTCCCGTGCGCCTATCCCGACGATCAATGAACGGAGTGAAGTACATGAATGCGAAGGCAGTAGCGCGGAAGGCGGCTCATTGGAGTCTGCCGGTTGCGCTGACCGGCATGTCGCTGGGGTGGACCGTCTACGCCGTGGGGGAGATCCTCTCCCGCCAGGCGCCGGCGCCGCTCGCGTACACCGTGGCCGGGATCTACGACGCTGTGTGGCTGTACGCGCTGGCCATGGAGACCGCGCACCGCCGCCAGGGCTCGAAGGGAACCCTGCCCGCAGTTCTCGGCTGGGTGTTCCTCGTGACCTCGGTCGGCGTGCTCTTCACCCACGGTCTGATGTACGCCACCGCGGCCGTCGCGGTCATCGGTACGGTGGTCCCAGCCGCCGCGAAGGCCACGCTCATCATGGCCGTGGAACGGGAGTCCACCCGGATCTCCTCCGGAGCGCAGCAGCAGATCGACGCGGTCCGCTGTGCCACCCGGGACCAGGTGGCGATCGGCCGCGCGGTCACCCGGGCCAAGGTCGACCGGCACAAGACCGCGGCCGTGCTGGAACGCGAGGAGCGCAAGGCCCGGGGGAAGGCACAGAAGGTACGCCACGAGGCAGCCGAGGAACTCGCGAAGCTCACCGCCGAACACCCCGTCGATGACGACGTACGGGAGGTTCCGGCGCTGTTCTCGGACGACGACCTGGCGCAGGTGCTAGGACAGTGGTCGGGCGAGGGTGTGTCCCCGGGTGCGTCCCCCGTGTCCCCGCAGGTCGGTGCCGTGTCCCCGATCGGCGAACTGACCGGCCCGCAGGGTCCGGGACGCGCCCCGGTCGACCTGTCCGGGCTTGCCGAAGTGGCGGCCGTGGCCGGTGTCCAGACCCCGGCGCCGGGCGAGCCCCTGACCGAGGAGCAACTCACGGTCGTCCTGCGGTGGCTGCGCCACTCCGACAACCCCCCGCTGTCCTACCGCAAGGCCCTGGCCGCCTACCGCGCGGCGGGGTTCTCCGCGAAGGAGGAGCGGGTGCGCAAGGCGTACGCCGCGCTGATCGACGCGGAAGACGCACAACCGTAGAGCGTCCGGCACACACCAATGAAGGCCAGCCCAGGGCAATTGGGCTGGCCTTCGTTGCGACTGCCGGAAGCAGTCGACCGCACCAGTGAAGCAGACCCGGTGAGCCCCGGCGAGCGGCACTCTCGCAGACCCGGCGCGCAGACCCGGCAAGCGGCACCACCCACCTCTGACCGACGCGTAGGAGTTTGACCGTGACGACGCAGACCACCCCCGCCGCCGACAACGCCGCGCAGGCGCAGGGCTCGCACCACTGGATCCTCACCCTGGAGAAGCCGGGCCGGTTCTCGATGACGCAGGAGGGCACCTTCACGCCCCCGCCCGGCAGCACCCGCCAGGACGTCTACCACTTCATCTACCAGGCCGTCACCGAGCAGGACGCCAACCTCCGCGGCGCCTCGGTCGGCTACTTCGAGCTGGCACCGAACCAGCTCTGACCCGTGCCTCCCGCACCGCGAAGGCCCGGACGCGCGCTTTGGACGGCAGAGCATCCGGGCCTTCGCTCTACTCCACAAAGGGAGTGCTCACAGCATGACGGAACTCAGCACCGAGCCGGTAGCCGTCGAGGCTGCCCCGGCCACTGCGTCCCCTCCGCCCGACACCGCGCCCACCCCGGCGCAGAGCGGGACCGAGGTGGAGCACACGCCCGGCGGCTGGCCGGTCGTCCCGCTCGCCCTGTCCGGGGCGAACAGCACCATCGGCGCAGTCGCCGCCGCCTCCCTGGCCGGCGGGCCGATCGCCGCGGCCGTCGCCGCGACCGGCCTGGTCGTCCTCGGCACGGTCGCCGCCACCCGCGCCCGCACCCCCAACTCCCGCCGCGCCGCACGCCGGAACGCGGCCCGCACCGCCGGCCGTACCGCGGCCCTGCGCCACGGCAGCACCGGCGGAACGAGCAGGACCGGAACCGGCCCGACCGGCTCCCGCACTGGTCGCGCCGGGGGCAGGTCGGGCAGTACACCGGGCCGGCACCGCAGCGGCGTCGGCCCGGCGTCCCGCCACAACAGCACCGGCACCACCCTGAGCGGGAAGACCAGCAGTACGACCGGCCGCGGCGCCTCCCCGCGTGTGGGCGGCATCGGGAACGGCAAGGACTCGGGTCGGATCCGGCAGATACGGGCCCTGCGCGCCGCGCAGCAGCAAGCGGCCGGGTCGCGCGCGGGGCAGCGGGCACAGAGCACTGCGGCCCGCCGCGCGGTCGCCGACGCCCGCCGCAAACCCAACACCCTTTCGAACAGGGCCCCTTCGGGCAAGCGGTCTAGTCTGACTGGCCGCCTGGCCGACGGCACCGCCCGTAAGGCCCGTGCCGCACGGGATGCGGCCGTCGCCAAACAGCGCGCGAAACTCGACGCCAAGAACGACGGGACCGTCGACGCGCAGCGCGCCCAGATCCGCAAGGCCCCCGCCCGCAAGGCTGCACGTCAGGCATTGCGCAGGTCCGCGGCCCGGTTCCACCGGCGACGCCTGCTCGCCGCCCTGCTCGCCCTGCCCACCGGCCTACTCGGGATGCTCACCACCCCCATCGGCCGGAAGTTCGACATCCCGGCCCTGATGTACCCCGGCCGCCGCCTCTACCGGCGCATGACCCGGACGGCGGCCGAGCAACGCGCGGAACGCGACGAAGCCACCCGCCAGCACCTGCGCAAGCAGGAGGACGCCGCCGACGCGCAGGCCGACCACGACGGCACGGAAGGCATCGCAGACCGTGTCGAGCGGCCCGCCGCCAAGGTCCTCACCCAAACCCCCGCCCCCAGCACGGTCCAGGTCAGTGGAGGAGAGCACGTGACCGGTTTCCGGTTCGAAGAGGCCGCTTCCGAGATGGAGGAGGCCGCCAACGCCTACCAGCCCGACGACTGCATGGAGATCCTCGCCATGGTCGAAGGGCTCCCGGCCGCCCTGGCCAGCGTGGCGAACGTGATGAAGATCCTCGCGGAGCGCTCCGACAACGAGTTCCCGCTGGAAAAGGAAGTCGCCAACGGCTTCAGCGACATCTACGGCGCGCTGATGAGCGCCGTCGCGGTCGCCGAGGACATGGGCCCGCTGTTCCGCAAGGTCCACGCGCAGGACATCGCCCGCCACGAAGACCCCCGCAACGGCACCGAGGCAGAGAAGGGCTGGAACGTCTGAGATGAGCAGCACCGCCACCGCCAAGAAGCAGCAGAGCAGTGGCCCGGTGCTGGACTGGGCGGCCGGTCACGGACCCGTGACCGGCGCCCTGTCCGCGACCACCGGAGCCTTCGCCGTCGCCACCACCGGCGCCGCCACCGCCATGCCCCCCGGCTGGGCCCTGGCCGTCGGCGCCGCCGGCGCCCTCGGCCACACCGTGATCGGCCTGCGGGTACGCAACGCCGGCCGCACCCTGGCCACCCGCGCCGCATCCTGGCTCATCGGGGCCGGCTGGACCACCTGGGCCATGACCCACGGCCCCCTCACCTGGGCAGCCCTCGGCTCCCTGGCCACCCTCGGTGTCGGGATCGGCGCCGCTGCCCGTTCCAGCGCGCTGTTCGAGGAGGCCCGCGAAGAGGAGGCGATCGCCGCGCATGAGCGGCAGATCGCCGCGGAGCTCTCCGCGGAGCGCCGGGCCATCGCCGCGGAATGGGTCGACCGCATCCAGCGGGTGTGCTCCCTGACCGTGCGCGTCCTCGGGGTCGAGATGTGGCCCACCGGGACCGGGTTCTCCATCGACGCGGAACTCCCGCGCGGCGGCGCCACCTACGCCAAAATCGCCTCCGAGTCGGCCCGCCTGTCCGCGGACGCCCACCTCCCGCACGGCTGCACCGCGGTCGCCTCCCCAGGTATCCACCAGGGCCGGGTCATCATCGACGTGACCACGGTCAACGTCCTGGAGGAGGAGCGCACCTACCCGACCGACTACGCCCCGCTGTCCGTGCACACGGGCATCCCGTGGGGCTATCGCACCAACGCGGAGAACATCCTCGCCTACCTGCGCGAACAGTGCGCCCTGGTCGTCGGCCCCACCGGATCGGGCAAGACCAACATGGTCCACGCGATCCTCGCCGGGTTCGCCCGCGCCGAAGACGTCCTCACGTGGGTGATCGACCTCAACGCCGGATCGGCCGGCCTGCCCTGGGTCCTGCCCGCGCTCAACGGGCAGATCGACACCGGGGACGGCAAGCCGGTACGGCCGGGCGTCGACTGGCTTGCCGGGACGTTCGATGAGGCCGTGTTGATGCTGGAGACCGCGGTCAAGGTCGCCAAGCAGCGCAAGATGGGCTATCAGGACCTGCTGGCCAAGGCCAACACTGACCTTCTGCCGATCAGTGCGCAGATTCCTCAGATCATGCTGGTCATCGATGAGGGTGCGGAGATCCTGGCCAGCCCGGACCGGCAGATGCGCAAGCTCGCGGAGAAGATCCTCGAAGTCATCCGGATCGCCCGCGCCATGGGCCTGCGCACCGTCCTGACCGCCCTCGGGGCGACCGGCAGTGTGCTGGGGAACCTGATGATCCGCCGCGAGGCCAAGGTCCGTGTCGCGCTCACGGGGGGCGAGACCGAGGGCATGGACCTGAGCAAGATGTTCCCCGGCACCCGCGGCCTGCGCGTCGACCAGGCCCCCTACAAGGGCGCCGGGTTCATGGCCACCCCGGAATCGGCGGCCGGGCTGTTCAAGACGTGGCGGATCCTGCCCAACCAGATCCGCGACATCATCGCCGCCACCTCCGACCGGCACCCCCTGCTCGATGACGTGTCGGCGAAGGCCGCCGGATCCGCCTACGCCCGGCGGTGGGACGCGGAGCGCACCGCATGGATGCGCGACCACGCCCCCACCGACGACAGCACAACCACGGAGTACGGGCCCGCGTTGGGGCTGCAGCTGTCCGCCCTGGACCGCCGGGGAACCGGGCAGGTATCGCCGGAAGACGAGATGCTGGCCCGCTTCCGCGCGGAGATCGACGCGGAGTTCGCGACCGCACCCGACCCGCAAGCCCCGACCGAGCAGGCGCCGCCGCCGGCTGCGGCGCCGGGGCTGAATCTGTCGGCGCTGCGGGGCGAGCAGGACAACTCGGCTCAACAGGCCGCGCTCGCCCTGCTGCTCGCTGCCGGCACCAAGGGCACCGGCGCGTCCGCGATCGCGCGTGCGCTCGCGGAGGAGTACGGCACGACCCGTCAGACGGTCGTCGGCTGGCTCAAGGCATGGGTGAGCGACGGCACCGCCGTCCGTGTCGGGGAGGGCACCAAAGCCCGCTACGTCCACCACCGCCACGCCCCCGAACCGCCCACCGAGCAGTGATCACTTGTCGCCTGTCGCCTACCGAAAACACATGCCGCCACCGCCGCCCTGAGGGCGCGGAAACGGCTTGTGACCTGGGAAGCGACAAGCGACAAGACAAGACAAGCGACAAGCCGCACGACAAGCACACACGACAAGCCATCACGCGGGCAGCACCCGACACACGGGTGCTGCCCGCCCTGTTTCCGGGAGGCCGCTCGTGATCGTTTCCCTGTCCGCCGTCGCCCTCTTCGGGGTGCTCGCCTTCGTCCTGCTGCGCGGCCGCTACCTCGGACCGTTCAGCGCTCTCGTGCTCTTCCTGTTCGGGTTCTTCACCGCCGGAACCGGCGCAGCCGGACCCGTCCGCGCCATGTGCCTCGCGCTCGCCGAGGCCGCCCGCCACCTCACCTGACCGACCCTGCCGGGAGATCCCGTCATGCCCGAGTACGACCCTCGTGCGGCCTGGCAGCCGCGGATGACCGACGCCGAAGCCACCGCCGAAGCCCGCCGGATCATCGCCGACGCCTACCGGCCCACCCCTCAGACGCCGACCGCCTACCGCGACACCAGCCCCCTGCCCGCCTACGGCCCCACCCCGCCCGTCCCGCAGCCGGACCACCGAATGGTTCCCGCGTGGGCCGCGGGCACCGCCGTGGCCGGCATCGGCGTCGGCGCCACCTGCGTGGGCATCGGGTGCGGGATCTGGCTCGCCTGCCAGGGCTTCGCCGCCGTCACCCTCACCTCGGTTCTGTTCGTCACCCTCCCCATCGCCGGTGTGGCCGCGGTCGTCGCCGCCGTCGGATCGGCCCTGCGCTCCCTGCGGGGTGTCCGCACGGAAACCCACCACCACTACAGCGGGCCCGTCCGGCAGGAGACCAACACCATCACCGCGCCCGCGTACGGGCTGATCGCCCGCAACCGCAACGAGCTCAACCGCTGACCAGGAGCGCAGTGTTCGAGATCCGCGTCATCTGCGAGCCGGCCGACGCCGACCGCATCAGCCAGGCCCTGGCCGCCGTGTTCGACACCGGACCGGCACGCCAGTACCCCACGCGCGACAGCAAGCGTGTGCGCCTGTACTTCACCGCCGACCACCAGCCCACCAGCTTTGAGAGCGAGTGACCATGTCGTTCGGAGAGACCCCGATCACCCTCGTCGGCAACCTGACCGACGACCCCGAGCTGAAGTTCACCGAAGGTGGCGCCGCCCTCGCCAAGTTCACCATCGCCGTCACCCCGCGCAGCTTCGACCGCACCGCCAACCAGTGGAAGGACGGCACCACCGCCTTCTACCGCTGCGCCGCCTGGCGCACCCTCGCAGAACACGTCGCCGAATCCATGAGCAAGGGCTCGCGGGTCGTGGCCACCGGCCGGATGCGTCAGCACGACTGGACCACCGACCAGGGCGAGAAGCGCTCCATGCTCGCCGTCGAGGTGGACGACATCGGCGCGTCCGTCCGCTTCACCACCGTCACGGTCAACGCCAAGCGCACCAACAGCGGCGCCGCCCCGGCCGGTGACCCGTGGAACACCCCGGGCAACCCCGCCGCCGCGGACGCCGAACCGCCGTTCTAGCCGCGCCCGGGGCGGCCGCCCGATCTCGCCAAAGACACGCGACCGCCCCGGCCAACCAGTCCACAACAGACCTGTTGGAGGCATCCAGCATGACTCACCTCACCGTCGTCCCGAAAGCGGACGACCGCAGCACAGACCAGCCGGTGACCGTGGCCCTGGAAAGCCTGCACCTGCTGGCCGCCGCCCTGCTATCCGCTGAGCGCGGCTGGCCCGTCATCCCTCTACACCCGGGCGCCAAACGCCCCTCCGGGCACCCCGAACGCGACTGCCCCCGCACCGGGCGGTGTGCGAGCGGGCACCGCACCCCGGAACAGCGTGCCACCACCGATCCCAAGCTGATCCACACCGCGTGGGCCAACCGCCCGTACAACGTCGGGATCGCGACCGGCCCGGCCGGTCTGCTCGTGGTCGACCTGGACGTGCCGAAACCGCAAGAGCAGGAAGGAGCGCCTGACGGCGCCACTTCTTTCAAGGCGCTCTGCGAGCGCGCCGGTCAGCCCTTCCCGCTCACGTACCGGGTGCGGACTCCCAGCGGGGGCCAACACCTGTACTTCACCGCCCCGCCCAGCGCCCGGCTGAAGTGCACGGTGAAGAAGCTCGGGCCACGCATCGACACCCGGGCCTGGGGCGGCTACGTCGTCGCCGCGGGCAGCACCACCCCGCAGGGCGCCTACGAAGTCGCCGAGGCTGCTGTTGTGGCGCCTTTGCCCGGATGGCTGGCCTCTCTGCTGACCGAACCCGCGAAATCGGCCGGGGCGCCCGTCCTGGCCCCGGTGCGGGACGGCACGAAGGCCGCCCGGACCGCGTTGGAGCGGGAATGCGCGGTTGTGGCCGCGGCGGTCGAGGGCGGCCCCGGCGGGCGCAACAACACGCTGTACCGCAGTGCCTGCAAGCTGGCCCGGTTCGTGGCCTGGGGACACATCCCCCGGCACACGGTCGAAGAGGCAATCCAGGCGGCGGGGGAGTCGACGGGCCTGTCGGCTGCCGAGTGCCGCACGACGATCCGCAGCGCCATGGAGTGGATCCTCGCCCACGCCACCCCGCGGGAAACCGCATGACCACCTCCCGCTCCCCCCGCCTGGATTGCCTGCCCCTGCCCCTGCCCCGGTACGGGCCGAAGGACGCCCCGCCTACGTGCGGCGGGCAGATCGTGGGCGGCCGAGAGAAGGTCGCCCGAAGGGCGTCCTTTCAGCTCGTTCCCACAGCTCACTGCACCCTGCTCCTGCCCCGTCACCTCGAAGGGAGGAACGCCGTATGACCCGGCCCAATGCCCCCATCGACGGCGCCGCGCTGCTGGATGAGGTGGAAGCCTTCCACCGCCGCTTCAACGTCTTCCCCACCGAACACGCCTACGTCGCCGTCGCGTTGTGGGACGCGCACGCCCACCTCATCGACGCCTACGACGGCACCGCCCGCCTCGCCTTCCTCTCCCCGGAACCCGGGTCGGGCAAGTCCCGCGCGCTGGAGATCGTGGAGACCCTCACCCCGCGGGCGGCCACCACCGTCAACGCGTCCGCCAACGCCCTGTTCCGCCTCGTGGAAGCCGATGGCGGAACGCCCACCCTGCTCTTCGATGAGATCGACACCGTGTTCGGCCCCAAAGCCGGCGGCAACGAAGAAGTCCGCGGGTTCCTCAACTCCGGCTACCGGCGCGGCGCCAAGTCCCTGCGCTGCGTCGGGGACGGCTCCAACCAGAGCACGGAGTGGTTCTCCTCGTTCTGCGCGGTCGCCATGGCCGGACTCGGCTCGCTCCCGGACACGATCCTGACCCGCTCCGTCATCATCCGCATGCGCAAGAAAGCCCCGAACGAAAAGGTCGAACCGTACCGCCGGCGCGTCCACGAGAAGCAGGGGCACGCGCTGCGCGACCGGCTCGCCGACTGGGCCACCACCGTGCACGACGAGATCGCAGGCGCCTGGCCCGAGATGCCCGAGGGCGTCTCCGACCGGCCCGCGGACGTGTGGGAACCCCTGCTCGCGGTGGCGGACGCGGCCGGCGGGCACTGGCCCGACCGGGCCCGCGCCGCCTGCGTCGCGCTCATCAAGGCCGCCACGCAGGGAGACGAAGCCTCCCTCGGGGTACGCCTGCTGACCGACTTGCGCGACCGGGTGTTCTGCGGTGCCGACCGGATGCCCACCGCCGCCATCCTCGAAGTCCTGCTCGCGCTGGACGACGCGCCGTGGGCCGACCTGAGCGAGGACGGACAGAGCGTCAAGCCGCTCACCGCACGCGCCCTGTCCAAGCTCCTGAGCCAGTACGTGCGCCCCGACAACACCCCCATCAAGCCCCGCGGGATCCGGGTCGGCAGCGGTACCCCCAAGGGCTACTACGCGGACGACCTCAGCGATGCGTGGATGCGCTACTGCCCCCCTCCCCCTGAGAAGTCCGCAACATCCGCAACGTCCGCAACATCGCAGGTCAGCGGGGGTGAATCTGTGGCGGAAGGCCCTTCCGAGAGCCGCCACATGTCCGCGGAAACCGACACACGACAGCTCCGCATCGCTGGCTGACCAGCCGCACCCCACGGGTGCCGCCGCGTGCCCCGCGCGGCGGCACCTATCCGCAACAGAAACGGCATCCGCCACAGATTCAAGCCGCTGACCAGCAATGTTGCGGCGTGGCGGATGTTGCGGATCCCCAGAACCCCAGAGCGCCCGAGGAGTACGCCCCGATGAGTACCCCCGCACTCGCCCACACCCAGTTGCTCTACACCCCGGAGGAAGCCGCCAAGGTTCTCCGCTTCGGCCGTTCCACCGTCTACGAGCTGATGGCCGCGGGCGAGCTCAAGTACGTCAAGCGCGGACGTTCCCGCCGCATCCGCTGGGACGTCCTTGAGGACTACGCGAACAGCCTCGAACTGCTCCCCAACTGAACCGGCCCACCCGCGAAGCCGTCCCGGACACCTGCTCCGGGGCGGCTTCCTGCATGGAGGAGTGCATGAGCACCCGCAACCCGAACATGGAGTCGTCCATCTACGAGGGCAGCGACGGCTGGTGGCACGGACGCGTCACCATGGGCGTCAAAGACGACGGCAGTCCCGACCGGCGCCACCGTCGGGCCCGGACGGAAGCCGAGGTCAAGCGCAAGGTCCGCGAGCTGGAAGACCTGCGCGACAAGGGACGCGCGCCCAAGGCTGGCCGCAAGCCGACCGTGGAACAGTGGATGACCACTTACCTCACCGACATCGCGTCCCTGAAGCTCAAACCGCGGTCGCTTGACGACTACTGGTCCAAGACCAGGAACGACATCATCCCCGGGGTCGGACAGCACCGCATCGACAAGCTGCAACCGGAGCACCTGGAACGGATGTACCGCGTCATGCTCAACGAGGGACACGCGGCCTCCCACGTGCTCAAAGTGCACCGCATCCTGTCGCGCGCCCTGAAGATCGCGCACCGTCGCCGCCTGATCGTTGAGAACATCGCCACCCTCGTTGACCCTCCGACGGTTGACGAGACCGAGGCGAACCCGTTCACGACCGAAGAGGCAAAGGCCTTCCTGGAAGCCGCCGCCAAACGCCCCACCTTCATGCGGTGGTGCGTCGGTGTCGGCATGGGCTTCCGTCAGGGCGAGACCCTCGGCCTCAGATGGCCGTACGTCGACTTCGACAACGAGCTATTCCGCCCCCAGTGGCAGCTTCAGCGCCTCACCTGGCGGCACGGCTGCAAGGCCCCTCACGCGTGCGGTGCGAAGTTCCACCGGTTCGAGCCGTGCCCAGACGACTGCACCACCCACAAGGGCTACAAGCGCGGCTGCCCGAAGCCGTGCCCGAAGGGCTGCACGGGGCACGCACGCGCCTGCCCTGACCGGAAGGACGGCGGGTTGGTCTTCACCCGCCCGAAGACCAAGAAGAGTCGGAACGCCGTGCCGATCCCGCCGCCGTTCATCCCATACCTGCGCGAGCACAAGGTGCAGCAGGAAGAGGCACGCGCCGAAGCCGGGGACGGGTGGGAGGATCACAAGCTGGTCTTCAGCCGGCCGGACGGGCGCCCGCTCGATCCCCGCCAGGACTGGGAGGAGTTCAAGGAACTGTTGGCGGAAGCTGGGATCGACGACCGCCGTCTGTATGACGGGAGTCGCCACACCGCCGGCACGATCCTGAACGAACTCGGAGTGGACATGCCCACGATCATGGAGATCCTGCGGCACACCCAGATCAGTCAGACCCGGCGGTATGTACAGGGTCGGTCGCATCTCTCGAAGGACGCGATGCGCCGCATGGGGGACCACTTCATGCCCCGGCCGGCCAGTGCGGATCCGGCGCCGGAACCTACAACTGAGACCAGAACTGAGACCGCCGACAGCCGCGCGGCCCGCGCCCAGCGTCGCCGCCGCATCCGCTGAACGAGAAAACCCAGCTCAGACACCGTCTGAGCTGGGTTTCAGTGGAGCCGCTTTCGGGATTCGAACCCGAGACCTACGCATTACGAGTGCGTTGCTCTGGCCATCTGAGCTAAAGCGGCGCGTCGCCCGCACTATGGTGCGATCAGCGACGTCGGTAAGTCTACACAGTTTCCGGGGGTGCTCCGCACACACCCCGGAGCGGGCGCTCCGGGGCCGACGGTGGCCGCTATGAGCAGCGCTTTCCCTTCGTCGGCGGGGTGCCCCTGAGGAGGTAGGTGTCGATCGCCGAGTCGATGCAGGCGCTGCCCCGGCCGTAGGCGGTGTGACCGTCGCCGACGTAGGTGAGGAGGTGGGCCGAGGCCAGCTGGCCGGCCAGGGACCGGGCCCAGGGGTAAGGGGTCGCCGGGTCCCGGGTGGTGCCGACCACGACGATCGGCGCGGCGCCCTTCGCCTCGATCCGGTGCGGCTCCCCCGTGGCCTTCACCGGCCAGTACGAGCAGTTCAGCGAGGCCCACGCCAGGTTCGGCCCGAACACCGGGGAGGCCTTCTCGAACTCGGGCAGCGCCTTCTCGACCTGCTCGGGGGTGGTGAAGGCGGGCGGCAGGTCCAGGCAGTTCACCGCGGCGTTGGCGGACATCAGGTTCGAGTAGTGGCCGTCGGAGTCCCGCTCGTAGTAGCTGTCGGAGAGGGCGAGCAGACCCGCGCCGTCGTTCTCCTTCATCGCCGCGTGCAGCGCGTCCCGCAGCTGCTCCCACTCCGCCTGGTCGTACATCGCCGCGATCACACCGGTCGTGGCGAGGGACTCGGTGAGCTTGCGGCCGTCCGCGTCGCCGGTCGGGACGGGGTGCGCGTCGAGCTTCTGGAAGAACGTCCTCATGGTGTCGGCGATCTGCTCCGGCGTACTGCCCTTGGCGCCGAGCGGGCAGTCGGTGCGCTTGGCGCAGTCCTTCGCGAAGGACTGGAACGCCGTCTCGAACCCCGCCGTCTGCTCCAGGTTCAGCCGGCGCGCGGTCAGCGAGGGGTCCATCGCACCGTCCAGCACCATCCGGCCCACCCGGTCCGGGAAGAGCCCCGCGTAGGTGGCGCCGAGGAACGTGCCGTAGGACGCCCCCACGTAGTTCAGCTTCTGGTCGCCCAGGACCGCCCGCAGGATGTCCATGTCGCGTGCCGAGTCGACGGTGGAGACGTGCCGCAGCAGCTGCGCCGCATGCGTCCCGCAGGCCTCCGCGAACTTCTTGTACGCCCCGACCAGCTGGTTCGTCTCCTGCTGGTCGTCGGGCGTCATGTCGGTCTCGGTGAACGCGTCCATCTGCCGCCCGTTCAGGCACTGCACGGGCTCGCTGCGGGCGACTCCCCGCGGGTCGACCGCGACCATGTCGTAGCGGGCCCGGACCTCGGCGGGGTAGCCGATGCCGGCGTACTGCTGGAGGTAGTCGACCGCCGAGCCCCCCGGCCCGCCCGGGTTGACCAGCAGCGAACCGAGCGGCTTCGCCCTGCCGGTCGCCTTCTTCCGGGCCACCGCCAGCCGGACGTCGCCCGCGCCGGGCCTGGCGTAGTCCAGCGGGGCCTTCATCGTGGCGCACTGGAAGCCGGGGACACCGCAGTCGCGCCAGCTGAGCTTCTGGTCGTAGTACTGCGCCAGCGCGGACGGCGTCGCACGGGGCAGCGCGGCCAGCTCGGCGGTACCGGCCGAGGTCGCCGCCGACGACGCCGTCGCCGCGCTCCCCGGGGAGGAGCACCCGGAGACGAGCAGGGCGGCGGCCGAGAGCAGGGCGGCCGCCATGGTCCGGGTGCGGGGGGTCCGGGGCCGATTTCGGTTCTGGCGGGGCATTCGCCTGATGTGCATCAATCGAGCGTAACGCCGAGGAATGATCTCCGTGCAGTGCGAGCCGCGCGTGGCTCGTACGGGTGACCCCGGTCAACGACGGACCAGAGGTGCGTACGGCGTTCAGCCCGCTCTCAGGGCCATCGTCATCGCCTCCACCGCCAGCAGCGGCGCCACGTTGCGGTCCAGGGCGTCCCGGCAGGCGGCGATCGCCTCGATCCGGCGCAGCGTCGCCTCGGGCGAGCCGGCCCGTGCCAGCCGTTCCAAGGCGTCCTCGGCGTCCACGTTGGCGATCGCGACCCGGGAGCCGAGCTGGAGGGCGAGGACGTCCCGGTAGAAGCCGGTCAGGTCGGTGAGGGCGACGTCGAGGCTGTCGCGCTGGGTCCTGGTGCGGCGGCGTTTCTGCATGTCCTCCAGGTCTTTCAGCACACCAGCCGTGCCGCGCGGCAGCCGACCGCCCTGGGCCGCGCCGAGCGCCGCCTTCAGCTCCTCGGTCTCCTTGCCGTCCATCTCCTCCGCGAGCTGCTTGGCGGCCTCGGCCGCCGCGTCCACCAGCTCCTGGGCGGCCTTCAGACACGCGCCGACCTCGTCCAGCCGCAACGGCAGCTTCAGCACGGCCGCGCGGCGCTCACGGGCCGCCGGGTCGGTGGCCAGGCGGCGGGCCCGGTCGACGTGTCCCTGGGTGGCGCGGGCCGCGTTCGCCGCGGTCGCCGGGTCGACGCCCTCGCGCCGGACGAGCATGTCGGCGACCGCCTGGACCGACGGCGTGCTCAGGTTCAGGTGGCGGCAGCGGGAGCGGATCGTGGGCAGCACGTCCTCGATCGAGGGAGCGCACAGCAGCCAGACCGTGCGGGGGGCCGGCTCCTCGACGGCCTTGAGGACGGCGTTGGCGGATTTCTCGTTCAGCCGCTCGGCGTCCTCGACCAGGATGATCTGCCAGCGGCCGGTCGCCGGGGACGTGTAGGACTTGCGGACCGTGTCACGCATGTCCTTGACCAGGATCTCGGTGCCGACGGCGGCGACGGTCGTGACGTCCGCGTGGGTGCCGACCAGCGCGGTGTGGCAGCCGTCGCAGAAGCCGCAGCCGGGGGCGCCGCCGAGGGCGCGGTCGGGGCTGACGCACTGCAGGGCGGCGGCGAAGGCCCGCGCCGTCTGGTTGCGGCCGGCGCCGGGCGGCCCCGTGAACAGCCAGGCGTGGGTCATCTTCGACGCCTCCGGCAGCGGCTGGTCGGCCGCCGCGGCGGTGACGAGGGCGTCGGCGTCCCGGGCGGCGGCGGTGAGCACCTCGCTCACCCGCTCCTGCCCGACGATGTCGTCCCATACGGTCATGGGTCACGCCGCCCTTTCCCCACACATTCCCGGCACGGCCGGTACACACGTCCCGGCCCGGCACCCGCGTCCCGGTCCGGCTTCCATTGTGCGGGCGCCCACTGACAACGGGGGCGGCACCGGTCGGCGCCGCCCCCGCACGCTCGCGTCATGCCCGCGCGGCCCGCGGCCGCGCCCGCCCGCGTTTCAGCCGCGTCGCCCGCGACCCCGGCGGCCACGCTCGTCGTCGGGCCCCTGCTCCTCGTACGAGCCGAGCAGCTCGTCCGCCAGCGACGGCAGGTCGTCCAGCGGGGTCTCCTCCGCCCAGTCGGGCCGGGGGCGCCGCCGGGCCGGACCGTCGGCACCGGCACCCGTTTCGGCGTCGGCGTCGATCTGCGGCAGCTCGCGCGTGCGGTCCTCGGAACCGTCGGGGCTCCCGCCCGTCCGCTCGTCCCGGAAGAAGCCGCGCGGCATCCGGTCCGCCGGGCCGTCCCCGGCCGCCGAGGCGTCGTCGCGCACCGGAGGCAGCACGGCGGTCTCGTCGGCCGCGCCGGACCGCACCGGCGGCAGCACCGCCGTCTCGTCGGCAGCACCTCCCGGCGTCACAGGGGGCAGCACAGCCGTCTCGTCAGCCGCGCCCGGCGGCACCGGCGGCAGCACCGCCGTCTCGTCGGCGGCACCCCGGGGCTCCTTGCCCGGCACCGGCGGCTGCGGCAGCTTCGCCGTGACCTCGGACTCCGACTCGGACTGCCGGGCCGCCGACGCCGGCTCGTCCCGTACCGGACGCAGCACCTTCGTCTCGTCGTCCCGGCCCGCCGGCTGCACCACCGGCGTCGGCATGGTCGTCGCCTCCGGGGTGACGCCGGGCGCCTTCGGCTGCGGGACCGCCGGCCGGTGGGCGGCCGCGTCCGCCGCTGCCGCCGCCTCCGCCGCGGCGCGCCGCGCCTGCTCGGCCTTGACGAGGGCCTCCTCGGCCTTGCGCTGCTTCTCCAGGCGCCGCTCCTCGGCCTCGGCGCGCAGCCGGGCCTCCTCCTCGGCCTGCTTGCGGCGCCGCTCCTCCTCGGCCTTGCGGCGGGCCTCGGCCTCCGCGCGGGCCTTCTCCTCGGCGAGCAGCCTGGCCTGCTCCTCCTCGGCACGCTTGCGCGCCTCCTCGGCCCGCAGCCGGGCCTCCTCCGCCTGCCGTTCGGCCTCGCGGCGCTGCGCCTCCTCCAGCTCGCGGCGCTTGCGCTCCTCCTCCTCGGCGCGCAGCTTGGCGAGCTGCTCCTGGCGCTCCCGCTCCAGGCGCTCCTCCTCGGCCTTGCGGGCGGCCTCCTCCTCGGCCTTGCGGCGGGCTTCTTCCTCGGCCTTCCGGCGCGCCTCCTCGGCGGCCTTGATCTCGGCCTCCGACATCGGCAGCACGGTGTCCAGGCGCGCCCGGACGACGGTGGTGACGGCCTCGGCCTCCTGGCCGGCGTCGACCACCAGGTAGCGGCCGGGATCGGAGGCGGCCAGGGTGAGGAAACCGGCCCGCACGCGCGCGTGGAACTCGGCGGGTTCCGACTCCAGCCGGTCGGGCGCCTCGGTGAACCGCTCGCGGGCGGTCTCCGGGTCCACGTCCAGCAGGACGGTCAGGTGCGGCACGAGGCCGTCGGTCGCCCAGCGGTTGATGCGGGCCACCTCGGTCGGGGACAGGTCGCGGCCCGCGCCCTGGTAGGCGACGGACGAGTCGATGTACCGGTCGGAGATGACGACCGCGCCGCGCTCCAGGGCGGGCCGGACGACGGTGTCGACGTGCTCCGCGCGGTCGGCGGCGTACAGCAGCGCCTCCGCGCGGTGCGACAGACCGGCCGACGACACGTCGAGGAGGATCGAGCGCAGCCGCTTGCCGACCGGGGTGGCGCCCGGCTCGCGGGTGAGGACGACCTCGTGGCCCTTGGCTCGGATCCACTCGGCGAGGGCCTCGGCCTGGGTGGACTTGCCGGCGCCGTCGCCGCCCTCCAGGGCGATGAAGAAACCGTTGGCGGTGGGCGCCTCGTCCGGGTCGTCGCCGCCGAGCAGCGCGTCCCGCAGGTCGTGGCGCAGTGGTACGCCCGCGCGGTCGTCGACCTTGGCCAGCACGAGCGCGGCCACCGGCAGCAGCAGCGCGCCGACCAGCATCAGGGTGAACGCGGCGCCGCCGTGCGCGAACACGAACTTGCCGTTCTCCAGCCGGTGCGGGCCGATCAGCGCGGCCACCAGGGGCGCGATCAGCGCGCCGAGCGCTATGGCGACCCGGACCACCGCGTGCAGGTGCTCGGTCGTGCGCGCCCGCCGGAAGTCCTCGGTCTCCTGGTCGAGCAGGGTGTGCCCGGTGTTGGCGGCGACGCCGGCGCCGATCCCGGCCAGCGCGACGACCAGGACCACGGTGGTGACGTCCGGGACCAGGCCCGCGGCCAGCAGCGCGACGCCGGTGAAGGCGATGGCCAGCGACAGCAGCCGGCGGCGCGAGAGCGTCGGCAGCAGCTGGGGCGCGGTGCGGATGCCGACCGCGACGCCACCGGTCAGGGCGAGCACCAGCAGGCCGTACAGGACCGGGCCGCCGCCCAGGTCCTTGGCGTGCAGCACGGAGACGGCGACGGCCGCGGAGATCGCCCCGGCGACGGCCGCGCAGGCCAGCACGAGCAGCGGGATGGCGCCGGTGCGGCCCGTGTCGGTGCCGGTGCCGGTCCTGGGGCGGCGCAGGCCCTCCAGCGGGGACCGCGGGCGCGGGGTGCGGGTGCCGGGCACCTCCAGGTAGACCAGCACGGAGAGCGACCCGGCGAACAGGCCGGCCGCCACGTACGAGCCGAGGGCCGCCTGGTGCTGGGCGAACCAGGCGATGCCCGTGCCCAGGAGGTTGTTGACCAGCGAGGCGGCGACGAGCGTGGCCGCGGCGAGCGGGACGGCGAGGAAGGTGGTGCGCAGCGACAGCCGGCGCAGGGCGTCCAGGTGGTCGGGCAGCGGTCGTACCGTCGCGCCCTCCAGGGGCGGGGCGGGCAGCAGCGCGGGGGCCGCGCTCTCCCGGCAGACGGTCCAGAAGCGCTCGGCGATCCCGGTGACGAAGGCGGTCACCAGGAGCAGGGCCGGGGCGTTGCCGGGTGTCCAGTCGATCCACAGGGGGGCGATGATCAGCAGGACGGCGCGCAGACCGTCGGCGCCGACCATGGTCCAGCGGCGGTCGAGCGGGCCGTCGGTCGCGGTCAGGGTGGTGAGCGGGCCCAGCAGGACCGCGCCGAAGAGGAGAGTGGCGAGAATGCGCACCCCGAAGACGATCGCCACCGCGAACGCCACGCCCCGGTAGCCGCCGCCGAACGACCCTTCGGCGACGGCCGCCTGGAGCGTCAGCACGACCAGCACGAGCAGTGCCAGGCTGTCGCCCACTCCGCTCACCAGCTGGGCGCTCCACAACCGCCTCAGCTCGGGTCGGCGCAGCAGCGAGCGGACGGCGCGCTCGCGGGAATCCGCTACCAGCGCGTCGTCCGGGTCTGTCTGGGGGGCCGTTGGCTGATCGGCTCGCGTCATGCTTTCAGCCTATCGGCAGCCACCGACAGCCCGCGGCGACCGTCCCGACGTACGCGCGCCCCGACACCAAGTTGATGCCGGGGCGTTCGCAATGCGAAGCCGATGTGACGGATGTGACCGTTGTGAGCCGACGGTTCACGACGGCTCGGTGCCGGGCTAGTCCTCCGCGGTCGCCGTCCGGGAGGCGGCCGTCGTCTTCTTCGCCGCGGCGGTCGTCTTCTTGGCGGCCGCGGCGGTCGTGGTCTTCTTCGCCGCGGTCTTCTTGGCGGCCGTCTTCTTCGCGGGTGCGGCCTTCTTGGCGGTCGTGGTCTTCTTGGCGGTCGTGGTCTTCTTCGCGGGCGCCTTCTTCGCCGTCTTCTTGGCGGGCCCCTTCGCCCGCTTCTCGGCGAGCAGTTCGAAGCCGCGCTCGGGGGTGATCGTCTCGACGCTGTCGCCGGAGCGCAGGGTCGCGTTGGTCTCCCCGTCGGTGACGTACGGACCGAAACGGCCGTCCTTCACCACGACCGGCTTCTCGCTGACCGGGTCGGTGCCCAGCTCCTTCAGCGGCGGCTTGGCGGCGGCCCGGCCGCGCTGCTTGGGCTGGGAGTAGATCCCCAGCGCCTCTTCGAGGGTGATCGTGAAGAGCTGGTCCTCGGAGGTGAGCGAACGCGAGTCCGTGCCCTTCTTCAGGTACGGCCCGTACCGCCCGTTCTGCGCGGTGATCTCCTGGCCCTCGGCGTCGGTGCCGACGACGCGCGGCAGCGACATCAGCTTCAACGCGTCCGCCAGCGTGACCGTGTCCAGGGACATGGTCTTGAAGAGCGACGCGGTGCGCGGCTTGACCGCGTTCTTGCCGGTCTTCGGGGTGCCCTCGGGGAGCACCTCGGTGACGTACGGGCCGTAGCGGCCGTCGCGGGCGATGATCTGGTGGCCCGTCTCCGGGTCGGTGCCCAGCTCGAAGTCGCCGCTCGGCTTGGCGAGCAGTTCCTCCGCGAGCTCGACGGACAGCTCGTCCGGCGCCAGGTCCTCCGGAACGTCCGCGCGCTGGTGACCCTCGGCGTCCTTCTCGCCGCGCTCGATGTACGGGCCGTAGCGCCCGACCCGCAGCACGATGCCGTTGCCCACCGGGAACGAGGACACCTCGCGCGCGTCGATCGCACCGAGGTCGGTGACCAGCTCCTTGAGGCCGCCGAGGTGGTCCCCGTCGCCGTTGCCGGCGTCGGCCGCGCCGCCGACGGCGGTGCCCTCGCCGAAGTAGAAGCGCTTGAGCCACGGCACGGCCTGGGCCTGGCCGGCGGCGATGCGGTCGAGGTCGTCCTCCATGCGGGCGGTGAAGTCGTAGTCGACCAGCCGGCCGAAGTGCTTCTCCAGGAGGTTGACCACGGCGAAGGACAGGAAGGACGGCACGAGGGCCGTGCCCTTCTTGAAGACGTAGCCGCGGTCGAGGATGGTGCCGATGATCGACGCGTACGTCGACGGGCGGCCGATCTCGCGCTCTTCCAGCTCCTTGACCAGCGAGGCCTCGGTGTAGCGGGCCGGGGGCTTGGTGGCGTGCCCGTCGACCGTGATCTCCTCGGCGGACAGCGCGTCGCCCTCGCTGACCTGGGGCAGCCGGCGCTCGCGGTCGTCCAGCTCGGCGTTCGGGTCGTCGGCGCCCTCCACGTAGGCCTTGAGGAAGCCGTGGAAGGTGATGGTCTTGCCGGAGGCGCTGAACTCGGCGTCCCGGCCGTCGGAGGCGGTGCCGCCGATCTTCACGGTGACGGAGTTACCGGTCGCGTCCTTCATCTGGGAGGCGACGGTCCGCTTCCAGATCAGTTCGTAGAGCTTGAACTGGTCGCCGGTCAGGCCGGTCTCCGCCGGGGTGCGGAAACGATCACCCGAGGGGCGGATCGCCTCGTGCGCCTCCTGCGCGTTCTTGACCTTGGCGGCGTACGTCCGCGGGGCCGGAGGCAGGTAGTCGGCACCGTACAGCTGCGTGACCTGGGCGCGGGCGGCCGCGATCGCGGTGTCGCTCAGCGTCGTGGAGTCGGTACGCATGTAGGTGATGTAGCCGTTCTCGTACAGCTTCTGGGCCACCTGCATGGTGGCCTTCGCGCCGAAACCGAGCTTGCGCGAGGCCTCCTGCTGGAGGGTCGTCGTACGGAACGGGGCGTACGGCGAGCGGCGGTACGGCTTGGACTCGACCGAGCGGACCGCGAACCGGGTGTTCTCCAGCGCGGCGGCGAGGGCGCGGGCGTTCGCCTCGTCCAGGTGGAGGGTGTTCGCGCTCTTGAGCTGCCCGAGCGAGTCGAAGTCACGGCCCTGGGCGACGCGCCTGCCGTCGACGGCCTGGAGGCGGGCGACCAGCGAGGACGGGTCGGACGGATCGCCCGCGCGGCCGGTCGCGAAGGTGCCCGTCAGGTCCCAGTACTCGGCGGACCGGAACGCGATGCGCTCGCGTTCCCGCTCGACGACGAGCCGGGTGGCCACGGACTGGACGCGGCCGGCCGACAGTCGCGGCATGACCTTCTTCCACAGGACCGGCGAGACCTCGTAGCCGTAGAGGCGGTCGAGGATGCGGCGGGTCTCCTGGGCGTCGACGAGCTTCTGGTTGAGCTGGCGCGGGTTGGCGACGGCGGCCCGGATCGCGTCCTTGGTGATCTCGTGGAAGACCATCCGCTTGACGGGGATCTTCGGCTTGAGGACCTCCTGGAGGTGCCAGGCGATCGCCTCGCCCTCGCGGTCCTCATCGGTGGCGAGGTAGAGCTCGTCGGAGTCCTTCAGCAGGTCCTTGAGCTTCTTGACCTGGGCCCGCTTGTCGGCGTTGACCACATAGATCGGCTCGAAGTCGTGCTCGACGTCCACGCCGAGGCGCCGGACCTCGCCGGTGTACTTCTCGGGCACCTCCGCGGCGCCGTTGGGAAGGTCACGGATGTGCCCGACGCTCGCTTCGACGACGTATCCGGGGCCCAGATAGCCCTTGATCGTCTTCGCCTTGGCAGGCGACTCGACGATGACGAGTCGGCGGCCGCCCTGTGCGGTCTCGCTGGTCGGGGACAACTTCGCTCTTCTCTCCGGTCGACGCTGGGGCCTCCCCAGGCCTTGCTCCCGGGGTCGTGGCACGGACACGGATGCCCGCTCACTTGGTGACGCTGCGGAGTGTGACGGTACATCCCGCCCCCGTGTCAAACGGGAAAAGCCCACAACGGCCACTCGAACGGTAACCCGACTACCGCCATTCCTGCCGCCCGGAGTCCCCGCCCGACCCCCGGCGCCACCCGGAGCGTGACGCTCCCCTTACTCCCGCGGCATCCTCACGGACGGGTCAGGCAGTACGCCCCGAGGACCAGCGCGACCACCGCGACGAGGCTCGCGAGGGCCGCCGACGCGACCTGCCCCACCCCCTGGGCGACGGGTTCGCCGCGCCGGACCCGGGTGCCCGTCCACCCCAGCAGTGCACCTCCGAACAGGGCGAACACCACCCCCGCGAAGATCGCCGGTCCGCTCTCCATGACCCGTGCGCCCCTTCCCTGCCGTCCGTGCGTGTCCAGCCTGCGGAGACTGGCACGCGGGGACGGCGGGCGGACGGCGGGCAGAAGAAATCGAGGTGAACGAGGAGGCGTAACTCACTCGAACATGCGATCGGCTGGCTACCCGGCGAACGCGGGGGCCACATTTTTCCGGCCCTTTTCCATTCCCGGCGTGTCCGGATCCCGCCCCGGCCGGTACCGGACGCCCCGGGCGGCGCGGGGGCCGCCGTCAGCCGGCCGGCTCCAGGAACCCCTGTTCCACCAGCAGCCGGATCTGCGCGGGGGTGCGGTCGCGCAGCAGCACCGGGTCCTCGCCGACCAGCTGGGCGATGGCGTCGAGAATCCGCCCCGCGCTCAGCGTGCCGTCGCACACCCCTGCGAACCCGGCGCCCACCGTGTCCACCTTGGTCGCGCGGCGCATCCCGCGGTGCTGGCGCAGCACCACGTGCTCCGGGTCCTCGGCACCGGGCAGCCCGACCTGCTCCTGGACCACCTCGACGGCGAGCTTGAAGTGCCCTTCGAGGAGACCGGCGTCGTCGTGATCACGGAGATAGTCGAGCCGTTCGAAGTGGGCGCGGATCGTGTCGCCGAGCGGTTGTTCGATCGAATGCGGCCACTCCTCGACGGTCACGGAGGGCACGGCGGCGCCCGTCCTGCGCAGCGTGATCCAGCCGAATCCCACCCCCTTCACCTTGAGCGCCTCGAACTCGTCGAGCCACGCGTCGTACCGCGCCTGGTACTGCGCCGGGTCGCCGCGGTGGTCGCCGGAGTCCCTGAGCCACAGCTCGGCGTACTGGTTGACGTCCTGCACCTCGCGCTGCACGATCCACGCGTCGCAGCCACGCGGCACCCACGACCTGACCCTGTCCTGCCAGTCCTCCCCCTCGACGTGCTGCCAGTTGGCGAGGAACTGCGCGAACCCGCCCTCGGCCAGCCGCTCCCCGGCCTGTTGAACGACCGAGCGGCACAGATCGTCCCCGCTCATCCCGCCGTCCCGGTAGGTGAGCCGGGCTCCGGGCGAGATCACGAACGGCGGGTTGGAGACGATGAGGTCGTACGTCTCCCCCTCCTTCACCGGCTCGTAGAGCGAGCCCTCGCGCAGGTCGGCCGCGGGCGCGCCGGACAGCGCCAGGGTGAGCGCCGTGATGTGCAGCGCGCGCGGGTTGAGGTCGGTCGCCGTCACGCGCGTGGCGTGCCGGGCGGCGTGCAGGGCCTGGATCCCGGAGCCCGTGCCGAGGTCGAGGGCGGCGGAGACGGGCGTACGGACGGTGATGCCGGCGAGCGTCGTGGACGCGCCGCCGACCCCGAGAACGACCTCCTCGTTCCGCTGCCCGACACCGCCGGCGCCGCCGACCGCGCAGCCGAGGTCGGACACGATGAACCAGTCCTCGCCGTCGGGTCCGCCGTACGGCCGGACGTCCACGGTGGCGGCGACCTCGGCACCGCCCACGGCGGTCAGCCAGCCGGCCTCCAGGAGGTCGTCGACAGGCAGGAAGCGGGCCACGCGCGCGTGCGGCACGGGTTGCTGGAGCAGGAACAGCCGCACGAGCGTCTCCAGCGGCGTGTCCCCGCGGGTCGCCCGGAGTGCGGGCACGGTCTCACTGCGGGCCAGCGCCGCGTACGCGGGCGCGCCGAGCAGTTCCAGGAGCCCGTCGGCGGTGAAGGAGGCGCCCAGCAGGGCGGTGCGCAGCCGGGCGGCGACGTCGGGGCGGTCGGAGGCGGGCAGGGTGGCGAGGCCGGAGTCAGTCACGCCCTCCATTGTGGCCCGCGCGCCCCATGGCACGCGGGCCCAGCGCACCCGCACGAATCCGCCGGCCGGCCCACAGCCGACCGGAGTGCCACGCCCGCGTCAGCCCGCCGTCGACGAGGCCGACGCCGAGGCCCCCGACGTCGTGGTGACCTTCTTGCAGCTGGCCTGTTCGGCGATCGCGTTCTTGACGTCGCCCTGCTCCAGGGCCTCCAGGGCCTGGGTGCCGCTCTTGTTCTGCGTCTCCAGGTCGGCCATCTGGGAGGCGACGTCGTGCAGCCCGGAGGCGAACTTCGCCTGGTCCTTGGTGTTCAGCGCGTCGACCTTCTTCTTCAGGTCGGCGTAGGAGGCGGAGAGGCTGTCGAGGTTCTTGACGACGTCCTGCTGGCGCTTGGCGCCGTCGTCGACCCCGGGGGGCGCCCCCGCACCGCTGATGGCCGCCGCGAGCGCCTTGTAGCCGTCGGACATGTCCTGGAAGGCCTGGGAGTCGGTCTTCTGGATGGTCTCGGGCGAACTCGTGGTGTTCGAGGCCGTCTGCGCGATCGCCTCGTTGGCCGCCTTGATCTTCGCGTCCTGCGCCGGCACCGCGTCGCACACGGTCTTGGCCCAGGCGATCAGCTTCGGGTCGGGGCCCTTGTCACCGCTGCTGCACCCGGACAGCGCACCTACCAGTACCGCACCGCCGGACAGTGCGGCCGCGAGCTTCTTGTTCACCGGATCGGTCCCTTCCATGGCTCTCGGCCCCCGGAATCTACACGGCGGACGGCCGCCACCCTCACGATCGGCGCCTTTTGATCCGCTTTTATGCCGATTCACTGAGGGGAGAGAAGGCTCACGACGAAACCACGCACACAGGTCTGTTTCTCCACTAATCGGGCGCGTAGCCGGAGGGAGGGGGCCGCACTGGCGCGGGAGAGCGAAACGGGCGGACGGCGCGTCAACACGCGCCGTCCGCCCGCTCCTTGGCCGGGACCCTTCGCGAGCGCCCCGGTGGGCGTCGTAGGACCGCCTACGAAACCACCGCCGGATCGGCCGACTTGGCCACCCGTTCGGAGCTCTCGTCGTCACCGACGGCGATACCGCGCCGCTTGGAGACGTACACCGCGCCGACGATCACGAGCAGTGCGAGCACCGCGATGAGGATCCGGACGCCGATGCTCTTGTCATGACCGTAGGAGAACTTGATCACCGCGGGCGCGATGAGCAGCGACACCAGGTTCATGACCTTGAGCAGCGGGTTGATCGCGGGACCCGCGGTGTCCTTGAAGGGGTCGCCGACCGTGTCACCGATCACCGTGGCGGCGTGGGCCTCACTGCCCTTGCCGCCGTGGTGGCCGTCCTCGACGAGCTTCTTCGCGTTGTCCCAGGCGCCACCGGAGTTGGCCAGGAAGACGGCCATCAGGGTGCCCGCGCCGATCGCGCCCGCGAGGTAGGAGCCGAGCGCGCCGACGCCGAGCGTGAACCCGACGAAGATGGGCGCCATCACGGCGAGCAGTCCCGGCGTGGCCAGCTCCCGCAGGGCGTCCTTGGTGCAGATGTCGACGACCTTGCCGTACTCGGGCGTCTCCGTGTAGTCCATGATCCCGGGGTGCTCGCGGAACTGCCGCCGCACCTCGAAGACCACCGAACCGGCCGATCGTGACACCGCGTTGATGGCGAGTCCGGAGAAGAGGAAGACGACCGCCGCGCCCGCGATGAGGCCGACGAGGTTGTTGGGCTGCGAGATGTCCATCGACAGGCTGAGCGGCGAGCCCGCACCGGTCAGTCTCGCCCCCACGTCCTGCACGTTGGTGGTGATCGCGTCCCGGTACGACCCGAAGAGCGCCGACGCCGCGAGGACGGCGGTGGCGATCGCGATGCCCTTGGTGATGGCCTTGGTCGTGTTGCCGACGGCGTCCAGGTTGGTGAGCACCTGCGCGCCCGCGCCCACGACGTCGCCGGACATCTCGGCGATGCCCTGGGCGTTGTCGGAGACCGGACCGAAGGTGTCCATGGCGACGATCACACCCACCGTGGTGAGCAGACCGGTGCCGGCCAGCGCCACCGCGAACAGCGCCAGCATGATCGACGTACCGCCGAGCAGGAACGCGCCGTAGACGCTCAGGCCGATCAGCAGCGCGGTGTAGACGGCCGATTCGAGGCCGACCGAGATGCCGGCGAGGACCACGGTGGCCGGGCCGGTCAGCGAGGTCTTGCCGATGTCCCTGACGGGACGCCGGTTGGTCTCGGTGAAGTAGCCGGTCAGCTGCTGGATGACGGCCGCCAGCAGGATGCCGATGGCGACCGCGACGAGCGCGAGGATCCGTGGATCGCCGCCCTTGCCCCTGATGGCCGCGTCCGTGATGCCGTTGAGGTCGGAGTACTTCCCGGGCAGATAGACGAAGACCGCGATCGCGACGAGCACGAGCGAGATCGCCGCGGAGATGAAGAAGCCGCGGTTGATGGCGGTCATGCCGCTGCGGTCGCTGCGGCGCGGCGCCACCGCGAAGATGCCGATCATCGCGGTGAGCACACCGATGGCCGGCACCAGGAGCGGGAAGGCGAGCCCGGAGTCGCCGAAGGCCGCCTTGCCGAGGATCAGCGCGGCGACCAGGGTCACCGCGTACGACTCGAAGAGGTCGGCCGCCATGCCCGCGCAGTCGCCGACGTTGTCGCCCACGTTGTCGGCGATGGTCGCGGCATTGCGCGGGTCGTCCTCCGGAATGCCCTGTTCGACCTTGCCGACCAGGTCGGCGCCGACGTCGGCGGCCTTGGTGAAGATGCCACCGCCGACACGCATGAACATGGCGATGAGGGCGGCGCCGAGGCCGAAGCCCTCGAGCACCTTCGGCGCGTCGGCCGCGTAGACCAGCACCACGCAGGAGGCGCCGAGCAGGCCGAGCCCCACCGTGAACATGCCGACGACGCCGCCCGTGCGGAAAGCGATCTTCATGGCTTTGTGCGAGACGGCGGTGAGATCCTTTTCCGGTTCGCCTTCCGCCGGGGTTGCTTCGCGGGCCGCCGCGGCGACCCGCACATTGCTGCGCACGGCGAGCCACATGCCGATATAACCGGTGGTCGCCGAGAAGGCCGCGCCGATCAGGAAGAAGATCGACCGGCCCGCGCGCTGATTCCAGTCGTCCGCGGGCAGCAGCAGAAGCAGGAAGAACACCACGACGGCGAATACGCCGAGCGTGCGCAACTGCCGGCCCAGATAGGCGTTCGCGCCTTCCTGGACCGCCGCCGCGATCTTCTTCATGCTGTCGGTGCCCTCGCCCGCCGCGAGTACCTGACGGACCAGGATCCAGGCGACCACGAGCGCGGCCAGCGCCACGGCGGCGATGACCGCCACCAGGACCCGGTTGTCGTCGGTCAGGACCGCGGCCGCGAGGGGTGTGGGGTGGCCCAACTGATGAGGGGTAGAAAGCCCCGCCATTCGTCCTCCTTGACGCTTGGGCTGAGCTCAAGATGTGGACGGATTCTAGGTACCCGGGAGTGATCTAAACAGGGGCCGGTAAACGGAATTGGCCTTCTCGTGCTCTTCAGCAAATGATCGAGGTCAGGCCACCGAACCCGAAAGTGGTAACGGCCTAAAAGCATTGACGATCACCGGTGGAGCAATCGGCGCTTGATCGAATTATCCGGCGATCTGCCGGACATCGATCGTGAATTGGTTCACGAATTCGGGCGACCGGGTGACATCCGACGGAAAATAACAAGAAGGGCCCTGCTCGCAGGGCCCTTCTTGTCGTCGATCAGGTGGCTCTCAGGTGAGCGCGACCCCCGGCGGGACGGTCGGCCAGGTCATGCGGATCAACCCGCCGTTCTCCCCGGCGGTGACCTCCACGTCGTCGACGAGACCGCTGATGACCGCGAGGCCCATCTCGTCCTCCTCGGCCTCCACGTCCGCCTCCGCCGAGGCACCGGATGCCCGGTCACCGGGAGCGGAGCGGGGCGCGTCGTCGCCGACCTCGATGGAGAACTGTTTCTCCTCCTCGATCAGCGCGACCCTTACGGGCTCGGTTATGCCGGAGCTCTGGTGCAGACCCACCGCTCGGGAACAGGCCTCGCCGACGGCCAGCCGGACCTCGTCAAGGACGGCCTCGTCCACCCCGGCCCTGCGAGCCACCGCCGCCGCCACCAGTCGGGCGGTGCGGACGTGCTCGGGCAGCGCGCTGAAGCGGAGTTCAACGGTGGCCATACGTCCCCCTCGGAACGGAACTACGGGCGTGCGGTGGGGGGCCGGGCCGCCGAGAACCCGGACCCCGATGAATTGCGTCCGCCGTGGGCACTGCGGCCCGTGAACGGCTGCCGGCACGGGCACGCGGGCCCGAACGGGCTGGGGTGGCAGGCGGGCGCGTACCGGATGTACGCGCTCGTGCCGGAGACCGGCCGGACGCCGGGGACCGATGGGCGGTCCGGGGCGCGTCGGCCGGTCCGGGTCAGTCGGTGGCCGCCACCGCTTCCTCGACCGAGGTGTGGATCGGGAACACCTTGGTGAGGCCGGTGATGCGGAAGATCTTCAGAATGCGCTCCTGGTTGCACACCAGGCGCAGCGAACCCTCATGGGCACGCACCCGCTTCAGGCCGCCGACCAGCACGCCGAGCCCGGTGGAGTCGAGGAAGTCGACGCCCTCCATGTCAACGACGAGGTGGAAATTCCCGTCGTTCACCAGCTCGACCAGCTGCTCGCGCAACTTGGGCGCGGTATATACGTCGATTTCGCCACCGACCTCGACGACCGTACGATCGCCGACTGTACGGGTCGACAGGGACAGGTCCACGGATCCTCCAGCACCTTGCTATCGAGCGGTCGCCCCTCGGGACACCTCGGCTTGCGGCCCCTGGGACGTTCGCCAGCCGCGATGGCATTCAATCACTTACCGGCAGGCGTGCACGACGCCTTGGCCCCATTGTCCGTCAAGCCGGTGACACACTCGGTCCCGATGGCCATAAATCACCGATCCGATCGACCGCCGGTTCCGGCCGTGTCCGGGTTCTCTCCGGGCACGGTCCTGGACCGGCTCGCCTCCGGGCCGAGCCGGGCTTCGCGCATCACTCATACGGAGCACTTGCCCCCGCGCGCGGGTCGGCATGCCGTCTGGCCTGACCGGATTCGCGCGGAGGTGATCGCGGCCGTGCGGGAGTGCGGCATCGAGCACCCCTGGGAGCACCAGGCACTGGCCGCCGAGCACGCCCTGGACGGCGACTCCGTGGTGGTCGCCACCGGCACCGCCTCCGGCAAGTCCCTGGCGTACCTCGTGCCCGTCCTGTCCACCCTCCTGGAGGGGTCCGAGGCACCGAACGGCCGCGGGGCCACCGCCCTCTACCTGGCGCCCACCAAGGCTCTCGCGGCCGATCAGTGCAGAGCGGTGAAGGAACTTTCACAACCGCTCGGCCACGCCGTGCGCCCCGCGGTGTACGACGGCGACACGCCGTACGAGGAACGCGAGTGGGTCCGCCAGTACGCGAACTACGTCCTCACCAACCCGGACATGCTGCACCGCGGGATTCTCCCCGGGCACCCGCGCTGGTCCTCCTTCCTGAAGTCGCTGAAGTACGTCGTCATCGACGAGTGCCACACCTACCGGGGCGTCTTCGGCTCGCACGTCGCCCAGGTACTGCGCCGGCTGCGCCGTCTTTGCGCCCGCTACGGCGCCTCCCCGGTCTTCCTGCTGGCCTCCGCGACCGCCGCCGAACCGGCCGTCGCCGCCCGCCGGCTCACCGGTCTGCCGGTGGTGGAGGTCGCCGACGACGCGTCTCCGCGGGGCGAACTGGTCTTCGCCCTGTGGGAGCCGCCGCTGACCGAGCTGCACGGCGAGAAGGGGGCCCCCGTCCGCCGTACCGCCACCGCGGAGACCGCCGACCTGCTGACCGACCTCGCCGTGCAGGGCGTGCGCTCCGTCGCCTTCGTGCGCTCCAGACGCGGCGCGGAGCTGATCTCCGTCATCACCCAGGAGCGGCTGGCCGAGGTAGACCGTTCCCTCGCCCGGCGTGTCGCGGCCTATCGCGGCGGCTACCTCCCCGAGGAGCGGCGCGCCCTGGAACGCGCGCTGCACTCCGGGGAGCTGCTCGGACTTGCCGCCACGACGGCCCTGGAGCTGGGTGTGGACGTCTCCGGCCTGGACGCCGTACTGATCGCCGGGTACCCGGGTACGAGGGCCTCTGTGTGGCAGCAGGCGGGTCGCGCGGGCCGCTCCGGCCAGGGTGCCCTCGCCGTGCTGGTCGCCCGCGACGACCCGCTGGACACCTTCCTCGTCCATCATCCCGAGGCGCTGTTCGACCAACCGGTGGAATCGACGGTCCTCGACCCCGACAACCCCTATGTCCTCGCCCCGCACCTGTGCGCCGCCGCGGCCGAGATCCCCCTCACCGACGACGATCTCGACCTCTTCGGGCCGGCCTGCGCGGAACTGCTGCCGCAGCTGGAGGCCGCGAAGCTGCTGCGCCGGCGCACCAGGGCCTGGCACTGGACCCGGCGGGAGCGGGCCGCCGACCTCACCGACATCCGCGGCGAGGGCGGCCGCCCGGTGCAGATCGTCGAGGCGGGCACCGGACGCCTGCTCGGCACGGTCGACGCGAGCGCCGCGCACTCCACCGTCCACGAGGGCGCCGTCCACCTCCACCAGGGCCGCACGTACCTCGTGCGGTCCCTGGACCTGGAGGACTCGGTGGCCCTGGTCGAACAGGCCGACCCGCCGTACTCCACGGTCGCCCGCGACACCACGGCCATCTCCGTCCTGGAGACCGACGTCGAGGTCCCCTGGGGCGACGGCCGTCTCTGCTACGGCTCCGTCGAGGTCACCAACCAGGTGGTCTCCTTCCTCCGGCGCCGGCTCATCACCGGCGAAGTCCTGGGCGAGACGAAACTCGACCTCCCTCCTCGTACGCTGCGCACCCGGGCGGTGTGGTGGACCGTCACCGAGGACCAGCTCGACGAGGCCCGGATCGCCCCGGAGATCCTCGGCGGCGCCCTGCACGCCGCCGAGCACGCCTCCATCGGCCTGCTCCCGCTCTTCGCGACCTGCGACCGCTGGGACATCGGCGGCGTGTCGATCCCGCTGCACCCGGACACACTCCTGCCGACGGTCTTCGTCTACGACGGCCACCCGGGCGGCGCGGGCTTCGCGGAGCGCGCCTTCCACACGGCCCGCACCTGGCTCACGGCCACCCGGGAGGCGATCGCCGCGTGCGAGTGCGACGCCGGCTGCCCCTCCTGCATCCAGTCCCCCAAGTGCGGCAACGGGAACGAGCCCTTGCACAAGCGGGGGGCGGTACGGCTCCTCACGGTGCTGCTGAAGGGGGCGCCGGACTAGGGGCTGTCCGGCGGATCATGCCGCAGACGCGGGGTCTGGCACGCCCTCCCCCACTGCCCGAAAGGCGTGGGGGGACCCCCAGCGGCGTTGTCGTCGGTCGCCGACGTCCCCCAGCCTGCGGCCGGGAGGTGCCCCCACCGCGTCGCCCGCCGCGGCAGCGGCTGATCGGCCACGGCTCCTCCGCCGTGCAGCCGGACGCACCAGACCCCGCTC
>NZ_JBVHFU010000017.1:159201-168753 GCF_055562175.1 Streptomyces sp. NPDC020958 | reverse complement strand
CCGCCATCTGGCACAACGACCAGACCGGACAACCGATCCACCGCTCACTGATCGCCTACGATCACTGACCCCTTGGAATAGATCATCTAGGGGCGGCCCAGGGGGCGAGGTGCCACGGCTGCTCGTCGTCGATCTTCCGTCCGGGTGCGCGCGTGGTTAGAGTCGGCGGCATGAACGGGGTCGTGGTCGCTGTCAGTCGCAACGAGGTCTACTCCTTCACCAAACCGAACCGGGAGAGCATCACGCTGCTCGCCGGGCTCGGGGTGGAGGGGGACGTCCATGCCGGGGTCACGGTGAAGCACCGCTCGCGGGTGGCGCAGGACCCGGACCAGCCGAACCTGCGTCAGGTGCACCTGATCCACGAGGAGTTGTTCGCGGAGGTGGCGGACGCCGGGTTCCGGGTGGGGGCCGGGGAACTCGGGGAGAACATCACCACCCGCGGACTGGACCTGCTGGGGCTGCCGACCGGGACGCTGCTGCGGATCGGGGAGCAGGCCGTGGTGGAGGTGACCGGGCTGCGCAATCCGTGCGCGCAGATCGACGGCTTCCAGCACGGGCTGCTGAAGCAGGTGGTCGGGCGGGACGGGAGCGGGCGGACCGTCCGTAAGGCCGGGGTGATGAGCGTGGTGACGGTGGGGGGTGTGGTGCGGCCCGGTGACGCGATCCGGGTGGAGCTGCCGCAGGGGGTCCACCGGCCGCTGGAACGGGTCTGAAACCGCTCTGAGTTTTCTGCGCGGCTCCTGAAACATTCTCCCCGGCCCACCGCATCAATGGGGTGGAGCGGTCGGCACGGTGCCGGGGACGGGGGAGCTTGCGGATGAGTCAGGGCAGCGGTGTGGAGGACTACGCCGAGTTCGCCGCGGCGCGGGCCGGGCACCTGTACCGGTCCGCCTGCCTGCTCACCGCCGGGGACACGCACCTCGCGGAGGACCTGGTCCAGGAGGCCCTCGGCCGGATCTACGTCCGCTGGGGGCGCGTCTCGCGCGTCGGCAACCCCGCCGGGTACGCGCAGACGGTCCTCACCCGGACGTTCCTGGCCCACCGGCGGCGGTTCAGCAGCCGGGAGCGGGCGCGGGACTCCCTCCCGGAGCAGGTGGACGCCGGTTCCGACCCGTCCCTGCGGCTGACCCTCCTCGACGCGCTCGCCCGGCTGCCCGCCAAGGACCGGGCCGTGGTCGTCCTGCGGTACTGGGAGGACCGGTCGATACACGAGACCGCGGACGCGCTCAACGTGAGTTCGGCCGCCGTCCGTACGCGGTGCGTGCGGGCCCTGGCCCGGCTGCGCGAGCTGCTCGGCGAGGACCTCGCCGAATACGCCCGCTCCTGACCTCAGACCTTGTGGAAACGGTGGTTCGTCATGCCCGTCGAACAGCGGCACAGCGACAGCGACAGTGATCCCTTCGAGCGTGAGCTCTCCGCCGCCCTGCACCACGCCGGGGCCGACTTCGACACCGACCGGGCCGCGCTGGCCGCCGCCGGGACGGTCCGGGGGCGGCGGCTGCGGCAGCGGCGGCGGGCCGCTGTCCTGGGGGGCGCGGCGGGGGTCGCGCTCGTCGGCGTGGGCGGCGCGCTGGCGGTGTCCTGGGGCGGCGGCCCGTCGTCGCCCGCGCGGCCGCCCGCCGCCGCGAGCCCCACCCCCGAGGTCGCCTCTTCCGCCGCCGCCGGTCGGGACGTCACCTCGGACGACATGATCCGCACGCTGGAGAAGCTGCTGCCGAAGGGGACGTTCGCCCAGGCGCAGGGACGCGGCGTCGACAAGGACGAGCCGCTCGTGGATCCGTACGCGCAGGTCGTGTACGACGACGGGCACGGGGCCGCCGCCGTCAGCGTCGCCGTGAACCGGGTGCTGCCCGGCGGGTACGACGCCCGGCAGGCCACCCGGTGCCCCGACAAGGTGTACATCCCCTACGACAGCTGCGTCACCAGCCATCTGCCCGACGCCTCCGTCGTCACCGTGATGAAGGGATACGAGTATCCCGACCGGCGTGTGGACACCAAGCTGTGGACCGCGAACCTGGTCACCCCGGACGGCCACCACGTCGCCGTCAGCGAGTGGAACGCCGCCGCCGAGAAGGACGCACCGATCAGCCGGGACCAACCTCCGCTGTCCGCGGCCCAGTTGAAGACGCTGGCGGCCGCGAAGGAGTGGCGGGGGGTCGTCGACGCCATCCCGCAGGACCCCCGACAGACCCAGGAGCCGCCCGCCGGCGTGGACGGGGACGGCAAGGCGATCGAGCAGACCCTCGTCTCGCTGATCCCCGCGTCGGTGAAGGTGGTGGGGCGCGCCAAGGGGGACGACGACAGTCAGTTCACCTACGTCGTCGTCGACGACGGGCACGGCCGGAGCCTCGTCCAGATCAACGTGCAGCCGGACATGTCCGACGTCGCGGACCAGCTGTTCGGCGCCGGGTCCGAGACCCTTCCCGACGGGACCCGGGTCGCCGAGCACAAGGCGCCCGGGGAGAAGGGGGGCGCCGGGGTCGTGATGTGGACCGTCGACACCATGCGCGAGGACGGTTTCCGGGTGGTGATCAGCGCGTTCAACGCCGGCACCCAGCACAGCTCCGCGACCCGCGCGACGCCGGCGCTCACCATGAAGCAGCTCCGTGCGATGGCCCTCAGCCCGCGCTGGCGGTAGTCGCCGGGTTAGCCTCGGGGAATCCAGACAGAGGGAGAGAGCAATGGCCAGGGTTCCCAGTTCGGTGATCGCCGCGAGCGGGCTCGTCGGAGGGTACGGCGTCGCGCGCTGGACGAAGCAGCGGCCGCTGGGCGGAGCCGTGCTGGCCGTCGCCGGGGCCGCGGCCGCGCAGCAGTGGCGGCAGCGGGCGGGCGGGAAGGCGGCAGGGGCACTGTCCGCCGCGTACGTCGCCGCGTTCGCCGGGTCGCACCCCCTGGCCAAGAAGGTCGGCGCCTGGCCGTCCGTCCTCGGCGTGGCAGGAGCGGTGGCCCTGGCGTCCTGGGCCGTCGCCGACCGCAGGGGCTGAGCTCCGCACCGGCCCCCGCGACAAGCCCGGCGCCGGACCACCTGACCGCCGGGTCGCCCGGCCCCCCTCAGCCGCCGCGGCGCCGGGTCGCCTGGCCGTCTGGGTGAAGGGGCGGGACGGAGTCCGTCGGGTGCGGGAGCGGTGGCCCTGGCGTCCTGGGCCGTCGCCGACCGCAGGGGCTGAGCTCCGCACCGGCCCCCGCGACAAGCCCGGCGCCTGGCCGCCCGCCGCCTGGCCAGAGGGGGCGGGGCGGGTGCGTCGTGGCCGGTCGCGCGGTTCCTCGCGCCCCTTTCAGGGGCGTCGGAACGCACGGCGGTAGGCCTGGGGGCTGGTTCCGACGACTCTGCGGAAGCGTTCCCGGAAGGCCGTCGGGGAGCCGAAGCCCGACTGGGCCGCGATGCGTTCGACGGGGTGGCCGGTGGTCTCCAGGAGGTGCTGCGCCCGGCGCACCCTGGCCCGGTGCAGCCACTGCAACGGAGTCGTGCCGGTCTGTTCGCGGAAGCGGCGGTTGAGGGTACGGGTGCTCATACCGGCCCGCGCCGCCACCTCCTCCAGGGTGAGGTCCCGGTCGCAGTTGTCCGCCAGCCAGTTCAGCAGTGGCTCCAGGGTGGCCCCGGCCGGGGCCGGTGGCTGGTCGTGGACGATGAACTGGGCCTGGCCGCCCTCCCGTTCCAGCGGCATCACCGACATCCGGGCGGCGTGCGCCGCGACCGCCGAGCCGTGGTCCCTGCGGATCAGGTGCAGGCACATGTCCATGGCCGCCGCCGCGCCCGCCGAGGTCAGGAACTGGCCGTTGTCGACGTAGAGGACGTTCGGGTCCACCTCGATCGCCGGGTGCCTCGCGGCCAGCGCGTCGGCCGCCGCCCAGTGCGTGGTCGCGCGCAGGCCGTCCAGCAGTCCGGTGGCGGCGAGGACGAACGCCCCGACGCAGACGGACGCGATCCGGGTGCCGTTCGCCGCCGCCGCGCGCAGGGCCCCGACGACCTCGGCCGGCGGTACGGCGGCGGGGTCGGCGAGGCCCGGCACGACGACGGTGTCCGCCTCGGCCAGCGCGTCCAGCCCGTACGGCGCCCGCACCGTGAACGCGCCGCCCGCCGCGGTCACCTCGCCCCCGGGACCGCACACCCGCACCCGGTAGGCGTCCCGGCCGTCGGGCAGTCGGGCCCAGCCGAAGGTGTCGATCGGCACGGTGAAGTCGGAGGGGACGACCTGGTCCAGGACCAGCACGGCGACGGTGTGCATGGCAGGAACGTAGCCGTTCGCCGGGTGGCGGACGCGGAGGGGCCGCTCTCCCGCCACCCGGCGCCCACCTCCTGGCGAGAATCCGTTGAACGGTGGCAGTATCGCCGCTTCTGCAAGATCCTCGGGGCGCCTACGGTCGACGCCGTGACCAAGTTCCTCCTCGCCGTCCACGTCCTCGCGGCGATCGTCGCCATCGGTCCCGTCACCGTGGCCGCCAGCATGTTCCCGCCGGCCGCCCGGCGCGCCATCGAGGCGCCCGACGACGTCCGGGCCGCCGAGACCCTGCTCCTGCTGCACCGGATATGCCGGGTGTACGCGCTCGTCGGCGTCGTCGTCCCGGTGTTCGGGTTCGCCACGGCGAGCAACATGCACGTGCTGGGCAGCGCCTGGCTGATCGCGTCGATCGCGCTCACGGCACTCGCGGCGCTCGTCCTCGTCGCGCTGGTGCTGCCCCGGCAGACCGCGCTGGTCGAGGGCGGGGCCGCGGAGCGGGCCGGGGCAGGGGGCGGGACCCGGCAGGCGACCGTGCGACTCGCCATGGTCACCGGGCTGTTCAACCTCCTGTGGGCCGCGGTGACCGTGCTGATGATCGTCCGGCCGGGCTCCACCACCGGCGCCTGAGAGCGACGGAGCCGCTGCGAACGCCGCAGCCGGGACCGGGACGCCGTCCCCCTACGCCTGCGCCTTCGCCGTCTCGTCCCCCGCGGCCGACAGTGGCGTGGCCACGTCCTCCAGGGACCTGCGCTCCGCGTTCACCGCCAGCAGTGCCGCCACCAGTCCCGCCGCGCACATCAGGCCCGCGCCGATCTGGAAGGCGAGGACCGTGTCCGACACCTTGCCCGTGCCCGTCAGGTCGGCGAACAGCAGCGGCCCGCTGATGCCGCCGGCCGCCGTGCCCAGCGCGTAGAAGAACGCGATGGACATCGCGCGGGTCTCCATCGGGAAGATCTCGGACACCGTCAGGTACGCGCTGGACGCCCCCGCCGACGCGAAGAACAGCACCACGCACCAGCAGGCCGTGAGGGTGGCCGCGGTCAGGGAGCCGCGGTCGAACAGCCAGGCCGTGCCGAACAGCAGGAGCCCGGAGAGCAGGTACGTCCCGGAGATCATCACCCGCCGGCCGAGCGTGTCGAACAGCTTGCCCAGCAGCAGCGGGCCCAGGAAGTTGCCCACCGCGATGACGACGAAGTAGTACCCGGTGTCGCCGGTCGGCACGTCGAAGAACGTCGTGAGGATCGCGCCGAACCCGAAGGTGATCGCGTTGTAGAGGAACGCCTGCCCTATGAAGAGGGAGAAACCGAGGGCGGCCCGCCGCCGGTAGTCGCGGAAGACCGTACGGGCGATCTCGCCGAACCCGACGCTGCCGCGCTGGTGGATCACCAGCTCGCCCTCCGGCTCGGGCAGCGGCTCGCCCTTCTCCGCCTCCACCCGGCTCTCGATGGACGAGACGATCTCCTCGGCCTCCCGCTCCCTGCCGTGGATCAGCAGCCAGCGCGGACTCTCCGGGACGCTGCGCCGCACGAGGAGGATGACCAGCCCGAGGACGACCCCGAGGGCGAACGTCAGCCGCCAGCCCACGTCCTTCGCCAGGAAGTCCGTGTTCAGCGCGACGATCGAGAGCAGCGAGCCGCCGACCGCGCCGATCCAGAAGCTGCCGTTGATGACGAGGTCCACGCGGCCGCGGTAGTAGGCGGGGATCAGTTCGTCGATCGCGGAGTTGATCGCCGCGTACTCGCCGCCGATGCCGAACCCGGTCAGGAACCGGAAGAGGAAGAACCACCACGGGGCGAAGGAGAGCGCGGTCAGCGCGGTGGCGGCCAGGTAGACCGCCAGGGTGATCATGAAGAGTTTCTTGCGGCCGAAGCGGTCGGTCATCCGGCCCCAGAACAGGGCGCCGACGCAGGCGCCCGCCACGTACAGGGCCGCGGCCGTGCCGGTGACCTGGCCGGAGGAGATCGCGAGACCGCTGCCCGGTTCGGACAGCCGGCTGGCGATGTTGCCGACGACCGTGACCTCCAGGCCGTCCAGGATCCAGACCGTGCCGAGGCCGAGGACGATCGTCCAGTGCCAACGGGACCACGGCAGCCGGTCCAGACGGGCCGGGATACGGGAGGTGATCGTACGTCTGCCGTGTTCGTCCACGCCCATGTCCGTAGCCGTACCCACACACGCCTCCTCGACCGGAACTGCACCACCGAAAGCCGTCCGATCGAGTGCCCCGCGGAACGCTCCCTACGCCCCGAGCGCCCGCGACACCGTGAAGATCAGCACGCCCGCCAGCGAGCCGACGACCGTGCCGTTGATCCGGATGAACTGGAGGTCGCGCCCGATGTGCGCCTCGATCTTCCGGGTGGTGTGCTCCGCGTCCCAGCCCGCCACCGTGTCGGTGATCAGGGAGGTGATCTCCTTGCGGTACGTGGTCACCACGTGCACGGCCGCCCCCTCGACCCAGCTGTCGACCTTCCCCTGGACCTTGGGCTCGGTGGCCATCCGGGCGCCCAGTGAGATCAGGGAGGCGCGCACCCGCAGCCGCAGCTCGCTGCGTTCGTCCTCGGCCGCCGAGACGATCATGGATCGTACGGCCGTCCAGGCGGACGCGATCAGGTCCTGCACCTCGCCGCGGCCCAGCACGTCGCCCTTGAGGCGTTCGATCCGGGCACGGGTGTCGGTGTCGGACTGGAGGTCGTTCGCGAAGTCCGTGAGGAAGCGGTCGAGGGCCCCGCGCGCCGGGTGGGTGGGCATGTCCCGTATCTCGGCGCAGAAGCGCAGCAGTTCCTTGTAGACGCGCTCGCCGACCCGCCGGTCCACGAACCGGGGCGTCCAGCCGGGCGCGCCGCCCTGCACGGCGTCCATCACCGAGTCGCCGTGCAGCACCAGCCAGTCGTGGGCGCGGCTGACGACCAGGTCCACGACCCGCTTGTGGCCCTGGTCCGCGACGATCCGCTCCAGCAACTTGCCGATGCCCGGGGCGATCTCCTGGGCGTCGGCACGGCGGGTGATGGCCTCGCCGACCACGGCCTGGACGTCGGAGTCGCGCATCACGGTCAGGGCGCCGCGCAGCGCCGTCGCCAGCTCGGCCGTCACCCGGTCGGCGTTCTTCGGCTCGGCCAGCCACGCGCCGAGCCGGCTGCCGATGCCGACGGCGTGCAGCCGCTGCCGTACGACGTCCTGGGAGAGGAAGTTCTCGCCGACGAACTCCCCCAGCGAGACGCCGAGCTGGTCCTTCTTGTGGGGGATGATCGCGGTGTGCGGGATGGGCACGCCGAGCGGGTGCCGGAAGATGGCGGTCACCGCGAACCAGTCGGCCAGCGCGCCGACCATGCCCGCCTCGGCCGCCGCGGCCACGTAGTCCGCCCAGGGTCCGGCGCCCGCGCCCGACGCCCACTTGGCCAGCGCGTACACCAGGGCGACGAACAGCAGCAGGCCGGTCGCCGTGGTCTTCATCCGCCGTACGCCCCGCTGACGCTCCTCGTCGGCCGGCGTGAAGGCGTTCATCGACTTGTACGACGGTACAGCCGCCGCGCGGCCGTCAACACGGCCTTCAGTACGGTCGGCAGCCGGGCCGTCCGTCGTCTCCGTAGGTTCCGCCATCTGCTCCACCCGTTCGCAGCCGGTCCACCCTCACGGTGATCCCGCACATATTGTCCCTTGCTGACCTACTCCCCGAACGGAACAGGAGTTCCCACCGTCTGTAATGTTCGGGGAATTCCGGCAGGCCCTGTCCGTCAGCGGCCGCCCGCAGGTCGAGGAGAACCGCATCCGCATGACCCGGCGTCACCAGGGCTTCGCCCTGCTCGGGGCAGTACTGGCACTGATCGTGGCCCTGTCCGCCACCCTCTATCTCGTCGTCGCGCCCGACCAGGGGGCGTCCGCGGCCACCGGCGTGACCGGCGGCGGCCCGCACGGCGCCTCGGCCGCCCCCGTCTCCGCCGGGAGCTGGGTCGGCTCCTGGGCCGCGGCCCCGGTGGGCGGCGAGCCGGGCACCGGGACGGACGGGCTGGCCGGCCGGTCCCTGCGCAACGTCGTCCACACGAGCGCGTCCGGTACGAGCGCCCGGGTCACCCTGTCCAACCTGTACGGGCGGTCCGCGCTCACCCTCACCCACGCCTCCGTCGCCCTCGCGGCGGGCCACGACACCGCGGCGGCTGCCCCGGGGACGATGCGGCGGCTCACCTTCGGCGGTGCCGTCTCCGTGGTCATACCGGCGGGCGGGCAGGCGGTCAGCGACGCGGTCCCGCTGCGGGTGCCGCGCGCGGCGGACGTGCTGGTCACCACGTACTCCCCCACCGCGTCCGGTCCGGTCACCTACCACCCGCGCGCCCGCCAGATCTCGTACGTCGCGGCCGGGGACCGCACCGAGGACGCGGGGGCCGCCGCGTACACCGGGCAGACGCCCTACTGGCGTTACGTCACCGCCCTCGACGTGCTGAGCGACGACTCCGCCGGCACGGTGGTGGCGTTCGGGGACTCGCTGACGGACGGGGTCACGTCCACGACGGGGGCGAACCGGCGCTGGACGGACGTGTTCGCGGGGCGGCTGCGTGCGGGTGGCCTGCGGTACGGCGTGGTCAACGAGGGGATCAGTGGCAACCAGGTCCTCGCGGACCGGGGCGGGCGGCCCGCCGTCAACGAGAGCGGGGTCGGCCGGTTCGGCCGGGACGTCCTGTCCCGGCCCGACGTGAAGGTCGTCGTCATCGACCTCGGCGTCAACGACATCCTCCGCAACCCCGCGCTCGCCGACCCGGACGCGGTCGTCGCCGGGCTGCGGGCGCTCGTGCGCACGGCCCACGGGCGCGGGATCCGGGTGGTGGGGGCGACCCTGATGCCGTTCCAGGGGCACGCGGGGTGGACCCCGGCCCGGGAACGCGTCCGCGAGGAGATCAACGAACGGATCCGGTCGGGCCGGGTGTACGACGCGGTCACCGACTTCGACAAGGCACTCCGCGACCCGTACGCCCCCGACCGGCTCCGCCCCTTCTACGACTCGGGAGACCACCTCCACCCGAACGACGCGGGCTTCGCGAGAATGGCCGAGGAGATCGACGTGACCGACCTGACCGACGGGGGCTCCGCGAGGCTGTGAGCGGGAGCTCTGCGAGACCGTGAGCCGACGGGCCCATCGGGATTTCCGGCCCCCTCGCGACTGACGCGCACCATCCGTCCGCCGCGGTGCCGGGCCGGCCGGGCGGGGGTGCACCTGCGGGCCGGTGGGGGCTGATCGCGCAGTTCCTCCCCCAGCCTTCGGCCGGGGGGTACCCCCAGCGCCCCTGGGTCGGCTGCTCCACCGTCGGCCGGCAGGCGCCGCACCCCCACGTCCACCGCCCCG
>NZ_JBVHFU010000017.1:155160-159104 GCF_055562175.1 Streptomyces sp. NPDC020958 | reverse complement strand
CCGCCACCGACCGGCAGACGCCGCACCCCCACGTCCACCGCCCCGCCACCGACCGGCAGACGCCGCACCCCCACGTCCACCGCCCCGCCACCGACCGGCAGACGCCGCACCCCCACGTCCACCGCCCCGCCACCGACCGGTAGGCGCCGCGCCCCTGGGTCGGCTGCCCCGGCGTCGGTCGGTAGTCGCGGCTGTGTTGGTCAGGGGTTGTCGTGTCTGCGGTGTATCTCTCGTTGTTCTCGGCGTTCTTCCTTCAGGCGTCGGCGTTCCGCCTTCGTCGCCTTGTGTTGCACCTCGACGCCGCCCCAGAACGCCAGGCCCGTCACGATCACCCTGGGGGCGCCGGGGTCCGGCAGCGTCTCCTCCTCGTAGTGGTCGAAGCCGCCCATGATGCCGATGCCCCGCATCACCACCTCGACGCCCGGCGGCACGATCACGCTCACCCCGCCCATCACCGCGAAGCAGTTGATCTCGACCTCGCGGTCCGCGAAGTTCGCCTCGCGCAGGTCGATCTCGCCGCCGCCCATGAACGCCAGGCAGTTGAAGCGCCTCGGCACCGTCCAGCGGCCCCTGCGCTGGAAGCCGGACATGACGGCCACCGCCCAGGTGGAGGTGCCCTCGCCGCCCACGAACCGGCCGGCCCAACGCCCCTCGTCCGCCGGGGGCTTGGTCAGCGACACCGCGGGAGCGCCGGTCGCCGGCAGATCCCTGGTGAGCGGCGTCAGCTCACCGTACGTACGGGCCTGGTACGTCGCCTCCAGCCGCTCCTCGAACTCCGCCATGTCGAGCCGCCCCTCCGCGAGGGCGTCCCTGAGGATCTCGGCGACCCGCTCACGATCGGCGTCGGAGGCGCGCAGCTCCGGGGCTTCGTCGGTCATAGGAGCAGACTACGAGTTGGCGGCGGCCGGGACTACGCGGTCGTACGCTCCGCGTAGATCGTCGCGATCACCGTCTCGATGTCCGGCTCCCGGACGGACAGGTCCACCAGCGGGTACTCCGCCGCGATCCGCGCCACCAGCGGCGCCGCCGACTCCGAGGAGGGGAACGCCAGCCACTGCCGCGGCCCCTCCACCTTCACCACCCGCGCCGAGCCGCCCGTCTCGATCGGCGGGAGCTCCCGCTCCAGGTCGACCACCAGGGTCCGTTCGCTCTCGCCCACCTCGTGCAGTCCGGCGAGCGGGCCGTCGTACATCAGCCGCCCGTGGTCGATGACCATCACGCGGGAGCACAACTGCTCGATGTCCTGGAGGTCGTGGGTGGTGAGCAGGACCGTGGTGCCGCGTTCCGCGTTCAGCTCCCGCAGGAAGTCGCGGACCCTGGCCTTGGAGACGACGTCCAGGCCGATCGTCGGCTCGTCCAGGTAGAGGACGTCCGGGTCGTGCAGGAGCGCGGCCACGATGTCGCCGCGCATCCGCTGGCCGAGGGAGAGTTGGCGTACCGGGACGTCCAGCAGGGACTCCAGGGACAGGAGTTCGACCAGACGGTCCAGGTTCTCCCGGTAACGGGCTTCCGGGATGCGGTACATGCGGTGCATCAGCCGATAGGAGTCGACGAGCGGGAGGTCCCACCACAGGGTGGTGCGCTGCCCGAAGACGACACCGATGCGATGGGCCAGCTTCGTGCGCTCGCGGGACGGGTCGATGCCGGCGACCCGGAGCCGGCCCGCGCTCGGGGTCAGGATGCCCGTCAGCATCTTGATCGTCGTCGACTTCCCGGCGCCGTTCGGCCCGATGTACCCGACCATCTCGCCCCGCGCCACCGTGAACGAGAGCGAGTCCACCGCCCGTACCTGCCGGCGCTCCCGCTTCAGGAAACCGGCCTTCTTGCGGACCTCGAAGACCTTCTCGACCCCGTCGACCTCGATGAACATCGTCAACTCCCCGTACTCCGGTACGACCTGAGACCCGCCCGCCACGCCAGCCCCGCCAGCGCGCAGCACACCGCCGCCACCAGCGGCGGCGACCACACCGTCCACTCCGGCAGCCGCAGCGGGTACGGCCGCCCCAGGACGTACGCCGCCGGCACCCAGTTGACGAAGGCCAGCGGCAGCATGAACGTCACCCCGCGCACGAAGTCCTTCCCGAACACCGTCGGCGGGTACTGGAGCAGCGTCGTACCGCCGTAGGTGAACGCGTTCTGCACCTCGGCCGCGTCCTGCGCCAGGAACTGGAAGGCCGCGCCCGCCACGAACAGCGCACAGAAGATCACCGCACCGCTGCCCAGCATCAGCGGCAGCAGGAGCAGCTTCGCCGCCGTCCAGTGGACGTCCACCGACACCGTCGCCCAGCCGAGGACCACCGCGCCCTGGGTGATCCGGCCCAGCCGGCGCAGCGCGAAGCGGTCGGCGCCCACCTGGGCGAGCACCGGGGCCGGCCGCACCAGCAGCGTGTCGAAGGAACCGTCCCGGATCCGGGAGCCCAGCACGTCCATCGAACCGAGCACCAGGTCGGCCACCCCGAACGCGGTCGCCGACAGGCCGTACAGGAAGGCGACCTCGGGCAGCGACCAGCCGCCCAGCGAGTCGACCCGGCTGAACATCAGCAGGATCGTCGCGAAGTCCAGGCCGGTCACCAGCAGGTTCCCGGCCACCGTGAGGAGGAAGGAGGTCCGGTAGATCATCGTCGAGCGGACCCACATCCCGGCGATCAGCCGGTACGTCCGCAGCCCCTCCAGGGCACGCTCACCCACCCTGCACCACCACCCGCCGGGTCGCCGCCGACTGCGCCAGCCGGCCCGCCGCCAGCAGCACCACCGCCCACCCGGCCTGGAAGGCGAACGCCCCCGGCGCGCCGGTCTCCCCCATCAGCACGTCGGCCGGCATCTGGATCAGCGCCGCCCACGGCAGGGCCCGCGCGATCTCGCCGAGCGCGCCCGGGAACACGTTCAGGGGCAGGGACATCCCCGAGAAGAAGACCCCCGTGATCATCATGACCTGGTTGACGCCCATGCCGTCCATCAGCCAGAACACGCTCAGCGCGGCCAGGTAGCGGATGCCGAAGCTGACGACCATCGCCAGCAGCAGCGCGACCAGGAAGGCCGCCCAGGTACCGGCGTCCGACGGCAGCGCCGTCGGGAAGAACACCGCGCCGACCAGGAAGGGGATCACGCCCCGGCCCAGCATCTGGAAGAGCGAACGGCCCAGGTCCGTCGCCAGCCACCACAGTTGCAGGTCCGCCGGACGGTACAGGTCGATCGCGATCGCGCCCGTGCGGATACGCTCCATCAGGTCTTTTTCGACACCCCCGCCCTGGATGGCGAGCGTCGCGTACAGGCACTGTCCGAGCCACACGTAGGTGACGGCCTGTGCCTGGTCGTAGCCTCCGAGGTGCGGTTTCTCGTCCCACAGCGCCAAGTACGTGTAGACGAGAATGATCCCGAAGGCCGTGTTGGTGAACACCCCTGCCGCAGTGGCCGCCCGGTACGTCGCGTACCTTCGGAAACCCCCCGCCGCGACGGCCGTGTACAACCGTCCCGCGCCCACGCCAACCGACCTCCCGGACCGCCCGACACCGAAGCGCAGGAGCCTACTGCGCCGACGACACCGCAGGCCACGCATTTTCCGTGACCGAAGCGTGCCGGAATCCGGGAACGGAACGCGCGGTGCGAGAGTCTTCATCAGGGGGCGCAGAAGCGTACGAGGTCGTACCGGAACAAACGTACGACGCGAAACAGGAGTCCGTGCAGCACATGAGCGACGAGCCGCAGCCGCAGCAGCCGAACGAGGGCGGCGGAGGCCCGACGGAGCCGCCCGCTGCGGCCAAGGGGAAGCAGACCGAACCGGCCGAGCCGGCCAAGGGGGCCGAGGAGGCGAAGGCCCAGCCGACCACCCCGGCGGACCGGGCGACGGGAGACCAGGCGGGGGCACCGACGTCCGGCGTGCCCGGGGAACCGAAGCGACAGGTACGCGTCGCCGACGGCCAGGACGCGCAGGCAGCCGCCGGAGG
>NZ_JBVHFU010000017.1:129684-155062 GCF_055562175.1 Streptomyces sp. NPDC020958 | reverse complement strand
GGGCAGTCCGGGGCACGGGCAGCCGCCGCGGGAAACCAGGCGCGGCCACAGGCGTCCGGCGCGCGAACCCAGCCGGGGGCACCGACGTCCGGCGCGTCCGGGATGCCGAAGCGGCAGGCAGCCGTCGCCGACGGCCAGGACGCGCAGGCAGCCGCCGGAGGGCAGTCCGGGGCACGGGCAGCCGCCGCGGGAAACCAGGCGCGGCCACAGGCGTCCGGCGCGCGAACCCAGCCGGGGGCACCGACGTCCGGCGCATCCGGGATGCCGAAGCGGCAGGCAGCCGCCGCCGACGGCCAGGACGCGCAGGCAACCGCCGGAGGAGCCAAGGGGCCACAAGCACCCGGCACCGCAGCACAGCCGGGGGCACAAGCACCCGCCGCCGCAGCACAGCCGGGGGCACAGGCACCCGGCGCCCCCGGGGCACCGAAGCGGCAGGCAGCCGCCGCCGGAGGCCAGGGCGCGCAGGCACCCGCCGCAGGAGGCCAGGGCGCGCAGGCAGCCGCCGCCGGCGGCCAGGGACCTCAGGCGCCCGGCGCCGCGGCGCAGCCGGGGGCGCGGGCGGTCGGGGTGTCCGGGGGCGTTCAGGACGCGCACACGCAGCAGCTCACCGCCGTGCGGAAGCCGCCCGCGCAGCGGGGCGCGCCGGCCGAGGACACGCAGACGCGGCAGCTCGCGGCGATCAGGGTGCCGAAGGCACAGGCCCCCACCCCGCCCGCGGCACCCGCGGCGGTCGCGGCGTCCGGGGCGGAGCCGCCCGCGGCCGACGCGGAGACGAAGGGGGGCGGGAAGAAGATGAAGCGGACCAAGCGCACCGGATGGCGCCGGATCATCCCCACCTGGCGGATGCTGCTCGGCACGTTCGTGCTCGGGGCGCTCCTGCTGATCGGCCTGTTCTTCCTCGGCTACTCGATGGTGAAGATCCCCGCGGCCAACGCGTTCGCCACCAAGCAGTCCAACGTGTACCTGTACGCCGACGGCTCCCAGCTCGCCCGTGACGGCGAGGTCAACCGGGAGAACGTCACCCTCGCCCAGGTCTCCAAGGACGCCCAGCACGCCGTGCTCGCCGCCGAGGACCGCGACTTCTACACCGAGTCCGCCGTCGACCCCAAGGCGATGCTGCGCGCCGCCTGGAACACCGCGACCGGCAAGGGCACCCAGTCCGGCTCGACGATCACCCAGCAGTACGTGAAGAACTACTACCTCGCGCAGGAGCAGACCGTCACCCGCAAGGTGAAGGAGGTGTTCGTCGCGATCAAGCTGGACCGCAGCGAGCCCAAGGACCAGATCCTGGAGGGCTACCTCAACACCAGCTACTTCGGCCGCAACGCCTACGGCATCCAGGCCGCTGCCCAGGCCTACTACGGCAAGGACGCCGCCGACCTCGACCCGGCCCGCGCCGCCTACCTCGCCGCGCTCGTCAACGCGCCCAGCGAGTACGACGTCGTCGCCCACCCCGAGAACAAGGCCGCGGCCATCGCCCGCTGGAACTACGTCCTGGACGGCATGGTCAAGAAGGGCTGGCTCAGCGAGACGAAGCGGGCCGCCATGAAGTTCCCGATGCCCAAGGAGCAGACCGTCTCCACCGGCATGTCCGGGCAGCGCGGCTACGTCGTCAACGCCGTCAACGACTACCTGATCAAGAACAAGATCATCGACTCGGACTCCCTGGAGGCCGGCGGCTACCGCATCACGACCACCCTGGAGAAGGACAAGCAGAACGCCTTCGTGAAGGCGGTGAACGACAAGCTGATCTCCCAGCTGGACAAGAAGAACAACAAGGTCGACGCCTACGTCCGCGCGGGCGGCGCCTCCGTCGACCCGAAGACCGGCAACGTCGTCGCCATGTACGGCGGCATCGACTACGTGAAGCAGTACACCAACGGCGCGACCCGCGGTGACTTCCAGGTCGGCTCCACCTTCAAGCCGTTCGTGTTCGCCTCCGCCGTCGACAACGGCTCCACCACCCAGTCCGGGCAGACCATCACCCCGAACACCTACTACGACGGCACCAACAAGCGCACCGTCCAGGGCTGGTCCGGCGGCGCCTACGCACCGGAGAACGAGGACGAGAAGTCGTACGGACAGATCACCGTCCGCAAGGCCACCGACCTGTCCGTGAACTCGGTGTACGCGCAGATGGCCGTAGACGTCGGCCCGTCCAAGGTCAAGCAGACCGCCGTCGACCTGGGCATCCCCGCCGACACCAAGGACCTCCAGCCGTACCCGTCCATCGCGCTCGGCACCGCCACCGCCAGCGTCCTGGACATGGCGGAGGCCTACGCCACGCTCGCCAACCACGGCAAGCACGGCACGTACACGATGGTCGCGAAGATCACCAAGGACGGCACGCAGACCATCCAGCTGCCCAAGTCCAAGACCGTCCAGGCGGTCAGCCGCCAGGCGGCCGACACCACCACGTCGATCCTGCAGAGCGTCGTCGACAACGGCACCGCCACCGCCGCCCAGGCCGCCGGCCGGCCCGCCGCGGGCAAGACCGGCACCGCGGAGGAGGACACCGCCGCCTGGTTCGCGGGCTACACCCCCGACCTCGCGACCGTCGTCTCCGTGATGGGCCAGGACCCGGTCACGGCCGCCCACAAGCCGCTCTACGGCGCGCTCGGCCTCGCCCGGATCAACGGCGGCGGCGTCCCCACCGAGATCTGGTCGCAGTACACCAAGAACGCCCTCAAGGGCACCGCGCCCTTCGCCTTCGACCTCGACCTCCAGGCGGGCGCCGAGACCCAGGCACCCGCCACCCGCGGCCCGGCCACCCCGGGCACCGGCAGCCCGGCCACCCCGGGCACCGGTGGCCCGGCCACCCCGGGTACCGGTGGCCAGGACAACGGCGGCACCACCGGCGGCCAGAACACCGGCGGCACCACCGACGGCGGCACGACGGGCGGCTCCCCCACCTCCGGCACGACCGACGGCGGTACGACCACCTCCGGCACCAGTACCGGTACGACGACCTCCGGCACCGACTCCGGGACCTCCGCCGGGACCACCACCGACGGCACCAGTACGGGCACCTCAGCCGGACCCGGGAACGGCGGGACGTCGACGGGGACCACGGCCGGCGACAACGGCGGCGGCCCCGGATTCGGGTAGCCGCCCGCCGGTCCGGTCAGCGACCGCTGGTCGCCTTGAGCCCCACCACGGCGACCAGCAGCATGCCGGCGACGATCCCGGCGCCGGGCAAGGGAACGACGAAGAGGCCTGGTGACCGCGGTCACCAGGCCTCTTCGGGCTCTGCATCAGAGATACAGGCCGGTCGAGTCCTCCGAACCCTCGAACCGGTCGGCGGCCACGGCGTGCAGATCGCGCTCCCGCATCAGCACGTAGGCCACGCCCCGCACCTCGACCTCGGCACGGTCCTCCGGGTCGTACAGCACCCGGTCGCCGGGCTCCACCGTCCGCACGTTCTGACCGACCGCGACCACCTCGGCCCAGGCCAGCCGACGCCCGACCGCCGCCGTGGCGGGGATCAGGATGCCCCCGCCCGAGCGGCGCTCGCCCTCCCCGGTCTCCTGCTTGACCAGGACCCGGTCGTGCAGCATCCGGATGGGCAGCTTGTCGTGCTGGCTGCTCTGCTCGTCTCTCTTGGCGCTCACGCCTGTGAACCTACCTGCCTCTGGTCAGCTCTTACGCCGCCGGGTGCCGCTGAGGACCAGCAGCCCGACCACGCCCACGGCGACGAGGGCGACCGGCACGACCCGCTCCAGGCGCGGCGCGCCCTCCTCGTCCACGAACTGGGCCTTCACATCGCTCACGACCCGGTTGACCTGGACATAGGCCCTCCCGAGGGTGTGATCGACGTTGGCCGCGACCTTGGCCTTCGCGTCGCCGACGATGGTCTTCGGGTGCACCCGCACCCCGATCTCGTCCAGCGTCTCGGCCAGCACCTCGCGGCGGCGCTTGATGTCCGCCTCGATCTGCGCCGGGGTTCTGGTGTCCGACGTCTCCGCCACCGTAGGCCCTCCGAACTCTGCGGTACTGCATGTTCTGGACAGTCTGTCAGTTCTCGCCCCGGCCGCCATGTCAGGACCCCCCGTTACCCTAGAGCGATGAGCGAGCGACTCCAGCCCGGGGACGTAGCCCCCGACTTCACCCTCCCCGACGCCGACGGTCACGAGGTGTCCCTCTCCGCCCACAAGGGCCGCAAGGTCATCGTCTACTTCTACCCCGCGGCCCTCACCCCAGGCTGCACCAAGCAGGCCTGCGACTTCACGGACAACCTCTCCCTCCTCGCCGACGCCGGCTACGACGTCCTCGGCATCTCCCCCGACGCCCCGGAGAAGCTCGGCAAGTTCCGCGAGAAGGAGAACCTCAAGGTCACCCTCCTCGCCGACCCCGACAAGAAGGTCCTGGACGCGTACGGCGCCTTCGGCGAGAAGAAGAACTACGGCAAGACGTACATGGGCGTCATCCGCTCCACGATCATCGTGGACGAGCAGGGCAAGGTGGAGAAGGCCCTCTACAACGTCCGCGCCACCGGCCACGTAGCCAAGATCATCAAGGATCTGGGCATCTGACCCCTCCCCCTGCCCCGACGGCTCGCATCGGTACCGACCTGATGCGAGCCGTTCACTTCCAGGCGTGACTGTCCGGTAACCGACTCGGTACGCCGTACCCAGCACCTGGGCAGGGGAGGCAAACAGCGGCGGACAACTCCCGGTACGATGGCTGGCGCTGGCGGCGGTGGCGCAACGGCGACGCAGCAGGTTTAGGTCCTGTGGCCCTTAGCGGGCTTGAGGGTTCGAATCCCTTCCGCCGCACACGAACGGCCTGCGAATCGAAGGGATGATGCGCAGGCCGTTTGCTTACCGCCGATCAGCCCAACAACTCTCGCACCACCGGGACCAGAGCCCTGAACGCCTTCCCCCGGTGGCTGATCGCGTTTTTCTCTTCGGGGCTCAGTTCGGCGCAGGTTCGGGTCTCGCCGTCCGGCTGGAGGATCGGGTCGTAGCCGAAGCCGTTCGTGCCGGTCGGGGTGTGGCGGAGGGTGCCGCGGAGTTGGCCCTCGACCACGCGTTCCGTGCCGTCCGGGAGGGCCAGGGCCGCCGCGCAGGCGAAGTGGGCGCCCCGGTGTTCCTCGGCGATGTCGGAGAGCTGGGCCAGGAGCAGGTCGAGGTTGGCCTTGTCGTCGCCGTGCCGGCCGGCCCAGCGGGCGGAGAAGATGCCGGGCGCGCCGTGCAGGACGTCGACGCAGAGGCCGGAGTCGTCGGCGACGGCCGGGAGGCCGGTGGCCTGGGCGAGGGCGTGGGCCTTGAGGAGGGCGTTCTCGGCGAAGGTGACGCCCGTCTCCCGGACGTCGGGGATGTCGGGGTACGCGTCGGCGCCCACCAGTTCGTGGGGCAGTCCCGCCTCGGCGAGGATCGAGTGCAGCTCGGTGATCTTTCCGGCGTTGCGGGTGGCGAGGATCAGGCGGGGCGTGGTGGTCATGGGTGGCAGTATCCCAAGTGCCCCGGTGACCGGTTACGGCGTGCAGACCTTCGTGAGTTCGCCGGCGGCGTCGGTGACCGGGGTGACGTCGGGAGTGGAGTCGCCCTTCCTGATCGCCGCGCGGACGTTGTCCACGGCCCGTTGGAGGTCGTCGACGGCCTTGTTGACGTCGGTGTCGTCCGTCCTGTCGCCGATCTTCTTCAGGTTCCGCTGGATGGCGTCGAGGGAGGCGTCGGTGCGGGTGGGGTCGTCCGCGGCGTTCTCGACGGCCTGCTGGAGGCCGGTGACGCCGTCGGCGATGGAGTCGGCGGTCTGGACGCAGTCCAGGGCCTTGTCGACGGTGCCGCAGCCGGTGAGCAGGGCGGCGGCGAGTGCGGTGGTCGCGGCTGCGGCGGCGATGGCGGTGGTGCGACGGCCTCGGCGTCGGCTGGCGGCCATGAAAGTGTTCCCCTCCCCGTTGACGGCTGGCCGGGCGCACGGTTGTTCGGACCGTGCGCCCGTAGTCATAGGGACGCGGGGTCGGCCGCCCTGGTTGCCGTGGTGTTTTTGGTTCCCTTTACTGTCCGCTCACCGGTCCGCGGTGGCGGATTCGAGGGCGGCCCGCTGGATGGCGGCGAGGTCGGTGCAGCCGGCGACGGCGAGGTCGAGCAGGGCGTTGAGTTCGTCGCGGGCGAAGGGCTCGGCCTCGGCGGTGCCCTGGACCTCGACGAAGCGGCCGTCGCCGGTGCAGACGACGTTCATGTCGGTCTCGGCCCTGACGTCCTCCTCGTAGCAGAGGTCGAGGAGCGGGACCGAGCCGACGATGCCGACGGAGACCGCCGAGACCGTGCCGGTGAGGGGCTGCCGGCCGGCCTTGACGAGCTTGCGTCCCTTCGCCCAGGTGACGGCGTCGGCCAGGGCCACGTACGCGCCGGTGATGGCGGCGGTGCGGGTGCCGCCGTCGGCCTGGAGGACGTCGCAGTCGAGGACGATGGTGTTCTCGCCGAGGGCCTTGTAGTCGATGACGGCGCGCAGGGAGCGGCCGATGAGGCGGGAGATCTCGTGGGTGCGGCCGCCGATCTTGCCCTTGACGGACTCGCGGTCGCCGCGGGTGTTGGTGGCGCGGGGCAGCATGGAGTACTCCGCGGTGACCCAGCCCTCGCCGCTGCCCTTGCGCCAGCGGGGGACGCCTTCGGTGACGGAGGCGGTGCAGAAGACCTTGGTGTCGCCGAAGGAGACGAGGACGGAGCCTTCGGCGTGCTTGCTCCAGCCGCGTTCGATGGTGACGGGGCGGAGTTGTTCGGGGGTGCGGCCGTCGATGCGTGACATGGCGACGAGCCTATCCATAGCGGCCGAAGGGGCTCCTCCCCAGGCGGGAGGAGCCCCTTCGGGGTGGATCAGGGTGTCACATCATGTCCTCGATCTCGGCGGCGATCGGGTCGGCGTCGGTGCCGATGACGACCTGGATGGCGGTGCCCATCTTGACGACGCCGTGGGCGCCGGCGGCCTTCAGGGCGGCCTCGTCGACCTTGGAGGCGTCGTGCACCTCGGTGCGCAGCCGGGTGATGCAGCCCTCGATCTCGTCGATGTTGTCGATTCCGCCGAGACCGGCGACGATCTTCTCAGCCTTGCTGGCCATGTTGCTTCTCCCTGATCCGAACCGCTTTGTCGCAGTAACCCACAGTTGGCCCATCTTTGCGAGCGGTCGTGCCGTGGGTACCGAATGATGGCGAGCACCGCGGCGGAACCGTCTGCCGACTGGTCTACACCAGCGGGCGGGCGGGCGCCAAACCCCTGCGGTGGAGCCGACCGGTCCGGAGGACGCGCCATGAGTGCCCAGAGCGCCGACAGCACGGCCGGTCCCGCGCGGGAGCGGTGGCACGTCCTGTTCCAGGGGTTGCAGAAGATGGGGCGGAGCCTTCAGCTGCCGATCGCGGTGCTGCCGGCGGCGGGCATCCTGAACCGGTTGGGGCAGCCCGACGTCTTCGGGGACCAGGGGCTTGGCTGGACGAGCGTGTCCAAGGTGATGCAGGGGGCGGGCGGGGCGCTGCTCGACGGTTCGGTCGGGCTGCCGCTGCTGTTCTGTGTCGGGGTCGCGATCGGGATGGCGAAGAAGGCGGACGGTTCGACGGCGTTGGCGGCGGTGGCGGGGTTCCTCGTCTACTACGGGGTGCTGCACCAGTTCCCGCAGTCCTGTCCGGGTGGGTCGAGGACAGTGCCGGGGATCGGGTGCCAGGTGAGCGACGGGACGGTGTCGACGTTCACGTTCCAGAATCCGGGGGTCTTCGGCGGGATCGCGCTGGGGCTGCTGACCGCCTTCTTCTGGGCCCGGTACCACCGGACGAGGCTGGTGGACTGGCTGGGGTTCTTCAACGGGCGGCGGCTGGTTCCGATCATCATGTCGTTCGTGGCCATGGGGTTCGCCGCGCTGTGCCTGTGGGTCTGGCCGCCGGTCGGGAGCGGTCTGGAGAGCTTCAGTCGCTGGCTGCACGGGGTGGGGGTGTGGGGCGCGGGGGTGTTCGGGCTCGCGAACCGGGCGCTGCTGGTGGTGGGGCTGCACCAGTTCCTGAACGTGCCGCTGTGGTTCCAGTTCGGCAGTTACACCACGCCGGAGGGGCGGACGGTGCACGGGGACATCAACATGTTCCTGGCGGGTGATCCGCAGGCGGGTCAGTTCACGTCGGGGTTCTTCCCGATCATGATGTTCGCGCTGCCGGCGGCCGCGCTCGCCATCACGCACTGCGCGAAGCCGCACCGGCGCAAGGAGATCGGCGGCCTGATGCTGTCGGTGGCGCTGACGTCGTTCGTCACCGGCATCACCGAGCCGCTCGAGTACTCGTTCATGTTCATCGCGCCGCTGCTGTACGTGGCGCACGCGGTGCTGACCGGGGTGTCGATGGCGGTGACGTGGGGGCTGGGGGTGCACGACGGGTTCGGTTTCTCGGCGGGGCTGATCGACTACGTCATCAACTGGCGGCTGGCGACGAAGCCCTGGCTGATCGTGCCGATCGGCCTGTGCTTCGCGGCGGTCTACTACGTGCTCTTCCGATTCGCGATCACACGGTTCGACCTGAGGACGCCAGGCAGGGAGCCGGAGGACGAGGTGGAGGACGTCACGAAGGCCTGAGGGGACGAGGGGATTGACGGGTTCCTTATAACGGCCCCATCGTGTACAACAGGTCTACACCACTGAGTGGTGTAGACCATCACCGATGGAGGAAGTCTATGAGCACCGCCACCGCGCCCACGGCGGCCCCCGCGAAGAAGCGGGGATCCGGGCTGTTCCAAGGCCTGCAGAAGGTCGGCCGCAGCCTCCAGCTGCCGATCGCCGTGCTCCCGGCAGCCGGTCTGCTGCTCCGCTTCGGACAGCAGGACATCCACGACAAGCTGCACCTGCCGGACAAGGTCACGGCGGTGTTCGCCACGGCGGGTGGCGCGATCTTCGACAACCTCCCGATGCTGTTCTGCATCGGTGTCGCGATCGGTTTCGCGAAGAAGTCGGACGGCTCGACCGCGCTGGCGGCCCTGGTCGGCTTCCTGGTCTACAGCAACGTCCTGAAGGCGTTCCCGGTCACCGAGGCGAAGGTCCAGGCGGGCGCGGACATAGCCGCCACCTACAACAACCCCGGTGTGCTGGGCGGCCTGGTGATGGGTCTGCTGGGCGCGGTGGTCTGGCAGCGGTTCCACCGCACCAAGCTGGTGGACTGGCTCGGCTTCTTCAACGGCCGCCGGCTGGTCCCGATCATCATGGCCTTCGTCGGCACCCTCATGGGCGTCTTCTTCGGCCTGATCTGGGAGCCGATCGGCAACGGCATCTCCGACTTCGGCAAGTGGATCACGGGCCTCGGCGCCTTCGGTGCCGGTCTGTTCGGCCTGATCAACCGCGCGCTGATCCCGGTCGGCATGCACCAGTTCGTGAACACCGTCTCCTGGTTCCAGATCGGCGACTTCAAGAACTCCGCCGGTGTGGTCGTCCACGGCGACCTGACCCGCTTCTTCGCCGGTGACCCGACGGCCGGTCAGTTCATGTCCGGCTTCTTCCCCATCATGATGTTCGGCCTGCCGGCCGCCGCCCTGGCCATCGCGCACACCGCCCGCCCGGAGCGCCGCGCCGCCGTCATGGGCATGATGCTGTCGATGGCGCTGACCTCCTTCGTGACCGGTGTGACCGAGCCGATCGAGTTCACCTTCATGTTCATCGCGCCGCTGCTGTACGTGATCCACGCGGTGCTGACCGCCCTGTCCATGGCGATCACCTGGGCGCTCGGGGTGCACGCGGGCTTCACCTTCTCCGCGGGTGTGATCGACTACGCGCTCAACTGGAACCTCGCGACCAAGCCCTGGCTGATCATCCCGATCGGCCTGGTCTTCGGAGCGGTCTACTACTTCGTCTTCCGGTTCGCCATCGTCCGGTTCAACCTCCCCACCCCGGGCCGCGAGCCCGAGGAGGAGGTCGAGGACCTCACGAAGGCGTGAGTCCGGCAGCACTCATGACGAAGGCCCCCGCCGCGGCGGGGGCCTTCTCGTGCACGGCCCTGAACGCCGTCCGCGCGTCAGATCTCGTACGTCGCTCTCGGCGCCGCGAGTTCCACCGGGCCGTCGAAGACCTCGCGGGCGTCGGCGAGGTTGACGGCGGGGTCGGTCCACGGCGGGATGTGGGTGAGGACCAGCTTGCGGGCACCGGCACGGGCGGCGGTCTCGCCGGCCTCGCGGCCGTTGAGGTGCAGGTCGGGGATGTCCTCCTTGCCGTGCGTGAACGCGGCCTCGCACAGGAACAGGTCGGTGTCCCGGGCCAGCTCCTCCAGCGTCTCGGTGACGCCGGTGTCGCCCGAGTAGGTCAGGGACTTCCCGGCGTGCTCGACGCGGATGCCGTACGCCTCCACGGGGTGCCTGACCCGCTCGGTGTGGACGGTGAAGGGGCCGACGTCGAACGTGGACGGCTTGACCGTGTGGAAGTCGAAGACCTCGCTCATCGAGGAGGCGGTGGGGGTGTCGGCGTAGGCCGTGGTGAGCCGGTGTTCGGTGCCCTCGGGGCCGTAGACCGGGATCGGGGGGCACGGGCCGCCGTCGTGGCGGTAGTAGCGCGCCACGAAGTAGGCGCACATGTCGATGCAGTGGTCGGCGTGCAGATGGCTCAGGAAGATCGCGTCGAGGTCGTAGAGACCGCAGTGGCGCTGCAGCTCGCCCAGGGCGCCGTTGCCCATGTCGAGGAGCAGCCGGAAGCCGTCGGCCTCTACGAGGTAGCTCGAGCAGGCCGATTCCGCGGACGGGAACGACCCCGAGCAGCCGACGACGGTGAGCTTCATGAAGCAGAAACCTCCGTTGGCGGGACGCCCGGACGGACCGGGAACTGGAGTCGGGAAAGTGGGGTGGGCGGGGGTCGTGCGGTTTGTCGAGCGTAAGGCGCAAAAGGGCCGGTCGCTCCTCCGCCAGGGGCCGTTGTGTGCGAACTCACCTGTGCTGTCACCGGTTCGGCTGGACCGGGGGCGCATCAGGATCGCGTAAGGGCGCGCGTCGATTATCTCGCGCCGGTAACGTCGTCGTATGGACACGTCATGGTGGCTCGCGCTCGCGGCGGTGGTCCTGCTCGCGCTGGTCGCCACCCTCGTCGACGGCTGGGGCAGGGGGCACCGTCCGCGTGGACACCGCACGCGCCCGCCGGGGCATCCGCGGGACACCCGGGACAGGGCCGGGCGGCCCCATCCGGGCGACATCTGGTGGGCCAACGTGCCCTACGAGGACGCTCCCGGCGCCAAGGACCGGCCGTGCCTGGTGCTGGCGGTGCGTGGCAACCGGGCCACCGTCGCCAAGATCACCAGCAAGTACCACGACGAGCGCGCCGGGGTGATCCCGTTGCCGCCGGGCTCGGTCGGGGACGCCCAGGGCCGGCCGAGCTTCCTGGAGACGGACGAGCTGCGCGAGCTCGCGGTGTGGGACTTCCGGCGCCGGGTGGGCGTGGTGGACCCGGTGCTGTGGGACCAGGTGCGGCACCTGGCCGGGTGAGCCTCACTGGTGAGCCTCACTTCACCCGGACGGTGACGCGCCACCCCTGGACGGCCTTGCAGGAGACCCGGCCGGGCGCGGTGGGCTGCGCGCACAGCGGGCGGCTGGAGGTGAGGGTGACCGTGCCCGCGGCGACGGCCTGGTAGGCGGCTCCGGCGTCACCGCCACGGAGCATGATCCCGTAGTTCACCGGCTTGAGGGCACCGGTGTCGCCGCCGGCGGCGATCTTCGTCCAGGGGCGCTGCGCGGTGCCGGTCAGGGTGATCCGGAGGGTGCCGCCCTCGGCCAGGCAGTAGGTGCGGCCGCTGTCGGCGGCGGTGAGCTCGGAGGTCAGGGGCGTGCAGCCGCCGGACGAGCCGCCGGCGCCGGTGCCGGAACTCGGGGGCGCGCTCGGGGTCGCGGTCGGGCTCGGGGTGGTGCCGGCGGTGGGGGTCGCGCTGGGGCTCGCGGTCGGCGCGGGAGACACCGCGCCGCCGCCCTGGTCGCCGCCCCCGCTCTGGGAGCCGCAGCCCGCCAGCAGGAGCAGGGTCGTCGCGGCGAGCGACGCGCGGTGGAACGTCGTACGGCGCATGGGGTGTCCGCCTTTCCGTCGGGGAACGGACCCTTGGTGCCGATGTGACGTATCCCCCGGTCATACGGATCCCGCACCCGGACGGCTTCCGGGGGCGGGATCCGGTCAGATCAACGCACTTGTCAGCCGGTCGTCACGGCGGTGTCGTCGACGACGAAGCTGGTCTGGAGCGAGGAGTCCTCGACACCGCTGAACTTCAGGGTGACGGTCGAGCCCGCGTAGGACCCGAGGCTGAAGGACTTCTGCACGTACCCGGAGGCCGCGTTCAGGTTGGAGTACGTGGCCAGGGTGGTCGAACCGGCGCTGACCGTCAGCTTGTCGTACTGGCTGCTGGTGGTGGTCTCGGCGGTGTCGACGTGCAGGTAGAAGGTGAACGTGGTGTGGGTGCAGCCGGCCGGGATCGTCACCGACTGGGACAGCGTGTCGGTGTGCGAGGAGCCGTAGCCGTCGAGCCAGGCCTTGTACGAGCCCGAGTGGGCCGCCTCGCCGCTGTCGTTGGTGATGACCCCGCTGGACGCGGTCCAGGTGGTGTTGCCCGACTCGAAGCCGGCGTTGCCCAGCAGCTGGGACGAGGTGCAGGTGCCGCCGCCGCTGGTGCTGACGGTCCAGGTGAAGGAGGCCGAACCGGAGGCGCCGGTGGAGTCGGTCGCGGTGACGGTGGTGCTGTAGGTGCCCGCGGTGGACGCCGTGCCGGAGATCAGGCCGGTGGAGCTGGAGATGGACAGGCCGGTCGGCAGGCCGCCGGCACTGTAGGTGAGGGAGGCGCCGCCGCTGTCGGTGGCGGAGATCTGCAGGCTCACCGCGGAGCCGGTGGCGGTGGACTGGCTGCCCGGGTTGGTGACGGTCACCGTGTTGCCGCCGCTGCCGGTGCCGGCGGTGAAGGCGGCGGTGCCGTTCGGGGTGCCCCAGCCGGTCGGGCCGTCGTAGCCGGTCCCGGCGGTGCAGAAGTACGCCGGGGAGCAGGAGCCGTTGTTGCCGCTGGTCACGTCGTACAGGTTGCTCGTGTGGCTGTACGGGTACTTCGCCGGGTAGTCGCCGGAGCCCGGGGTGCCCGCGAGGGCGTAGACGCCCGCGATGATCGGCGACGAGGCGCTGGTGCCGCCGTAGACGGCCCAGCCGGAGCCGCCGTAGGTGTCGTAGACCGCCACGCCGGTGGCCGGGTCGGCGACCGCGGAGACGTCGGCCTCCATGCGCTTGGTGCAGCCGGTGTCGGTCTGCCAGCTCGGCTTCGCGTCGTAGGCGGAGCAGCCGGAGCCGGTGCCCTCGGTGGAGCTGGTCTTCCAGACCGACTCGGTCCAGCCGCGGGAGTTGGACGAGGTGGACAGGGCGGTGCCGCCGACGGCGGTCACGTACTGGGAGGTCGCCGGGTACTCGGCGCCGTAGGCGGAGTCGCCCGCGGAGACGGTGATGGCGACACCCGGGTGCTTGAAGTACGAGGTGTCCTCGCTGGTCTGCGCGGAGGACTCGGAGCCGCCCCAGCTGTTGGAGACGAACTTGGCGCCGAGCGCGACGGCCTCGTTCTCGGCGGCGCCGAGGTCGGCGTCGGTGGCGGAGTTCGCCTCGACGAGGTCGATGTTGCAGTTCGGGCAGACCGCGCTGACCATGTCGATGTCGAGCGCTTCCTCACCGGCCCAGCCGGAGTCGTTCGTCGGCAGCGAGGTCGTCGAACCGGTCTGACTGACCTGCTTGAAACAGCCGTTGGCGACGGTGCACGCGGACAGGCCGTACGTGGAGCGGTAAGTGGCCAGGTCCGAGGCCGCGTTGGGGTCGTTGTAGGCGTCGACCACGGCGACGGTCAGGCCGGAACCGCCCGTGGAGGGCAGGTTGTAGGCGCTGTGCAGGTTGGTGGGGCTCAGGCCGGAGGGGGCCGCGGCGAGCGCGGAGGCCAGCCGCTGTTTGATGTCGGTGCGGCGCTGCGCGAAGCAGTTGACCTCACCGGGCTTGGTGACGGTGGCGCACAGATGCTCGGTGGGCACCTTCTGGCCGGCCTTGCCGGTGCTGTGCACGGCCTGCCGGGCGGGGTCGGTGAGGGCCTTGGCGTTCTGGGTGACCCGGGGGCTCTGGGAGGTGCCCGAGGTCCGGGCGGTCGCCTGTGCCTGCGCGGCAGGGGCCGCGACGAAACCGGAGACGGCCAGGGCGAGGGCGGGGAAGGCGAAGGCGATGAGTCTTCGCACGCTCCGTCGTGATTCACGCATGGGGGTACTGCCTCCATCGGTGGGGTTACAAGGCAGGCCCGTGACGCGCGTAGCGGCGGCAGAGTGCGCGCAGTCATGAGCATGACACTTCGAACACCCTGGGATGCCGATGAGCGTGGCATGACAGGACGGAGCAGAACCTAACGGGGTTGCGCCGCGGACGGTTCCTCCGCGCGAAGATCTTTACTGCGGCGTAGGGGGCGTTGGCCCCCTCATGAGAGGGGGTTGACGCGTCCATGATGAGCGCTATGCCCAGAGCTGACCCTGGAGGGTCTCGATGGCTTCCTCGGTCGTGGCGGCGGTGTAGACGCCGGTCGACAGGTACTTCCAGCCGCCGTCGGCGACGACGAACACGATGTCCGCGCTCTCCCCGGCCTGCAGGGCCTTCTTCCCGACGCCGATCGCGGCGTGCAGCGCGGCGCCGGTGGAGATGCCCGCGAAGATGCCCTCCTGCTGGAGCAGGTCCCGGGTCCGGGTCACGGCGTCCGCCGAGCCGACCGAGTAGCGGGTGGTGAGCACGGAGGCGTCGTACAGCTCGGGTACGAAGCCCTCGTCGAGGTTCCTCAGTCCGTACACGAGGTCGTCGTACCGCGGCTCCGCGGCGACGATCCGCACGTCCGGCTTGTGCTCGCGCAGGTAGCGGCCGACGCCCATCAGCGTGCCCGTCGTGCCGAGCCCGGCCACGAAGTGCGTGACGGAGGGCAGGTCGGCGAGGATCTCGGGGCCGGTCGTCGCGTAGTGCGCGCCGGCGTTGTCGGGGTTGCCGTACTGGTAGAGCATCACCCAGTCCGGGTGCTCGGCGGACAGCTCCTTGGCCACCCGCACGGCGGTGTTCGAGCCGCCGGCCGCCGGGCTGGAGATGATCTCCGCACCCCACATCCCCAGCAGGTCACGGCGCTCCTGCGAGGTGTTCTCGGGCATCACGCAGACCATCCGGTAGCCCTTGAGCTTGGCGGCCATGGCGAGGGAGATGCCGGTGTTGCCGGAGGTCGGCTCCAGGATGGTGCAGCCCGGAGTGAGCCGGCCGTCCTTCTCGGCCTGCTCGATCATGTGCAGGGCCGGGCGGTCCTTGACCGAGCCGGTCGGGTTGCGGTCCTCCAGCTTGGCCCAGATCCGGACCTCGGGGGACGGCGAGAGCCGCGGCAGGCGCACCAGGGGGGTGTTGCCGACCGCGGCCAACGGGGAGTCGTAGCGCATGCCGATCTCAGGCCATGCCGCCGGCGACGGCCGGCAGGATCGTCACGGTGTCGCCGTCGGAGAGCTTGGTGTTGATGCCGTCGACGAAACGGACGTCCTCGTCGTTCAGGTACACGTTCACGAAGCGACGCAGCTTGCCGTCGTCCACGATGCGGGCGTGGATTCCGGCGTGGCGGGTCTCGAGGTCGTTGAAGAGGTCGGCGAGGGTCTCACCGCTGCCCTCCACCGCCTTCTGGCCGTCGGTGTACTGGCGGAGGATGGTCGGGATGCGGACCTCGATGGCCATGGTCGCGGGCTCCTGTCGGAAAGTCTGGGTGGGTGGGCACGCAGCGGGGCGCCGCGGCTCACGGCCGTACGGCGGCAGGGAAACGTCAACAGATGGCGCTGTTCAGCCTGCACAGGTCGACGTGCAGCCGCGCCACGAGCATGCTGCCCGGCGCCTTCTCGCTCACGTCGTAGGAAACCATGGGGTCATCGTATCGATTCCCGGCCGGGGTCCTGGAGTGTGATTCCGCATGACGGACGAATTATGACCGCACTTTGAGACAGACAGGAGGTGGCCGACGTGAAGGGGCGCTGGGGGTGCCCCCGGCCGAAGGCTGGGGGAGGAACTGCGCGACCGGCCCCCACCGGCCCGCAGGTGACCACCGGCCGACCCGGCACCGCCTCAGTACGCCTCGACGATCGTGACCTCTTCCTCGGTGACCTCGCCGTCCACGATGCGGTACGAGCGGAACTGGAAGTCGCCGAGGCCGTCGGTGTCGGCGGTGGAGACGAGGACGTAGTGGGCGCCGGGCTCGTTCGCGTACGAGATGTCCGTCCGGGACGGGTACGCCTCGGTCGCCGTGTGGGAGTGGTAGATCACCACCGGCTCCTCGTCGCGGTCGTCCATCTCGCGGTACAGCTTCAGCAGGTCCCCGGAGTCGAACTCGTAGAACGTGGGCGACATCGCCGCGTTCAGCATCGGGACGAAGCGCTCGGGGCGGTCCGAACCCGCCGGTCCCGCGACGACGCCGCACGCCTCGTCGGGGTGGTCCTTGCGCGCGTGGGCGACGATCTGGTCGACGAGGGCCTGGGTGATGGTCAGCATGGTCGCCAGGATAAGCAGAAGGGCCGCCCCGTACCGATGGGTGGTACGGGGCGGCCCGGATGCCGGACATCCTGAGCGGCTGCCGCGGGGAGCGCCACGAGTGCTCCCCGAGGCGGACGTCCGGAGGAGGGGGTCAGCTCACCTTCGCCGGTGACGACTGCTCGCGCCGCTCGGTGACCTCGGGGTTGCGGTTCTTCAGGACGAGCCAGCCGGCACCGAGCGCGGCGGCCCAGCCGGCCATCACGTACAGGCAGATCCGGGAGTCGGCGTCGTACGCGATCAGGCAGGTCACGAAGAGCAGGAAGGCGATGGCGATCCAGCTGCACACGGCGCCGCCCGGCGCCGGGAAGGAGGACGCCGGCAGGCGGCCCGCGTCGACCGCGCGGCGGTAGAGCACGTGGCTGACCAGGATCATCAGCCAGGTCCAGATGCCGGCCGCGGTGGCCACGGAGGTGACGTAGCCGAAGGCCTTCTCCGGGACGACGTAGTTGAGGACCACGCCGATGCCCATGAAGAGGACCGAGACGGTGACGCCGAACGCCGGGGTCTTGGACGCGGAGAGCTTCTTGAAGACGGCGGGGGCCTCGCCGCTGTCGGCCAGGTTCCGCAGCATGCGGCCGGTGGAGTACATGCCGGAGTTGCAGGAGGACAGCGCGGCGGTCAGGACGACGAAGTTGACGATGCCGGCGCCGGCCGGGATGCCGATCTTCGCGAAGGCGGCGACGAACGGGGAGACGCCCGGGGCGAACTCGGTCCACTTCACGACGCAGAGGATCACCGTGAGCGCGCCGACGTAGAAGAGGGCGATGCGCCAGGGCAGGGTGTTGATCGCCTTGGGGAGGGTCTTCTCGGGGTTCTCCGACTCACCGGCGGTGACGCCGACCAGCTCGACCGCGAGGTAGGCGAACATGACGCCCTGGAGGGTCATCAGGGAGGAGCCGACGCCCTTGGGGAAGAAGCCGTCGAACTGGTAGAGGTTCGCGACCGACGCGGTGTCGCCCGCGGAGCTGAAGCCGAAGGTGAGGACGCCGAGGCCGATCACGATCATGCCGATCAGGGCGGTCACCTTGACCATGGAGAACCAGAACTCCAGCTCTCCGAACACCTTCACGGAGATCAGGTTCACCCCGAAGAGGACCACCAGGAACACCAGGGCCGTCACCCACTGGGGGATGGCCGGGAACCAGTAGTGGACGTAGATCGCGGCGGCCGTCAGTTCGGCCATGCCGGTGACGACCCACATCAGCCAGTACGTCCAGCCGGTGAAGTAGCCGAAGAACGGGCCGAGGAACTCCCGGGAGTACTCGGCGAAGGAGCCGGAGACCGGGCGGTAGAGCAGCAGTTCGCCGAGCGCCCGCATGATGAAGAAGATGATGCCGCCGGCGAGGGCGTACATGAGGATCAGGCTGGGCCCGGCCTTGGCGATGTTCGCCCCGGCACCCAGGAAGAGTCCGACGCCGATGGCGCCGCCGATCGCGATCATCTGGACCTGGCGGCTGCCGAGCCCGCGCTCGTACCCCTCCTCTGGGGCTTCGCCGGCCCCGGAGGCTCCGGAGCCCTTCTGCGACGTGTCGACCTGAGCGGAGGTCATGTGTGGTGTGCGCCTTTCTCCATGCCGAACCGGGCCTCTGGTCGGCCTCGGACCGGTTTCGATCCCCCCGGATTGATGGAGCGGTGCCTGACCGGCGGTCGCCGGTTCGGTGGCGCACCCGGACGACACATGGGTGGTGTTCGCCGGGCGGTCGTGAAGATTTATCACGGCCGCAACATTGATCACCGGGTCCAGCCGAAAGGGGTTGTGGCGCACACCACTGGAAGAAGCGGACAAACTGCGTCCGAAAAGGTCATAACAGGCCGCAACGGTGACGGGATCGTTATCCGGATTTGAGCGTCCTCTGAGCGAACACGGAACCCGGATCTTCTATGACATAGGGGATGACCCTTACGGCATCAGAGTGGCGACCAGGGTCTCCTGGAGGCCGCCGAGCCACAGGTACGCCATCACCATCGGCTTGCGCGGGTCCTCGTCGGGGAGCCGGTAGAGCAGGTCGGTGTCGTCCTCGTCGGTGATGTCCAGCCGGGAGCCGATCGCGAGGCGCAGGTCGTTGAGGGCGCCGAGCCACTCCCGGGACTCCCCCGGGGCCAGCTCCAGGACCGCGACGCCCTCCTCCGCCGGGGCGAGCGCGTCCAGGGAGCGGATCACCGCGAGGGCGCTCTCCCGCTTGCGCGCGCGCAGGTCGTTCTCGGTGTAGCGGCGGAACTCGGCGGAGTGGGCCTGCTGCTCCGCGGCCTCCTCGGGCGACTGAGGGAGCCGCTCCGGGTCGCCGTAGGCGTCCGGGAAGAGCCGGCGCAGCACCGGGTCGGCGGGGGCCTCGCTGGGCCCCTCGGCGAACAGTTCGGCGAGCGGGTCGTCGGGCGCGTCCTCGGCCGGTCCCGGGCCGATGAGCTCCAGGAGCTGGACGGCCAGCGACCGGATGATGGAGATCTCGACGTCGTCGAGGGCGACGGCCGCGCCGCCGCCGGGGAGCGGTTCGAAGGTTCCTGGCATGGAGAAGGTTCGCTGCTTCCGGTCCTGGTCGAGGAGTCCGGCCGCGCCCTCCGGGACTGCTCTCCGGGGCCGCCGACCGCTGGCTGCTTTCCGGCGCTACTTCCGGTCCTGCTGGAGGGTGGCCCACAGGCCGTAGCCGTGCATCGCCTGCACGTCGCGTTCCATCTCCTCACGGGTGCCGCTGGAGACGACGGCCCGGCCCTTGTGGTGGACGTCCAGCATGAGCTTGGTGGCCTTTTCCTTGGGATAGCCGAAGTACGTCTGGAAGACGTACGTCACATAGCTCATGAGGTTGACGGGGTCGTTGTGCACGAGCGTGATCCACGGGACGTCGGGCTCGGGTACGGCGAAGGTCTCCTCCGCCGACTCGGTGCGTTCGATCTCTACGGGAGCAGGTGACGTCACATGGCCCATGCTGCCACGCCGGAGAAAAATCGTCACACTGACGAAATGGGGGTACAGTCTCGGTCATGAACATTGCGGACCTGGGGCTGCCGGTGGATGTTCCGTCGACGGCGCTCTTCACCGACCAGTACGAGCTGACGATGTTGCAGGCCGCCCTCAAGGCGGGGACGGCCGAGCGGCACAGCGTCTTCGAGGTCTTCACCCGGAGGCTGCCGGAAGGGCGCCGCTACGGCGTGCTGGCGGGCACCGGACGGGTCCTGGACGCGGTCGAGAACTTCCGGTTCGACGCGGACGTGCTCCGCTTCCTGGAGGAGCGCGGCATCGTCGACGGCCCGACCCTCCAGTGGCTCGCCGGCTACCGCTTCAGCGGTGACATCTGGGGCTACCCCGAGGGCGAGGTCTACTTCCCGGGCTCGCCGGTCATGCGGGTGGAGGGGTCCTTCGGGGAGTGCGTGCTCCTGGAGACCGTGATCCTCTCCATCCTCAACCACGACTCGGCGATCGCAGCCGCCGCCTCCCGCATGTCCTCGGCCGCCGGGGACCGCCCGCTGATCGAGATGGGTGCCCGCCGCACCCACGAACTGGCCGCCGTCGCCGCCTCCCGCGCGGCCTACGTCGGCGGTTTCGCGACCACCTCCGACCTGGCGGCCGGCTTCCGCTACGGCATCCCCACCGTCGGCACCTCCGCGCACGCCTTCACCCTCCTCCACGACCACGAGCGGGACGCCTTCCGGGCCCAGGTCGACTCGCTCGGCCGGGGCACCACCCTGCTGGTCGACACCTACGACGTCGCCGAGGCGGTCCGGGCGGCCGTGGAGGTCGCCGGGCCCGAGCTGGGCGCCGTGCGCATCGACTCCGGCGACCTGCTGCTGGTCGCCCACCGGGTGCGCCAGCAGCTGGACGAGCTGGGCGCGGTCGACACGAAGATCGTCGTGACCTCCGACCTGGACGAGTACGCCATCGCCTCGCTGGCCGCCGCGCCGGTGGACGCCTACGGCGTGGGCACCCAGCTGGTGACCGGCTCCGGGCACCCCACCTGCTCCATGGTCTACAAGCTGGTCGCCCGCGCCGAGTCCGCCGAACCGAAGGCACGGCTGGTGGCGGTGGCGAAGAAGTCGTCGGGCGGCAAGACCTCCGTGGGCGGGCGCAAGTGGGCGGCGCGGCGGCTGGACGCCGACGGGGTGGCGGAGGCCGAGGTCGTGGGCACCGGGGAGGTCCCGGCGGACCTGGCCGAACGGCAGCTCCTGGTCGAACTGGTGAAGTCCGGCGACGTGGTGGCACGCGAGCCCCTGGACGCGCCCCGCGCACGCCATGCGGCGGCCAAGGCCAATCTGCCCCTCTCCGCGACCCAGCTCTCCCGGGGGGAACCGGTCATTCCGACGGAGTACGTCCAGGGGCGCTCGGGTAGCTAGAGCGAGTGCCCGCGTACGCGCCCCGCGAAGCCCCCTCCCCTACGCCTCCGTAACTCTCTACGCTCGGAGGTTCAGGCCGGACCCGCACGCCTTCATTCTGCGTCTCCCCCCTCGACACCAGCCGATACCGAATCCGAAGGGCACCCACCATGCGCCGCGCCTTGATCGTCGTCGATGTGCAGAACGACTTCTGCGAGGGGGGCAGTCTCGCCGTGGCCGGGGGTGCCGACGTGGCCGCCGCGATCACGGAGCTGATCGGTCAGGCGCCGGCCGGGTACCGCCACGTGGTGGCGACCCGCGACCACCACATCGCGCCGGGCGGCCACTTCGCCGACAACCCGGACTACGTCCGCAGCTGGCCGGCGCACTGCGTCGCCGGCACCGAGGGGGTGGGCTTCCATCCGAACTTCGCCCCCGCGGTCGCCTCCGGGGCCGTGGACGCGGTGTTCAGCAAGGGGGAGTATGCGGCGGCGTACAGCGGGTTCGAGGGGGTCGACGAGAACGGGGTGGGCCTCGCGGAGTGGTTGCGCGCCCGCAAGATCGACGAGGTGGACGTGGTGGGCATAGCGACGGACCACTGCGTGCGGGCCACCGCCCTGGACGCCGCGAAGGCGGGCTTCCGCACCCAGGTGCTGCTGGACCTCACGGCGGGGGTGGCCGAGGCGACCACCCAGCGGGCCCTGGAGGAGCTCCGCCAGGCGGGCGTGGAGCTGACCGGCAAGCCGGTGGTGTGAGCTCCGCCGGGTTTGGCGGAGCCGGGCGGGCGGTGGTCATGTGCGGGCCGGTGGAGGCTGGTCGCGCAGTTCCTCCCCCAGCCTTCGGCCGGGGGTACCCCAGCGCCCCTGAGTCAGCCGTTCTGACCGGCGATGAAAAGTACTGGTCAGGCTGCTGCTGATCTTTGGAGCAGGGATCTGATCGGTCTCCAGAGTTCCAGGGGGGTGACACCGTTGTCAGGGGTCGTTCGCCATATGAGGCCGTCCGGGTGGTGGAGGACGGCCGTGATCTCGTCCGGGGTCGGCGGGGCGGCGTTGCCCCGCAGGTAGACCGCCCGCATGCCGAGGTTGCGGAGCCTGGTCAGGGCTCGGGCGCGGTTCTGGGCGTGGACCAGGACGCGGACGGCGGACGAGCTGTCCGCGGTGGTCGGACTGGGCAGGTTCAGCGCCACCACCACCGTGCCGTTCGGCAGCTTGCAGAACCCTCCTGCGGTCATGCGGTCACACCCCCGTGTGCGTCGGTGTCAATAAGAAAGTCACAGGACGCACCTAAACACGATCGGCGGCGACCCGCCAAGGGGTTGCCGCCGATACGCGTCTGACCTGCGGAAACAGGAACTACTTCACCGCGGGACCGACCTGGAGGGAGATCGTGGAGCCGTCTCGCGCCTCCTTGACGATCTTGATCTTGGTGTTGGTGTCAGTGATCTTGACACCGGCGGTCGGGTTCGACGGGTCGTAGTACGTGCCGGCGTGGTCGTCGAAGACCGGCACCCCGCGCGACCCCTTGATCGTCGTCGCGACGTCCGCCTTGTGCAGCGTGATGCCGTCGGTCGAGTAGAGGCTGAACGGCGAGTCGTAGGCCTGGACGCGGTTGCGCATCAGCGTGCCGTCGGACCACTTCAGCGGCGCCGGGTGGGAGTCGACCGGGAGGATCAGACCGGTGCCCGGGTGACCGCCGTCGCCCGTGTGCGTGTTGTTGTCCGCCTCGGAGGTGTCCCACTTCCAGATCAACAGGCCGTTCTGGTACGGGTAGTGCTCCACCCAGTCCGGACGGGTCGTCGAGAAGCCGAAGTTGTACGGGCCGACCTTGAGGGTCTTGTCGTACGACACGTACTGGCGGTTCTCCGCGATGTAGTACTGCGCGTAGTCCTTGGTGAAGGACGCGCCGATCCGGGAGAAGCCGGCCGCGGTCCAAGCGGCGTCCGCCGACTCCGCGTTGTCGGAGAAGACGGCCGCACCGTCCGCGGTCACGGTGATCTCGTCGGCCGCGAAGCCCTTCAGGGCCACCCCGCCGTCGGTCTGGTAGCGGAAACGGAGCTGGATCTTCTGGCCCGCGTAGGCGTCCAGCGGGTACGACAGCTTGGCGTACGCGTCGATGGAGCCGGTGAGCGCCGGCTTGTCGCTGCCGTCGCGCGGGATGGCGGCGCCGTTCACGGTGCCGTCCAGGGCGGTCCAGTTGGCGCCGCCGTCGGTGGACACCTCGGCGTAGAGGTAGTCGTAGTTCGCCTCGATGTCGTACCAGCCGTCCAGCGAGAGCGTCGCGGACGACTTGCCGGTGAGGTCGACGTCGCGGGTCAGCGTGTTCTTCAGGTCGTTGCCGCTGCCGCTCCACCACTGGGACGAGCCCTGGGCGGGGGTGACGACCGTGGTCGTGACCGCCTTGTCGGGCAGCGAGACCACCAGGGCCTGCTTGTTCTTCGTGTTGTACTCGGCGACGCCCAGCTTGTGGCTGGACCGGGTGCCGGCCTTGGCCGTGTCGTAGTTCAGCCAGCCCAGCTGCAGCTTGTCCCAGGCGTTCATGTCGCCCGGCAGGTCGCCGATGGCCTCCTTGCCGGTGCCCAGCCAGGAGCCGGAGGACATCAGGGTCCAGAAACCGGTGGAGTTCTCGCCGCCGTCGGTGTCGTACTCGTCCGGCAGGCCGAGGTCGTGGCCGTACTCGTGGGCGTAGACGCCGAGGCCGCCGTTCTCCGGCTGCATCGTGTAGTCGCCGACCCAGATTCCGGTGTTGCCGACCTGGGTGCCGCCGAGCTTGTTGTCCGCCGGGCCGGTGGCGCCGGCGTCGGTGCCGAAGGCGTACCAGCGGTGCGCCCAGATCGCGTCGGTGCCCTGGGCGCCGCCGCCCGCGGACTCGTCCTCACCGGCGTGCACGATCTGGAAGTGGTCGACGTAGCCGTCCGGCTCGTTGAAGTTGCCGTCACCGTCGTAGTCGTAGCGGTCCCACTGGTCGTACTGGGCGAGGTCCGCCTTGATCGCGGCGTCGGACTCGCCGGCCGCCTTCTGGTCGGCGACCCAGGCGTTCAGGCCGTCGCGCACCAGGTTCCAGACGCTGGAGCAGGTGGTGGAGCCGCAGGCGTTGTTGCCGTAACGGGCCTCGTTGTACGGGACCTTGACCCAGTCGGTGACCTCACCGTCGACCGAGTAGCGGCCCGAGGACTGCTTCTCGTAGTACTTCTTCAGCGACTCGGTGTTCTTGCCGGTGCCGAAGTAGAGGTCCTGGAAGTGCTGCTGGTTGTAGTCCGCCTGCCAGGCCGTGGAGTTGTCCTTGGTGCGGTCGGGCTGGGCTATCTGGTTGTGCAGCGGGCCTGCCGTGCCGTTGTACCGGGGGTCGGTCTGGTCCCCGAACTCGACCAGGATGGTGAAGATCTTGTCGGTCTTCTCCCTGCCGAGCTCGACGTACTTGCCGCCGCCCTTCCTGCCCTTCAACTGGACGACCTTGGAGCCGTCCCGGTCCTTGACCTGGGCCTTGCCGGATATGACCTGGTCGAGGGCCTCCTGCCGCTGGGCCTCCTGGGTCTTGCTCAGCGGGCCGTCCAGGTCGTGCTCGTCCTGCTTCGCCGACGGGTCGTGCCGGTCGACGGTGGCGCTCTTCGCCGGGGTCGCGGCCTGCGCGACCGCGAAGGTGGCGAAACCTGCGGAGGCGGTCGCGAGCGTCACGCCGACGGCGAGTGCTCTGAACGTCCAGGGTCTGCTGGTCACTTGAGTTCCTCCCCCGCGCCGCGCGCACGGAAGGGGGACCGGGTGATGGTTGGGGGTCCGTGCGCGCACGATCAACGCGTCGATTCAAGTGACGTCATTTGACTACTGGTTTACGAGAAAAGACAGACCTTGACTCAGACACTCCAATTCCAGTATGCGGAGCTGAAGTTCGCTTTACGGACACTCCGACCCGGAGTCGGACATGGATAACCGGCGCGCATATGCGTCCAGTTGGCGAGACCCATGCGACCGTGCGCCCCCTGTGCACCGGTACCGTGGGTTAGGTCACGCTTACCGGTCGTTCCACTCGGGCACACACGCGAATAGAGTCGAATGGTGGAACGCCCGGAAGCCGGTGAAATGCCAGGCCTGCTCCCCGTCTCACCTCCACATCTCCCGAGGACACGATTGCCATGCCTCGTCCGACCCCGGCACAGCTCGTCTACGGTTCGTGCACCGTGATCTGCTCGACGCTCGCCATGCTGCTGCTGTCACAGACGAGTTCGGGCATCGCGATCGCGGTCATCGCGCTCGCCGCGCTCGGTCTGGGACTGCTGGTGGCCATGACGGTCCCGCTCCCCCGGCCGCGCAGGGTCGCCCGGTCCGAGCCCGCCCCTTCCGCACCGCCCGGCATGCGGGTCCCCCTGCACCGGGAGACCGTGGCCGCCGCCACGGCCGAGCCCGTCCGGGAGCCCACCGCCCCCTGACGCCCGCACCGACGACAGGCAGCCGGGGGGGGCGGCGGTGCGCCGGCCCCCCCCGCGGGCGGTGGGCCCGCCCCCCCGTCGGGGTGTCGGTCTGACGGCGACCGTCGTGCCCGGCGTGTGGGGGAGTGCCCGGTTTT
>NZ_JBVHFU010000017.1:58084-129675 GCF_055562175.1 Streptomyces sp. NPDC020958 | reverse complement strand
CCCGCCCCGGGGGGGGGGGGGGCGCCCCCCGGGGCCCCCCCGGGGGGGCCCCCCCCCCCCCCCGCCCCCCCCCCCCCCCCCCGGCCGGGGGGGGGGGGGGGGGCCCCCCCCCCCCCCCCGGCTGCCTGTGCGCCCTCCCCCTCTTCGCTATCTCGTACTGACGACGACCGTCTTCCCGGCCTTGTCGTGCAGTCCCTGTTTGTACGGCTTGTCGAAGAAGCTCCAGCCGCCGCAGATCACCGTCCAGACGCAGGCGCAGCAGAAGGCGAACGGCACCCAGAGCACCAGGGCGCGGACCAGGGAGGTCTGCGTCGAGGGCGTGGCGCCGTCGCTCAGGTTGGCGACCCGCATGCCCAGCCACTTCTTGCCGAGGGTCTGACCCGACTTCGCGATCAGCAGGGTGTCGTACGCGACGAACAGGACGCAGGCGATGATCGACTGCGCGAGGGACTTGCCGACCGCGACCCGGTCGCTGTTCACCTCGTACTCGCGCACGCCGAAGACCAGGGTGATCAGCCAGACCACGATGAGCACCAGGATCATGTCGATGATGCGGGCGAGGGTGCGCCTGCCACTGTCCGCGAGCGGGGGCATGCCGGCGAGCGGATCGGCCGGGGATCCTCCGGGACCACCACCACCGTAGCCGCCGCCTTCGCCGTACGGGCCGCCGCCGTAGGAGGGCGGCGGGGGGTGTGCGCCGCCGTACGGGGCGTCGTACGGCGAGCCCGCGCCCCGGCCTTCGTCCCGGCCCGGTGGGGGCGGCTTCCTGAACGGGTCTTCTTCCGGCGGCTCTCCAGGGCCCGGGGGCGGCGGCGGTTCGGTGCTCATGGCCCGAGTGGAACGCGCGACGGCCGGGCCCGCATCCGGCGAGCGGCCGTCCGGGTCATGCCCCCGCTACGAAGGTGTGCGCCGCCTTGTCGTGCCAGCACTGGTGCCAGGGGCGGTCGAACAGGCACCAGGCCACGCCGACGATCCCGATGCCGAGCAGCCCCGGCACGGTGTACACCAGCCAGCGGCGCAGCGCGGCGCCGAAGGCCGGCGGCTCGTGGCCCTCGATGTCCCGCACCTCCAGGCCGAACAGCTTCTTGCCCAGCGTGCGGCCCCACTTGGCGGTGGGCAGCACCTCGTAGAGGAGGCCGGCGACGAGCAGGACGGCGAGCACGATGCCGAGGTACAGGCCCGTGGTGCCGTCGAGCAGCCACACGGTCTCGGTCCGGCCCGACAGCCTGGCCGCGTCGATCTTGTCCTGCACGTGGCCGGCGGCCCTGGTGCCGAGCGGTACGGCGGCGACCGCGGTGACCATGCCGACGAGCAGGCTGTCGACGAGCCGGGCGCCGAACCGCCTGCCGAGCCCGGCGGGGCGGGCCGCCGCCTGGCGTCGGGCGGCGGCCTGGAAGACGTCCTCCACCGGCGGCTTCCAGGGCGCGACCTGCTGGTCACCGGCGAGCTGGTGCACCTGCTGCGGCCACGAGGACTGCCCGCCCCCGGCACCGGCGGCCATGGGAGCGACGGGCACGGCGGGCGCGGGATCCGGCCCGGCGGACTGCGGGGGTACGGCGGGGGCGACGGCGGAGCCCGCGGGCAACGGCAGGGCCGCGGCGGCCCGTTCCACGGCGGCCTTCCCGGCACCGAAGCCGGGCCGCCCGGGAACGGCTCCGCCGGAGGTGCCGGGCGCGCCGACAGGCCCCTGAGGACCGAACCCGCCGGAACCACCGGCCTGACCCTGGCCCCCGACACCGGCCGCGCCCGCAGCCCCGGCACCACTAGCCGCACCTGCGCCACCCGCCGCGCCCGGCCCTCCGGAACCCGGCGCACCGAACCCGGCCGTTCCAGCGCCGGGCGCTGCGGCGCCGCCGGCACCGGAACCGCCACCGGGACCACCTGTCACCCCGCCACTCTGGGACCCGGTGCCCGTCCCCCGGTTCGACGGGGCCTCGTCCCGGACCGGGCGGAAGGCCATCGTGCCGTCGTCCATGGGGGGCCGGGTGCCCGCCGGGCCGACCGTCGGCCTGCGGAAGACGAACGTGCCGCCGGAGTCGAGGTCCCCCTCGTCCGCGGGCGGGATCGTCGCCGTGCCGTCGGTGCGGGAGGACCGGCCGTCGGGCCGGGGCGGCGAGCCCGGCGCCGACCGCGGGTCGGTGCCCCAGGCGGCCCCCTCGGCCGTCCAGCCGGAAGCCGTCGGCGGCTGCGGGTCCTCGTCGAAGAAGTGCGGGCCGGTCTCCTCGACGGAGGCGGGTGCCGCGGGCCGGGAGCCGGGCGGCGGGCTGAGCGGTTCAACGGCGGCCGGGGCCGGACGGCTGGTGCCCGGCACCCACGCGGCACCGTTCCAGTAACGGACGTAGCCGGGGATGGACGGGTCCGGGTAGTAGCCCTCGCGGGGCCGTTCGTCACCGGGTGCCGGAGTTGGGGCGCTCATGTCCGTCGTCCCGTATCTGCTCGGGGGTCGTGTGGGAGCCTCCACATCTATCAGACCCGGGTGCCCGTCACCGCCAGTCCCGCAGGACCCGCCCCTTTCCGGGCAGCCCCGTGCACCCCCTTCACCACATCGGAAGAAAATTTCCCGGAACCCGCGTAATGCTCGCGCCCCCGGCGGCTCTCCCCTCGTACGGGCCCACCACCGGTGCCCGTACGACTGATCGAGAGAGGAAACGGACGCCATGCATCACACCGTCGTGGAACGCGAGCTGGAGCTGCGGCTCATCCTGTCCCCCGAGCGGAGCATCCCGGTCCCCGCCCGGCTCCGCTACCGCTGCGACGACCCCTACGCCGTCCATGTCAGCTTCCACATCACCTCGGAGTCCCCGGTCCACTGGACCTTCGCCCGCGACCTGCTGGTGGAAGGGGTGTTCCGGCCGAGCGGGCACGGGGACGTGCGGGTGTGGCCGACGAAGGCGGAGGGCCGCAGCGTCGTGCTGATGGCGCTGAGTTCACCCGACGGTGACGCCCTCCTGGAGGCACCGACCGCCCAGGTGTCCGCCTGGCTGGAGCGGACGCTGCGCGCCGTGCCGCCGGGGACCGAGGGCGCGCGGCTGGGGATCGACGACGCGCTCGACCAGCTGCTCGCCCAGTGAGGCCGCCGGCGGATGGGTTCAGAACAGCTTGCCGGGATTGAGGATGCCCAGCGGGTCGAAGACGTCCTTGACGGCCCGCTGCATCTGAACGCCCACCGGCCCGATCTCCTGGGCCAGCCACTCCTTCTTCAGGACGCCGACGCCGTGTTCGCCGGTGATGGTGCCGCCGAGTTCCAGGCCGAGGGCCATGATCTCGTCGAAGGACGCCCGGGCGCGGGCGCGTTCGTCGGGGTCCTGGGCGTCGAAGCAGACGGTGGGGTGGGTGTTGCCGTCACCGGCGTGCGCGACGACCCCGATGGTCAGCCCGTGCTTCTCGGCGATGCGCTCCACCCCTTCGAGCATGTCGCCGAGCCGGGAGCGGGGCACGCACACGTCGTCGATCATCGTGGTGCCCTTGACCTTCTCCAGGGCGATCAGCGAGGAGCGGCGGGCCTGGAGGAGGAGTTCGGACTCGGCGGCGTCGTCGGCCGGGACCACCTGGGTGGCGCCCGCGGCCTCGCAGAGCCTCCCGAGGGCGGCGAGGTCCGCGGCGGGCTCCGGGGTGTCGAACGCGGCGAGCAGCAGGGCCTCGGTGGACTCGGGCAGACCCATGTGGGTGAGTTCGTTGACGGCTCGCACGGTCGTGCGGTCCATCAGTTCCAGGAGGGACGGGACGTGGCCGCCCGCCATGATCCGGCACACCGCGTCGCAGGCGGCGGCCGCGGAGGAGAACTCGGCGGCCAGCACCAGCTGCTGCGGCGGCTTGGGCTTCAGCGCGAGCACGGCGCGTACGACGATGCCGAGGGAGCCCTCGGAGCCGACGAAGAGCCGGGTGAGGTCGTAGCCCGCGACGCCCTTCGCCGTCCGTCGGCCGGTGGACATCAGCCGCCCGTCGGCGAGGACGACGTCCAGACCGAGGACGTACTCGGCGGTCACCCCGTACTTCACGCAGCACAGGCCGCCCGAGGCGGTGCCGATGTTCCCGCCGATCGTGCACGTCTCCCAGCTGGAGGGGTCCGGCGGGTAGGAGAGGCCGTGTTCCTCGACCGCCCGGGAGAGGGCGGCGTTGACGACGCCGGGTTCGACGACCGCGACGCGGTCCACCGGCGAGATCTCCAGGATGCGGTCCATCCGGGTCAGGGACAGCGCGATGCAGCCGTCGACGGCGTTGGCGGCGCCGGACAGGCCGGTGCGGGCGCCCTGCGGGACGACCGGGACGCGCAGTTCGGTGGCGATGCGCATGACGTGCTGGACCTGTTCGACGGTGCGCGGCAGCACGACGACGGCCGGGGTGCCGGCCGGGCAGAAGCTCGCCATGTCGTTGGCGTAGGAGGCGGTCACGTCGGGGTCGACGAGCACCGCGTCGGCCGGCAGACCCGCGAGGAGCCGGTCGGTGAGGTTGCTGGTGGCTTCGTCCCGAGGCGCTTCGATACGGCTCATGATCACAGCGTCGCACCCGGGGCCATCGGTGTGAACCCCACAGGGTCCGTCCTTGGGCCGCCCGGATGCCGTGGTCGTATTGACGCACAGTGAGCGGCATGTGCGCGCTCGAGAACCGACAGTCCGGGCCCGGTACGTCGCTGCTCGCGGAGCCCGGCCCGCCGCGCCGCCGGGGCCGGGGCAGGGTGCTGCGGCGGCTGCTGGTCGTCGCGCTGGCCTGCGGGGTGGCGGCGGGCGGGACGCTGCTGCTGTGGCCGCACGAGCCGCACCGCGCCGCCGCGCCGCACCCGGCGGCCGGACCCCCGGCCTTCGCGGGGGCGCGGGCGGCGGCGGTGCAGGCGGCCGTCCTCGACGGCCGGCCGGTCGCCCTGCCCGACCTCACCTCGCTCATCGGCGCCCGGGAGCTGCGGGTGCGGGAGCATCCGAAGGACGCGCGGGCCTGGGCGGTGCTGGGGGCCGCGTACGTGGCGAGGGCCCGGCGGACGGACGGGACCGCCGACTACCCGAAGGCCGAGCAGGCGCTGCGGACCTCGCTCCAGGTGGCCGCCAAGGGCAACACCGAGGCGCTGGGCGGGCTCGCCGCGCTGGCGAACGCGCGCCGGGACTTCGCCGAGGGCCGCAGGTACGCGGAGGAGGCGCTGAAGGCGGCGCCGAAGCGGTGGGCGGCGTATCCGGCGCTGATCGACGCCTGCGACGGGCTCGGCGACTACAAGGCGGCCCGCGCCGCGCTGGACAAGCTGATGGCGCTGAAGGTGGGGGCGGCGGTGAGACCGGCCGTGATGGCGCGGGCCTCGGCGGTGTACCGGGACCGGGGCTGGCGCGAGGACGCGGTGGCCCAGGTGACGGACGCGGCGGCGGCCGCGGGGACGCCCGCCGAGCAGGCCGCGTACCTCACCCAGGCCGGGCAGCTGGCCTGGGAGCGGGGCGAACGGGAGGACGCGCTGCGGCACTTCGAGGCGGCCGTACGCCTCGACGCCGACCAGTGGGCCGCGCGCGCCGGGCAGGGGCGGGCGCTGGCCGCGCTGGGCCGCACCCGGGACGCGCTGACCGCGTACCGGGAGGCCCTCGCCCACCGGGCCGCCCCGCAGGTCTCGCTGGAACTGGCCGAGCTGTACGAGTCGCTGGGGATGGCCGAGCAGGCGCACACGCAGTTCGGGCTGATGCGGGCCCAGGTGGAGAAGGAGCTGGCTGCCGGGGTCGACGACGATCTGCTGATCGGACAGTACGAGGCGGACCACGGGGAGCCCGAGGAGGGCGTGCAGCGGCTGACCGCCGAGTGGGAGCGGCAGCCCGGCATCGAGGTCGCGGACGCGCTGGGCTGGGCGCTGCACCGGGCGGGCGACGACCAGGAGGCCCTGCGGTACGCGTCGATCGCCACGGACTCGACGAAGGGCGGCGGGGTGCGCAGCGCCCTGTACGCCTTCCACCGGGGCATGATCGAACGCGACCTGGACGAGGACGCCTCGGCCCGCCGCCACCTCCAGGACGCCCTGCGCGTCAACCCGTACTTCTCCCCGCTGCAGGCCCCCGTGGCGAGATCGGCCCTGGCGGCGCTGGGCGAGGAGCCTCCGGAGGAGCCGCTGCCGGGGTGACGGCTCCTCCCTGGCTGCCACCGGCCAGAGGACCGGCTAGAGGTTGCCGCGGCGGTCCTGTTCCCGCTCGATCGCCTCGAAGAGGGCCTTGAAGTTGCCCTTGCCGAAGCCCATCGAGCCGTGCCGTTCGATGATCTCGAAGAAGACCGTCGGGCGGTCCTGGACCGGCTTGGTGAAGATCTGCAGCAGGTAGCCGTCCTCGTCGCGGTCGGCGAGGATCTTCAGCTCGCGCAGGGTGTCGATCGGCACCCGGGTGTCGCCGACCCACTCGCCGAGGGTGTCGTAGTAGCTGTCCGGGGTGTCGAGGAACTCGACGCCGGACGCGCGCATGGTCCGTACGGTCTCGACGATGTCGTTGGTGTTGAGTGCGATGTGCTGGACGCCCGCGCCGCCGTAGAACTCCAGGTACTCGTCGATCTGGGACTTCTTCTTGGCGATGGCCGGTTCGTTGATCGGGAACTTGACCTTGAGGGTTCCGTCGGCGACCACCTTGGACATCAGCGCGCTGTACTCGGTGGCGATGTCGTCGCCGACGAACTCCTTCATGTTCGAGAAGCCCATGACCCGGTGGTAGAAGTCCACCCACTCGTTCATCCGGCCGAGTTCGACGTTGCCGACGCAGTGGTCGACGGCCTGGAAGGTGCGGCGGGCCGGGGGCTCGACGATCGGGGACGCGGCGGTGAACCCCGGGAGGTACGGGCCGTCGTAGCCGGTGCGTTCGACCAGGGTGTGGCGGGTCTCGCCGTAGGTGGCGATCGCGGCCAGCACCACCGTGCCGTGCTCGTCCTTCAGCTCGTAGGGCTCGGCCACCGAACGGGCGCCGTGCTCGATCGCGTACGCGTAGGCGCGGCGGGCGTCCGGGACCTCGATGGCGAGGTCGACCACCCCGTCGCCGTGCTCGGCGACGTGCTGGGCGAGGAAGTGGCCCCAGGGGGTGGCGGGCTTGATGACGGAGGTGAGGACGAACCTCGCCGAGCCGTTCTCCAGGACGTAGCTCGCGGTCTCGCGGCTGCCGTTCTCCGGTCCGGAGTACGCGACCAGCCGCATGCCGAACGCGCTGGAGTAGTAGTGCGCCGCCTGCTTGGCGTTGCCCACGGCGAAGACGACCGCGTCCATTCCCCGGACCGGGAAGGGGTCGTCCTGCCGGACCGTCGTACCGGGAGTGTGGTGTGTGGTCTGCGTCATGGTCGAAGGGTGAACCCGGCCGACAAGGTGCGCAATAGTTTGCGTTTCCACTGGACAATATGCTCAGCGTTACGACCGTTTCGGCGGACTTTCTGTACAGGGTGCTCATTCGGAGGCGGGCATGGCGATCGATCATCTGGACGGCCGGATCCTGGTGCTGCTGGCCCGGGAGCCGCGGATCGGGGTGCTGGAGATGTCGCGGCGGCTGGGGGTGGCCCGGGGGACCGTGCAGGCGCGGCTCGACCGGCTCCAGTCGAGCGGGGTGATCCAGGGGTTCGGCCCCCAGGTGGATCCGGCGGCCCTCGGCTACCCGGTCACCGCGTTCGCCACGCTCCAGATCCGGCAGGGCCAGGGACCGGACGTGCGGGCGCACCTGGCGACGGTGCCGGAGGTGCTGGAACTGCACACCACCACCGGCACCGGGGACATGCAGTGCCGGCTGGTGGCCCGCTCCAACGCCGACCTCCAACGGGTCATCGACCGGGTCGTCGGCTTCGACGGGATCGTCCGCGCCTCCACGGCGATCGTCATGGAGAACCCGGTGCCGCTGCGGATCATCCCCCTGGTGGAGCAGGCGGCGGCGGACAACGAGGGGGGGCTGAGCGGGGCGGAGGCGGCACTGGGGGGTGGCTTGCAAAGAAGTTGATGCAAAGGTCACGTTGCAAAGGGTCCTTTGCATCGCTATCGTCGAGCATGTGACAGAGCCCGCGGATCGGAAACAGCGCCGCCTTGACGCCCGCTCACTGCGGGGACTCGCGCACCCGCTGCGCATGCAGTTGCTGTACGTGCTGCGGTGGCACGGACCCGCCACCGCATCCCAACTGGCCGAGCGGCTGGGCGAGTCCAGCGGATCGACCAGCTACCACCTGCGCCAGCTCGCCGCACACGGATTCGTCGAGGACGCGCCGGAGCACGGCAAGGGCCGCGAGCGATGGTGGCAGGCGGTGGACCAGAGCCTGCGCTACGAGAGCGCGGACTTCGAGGACGCGGGCCCCGAGGTGCGCGGACTGACGGAGGTGTACCTGCAGGAGGGCGCCGCGTACCACGCCCGCGAGCTGACCACCTGGCTCGCCACCCGCGACCAGTGGCCCCAGGCCTGGACCCGCTCCACCGACATGAGCGACATGACACTGCGGCTGACGCCCGATCTCGCCCTGGAACTGATCGGCGAGATGCACGCCCTGATCGAAAGCTACCGGGACCGGATCCCCGACAAGGAGACGCCGCACTCGGAGCAAGTCCGCATCCACACGCACCTCTTCCCCATCGAGACGGACTGAGAGGCCCCCCGATGCTGCACCCCGAGACGCACCTCACCCTGCACCGCGCCCGCACCGCGGAACTCCACGCCGAGGCCGAGGCCCATCGCCTCGCCGGCCGGGCCCGACGCCCCCGCGCCCTGCGTACCTGCGTCGGCTGGACCCTGGTGGAGATAGGCCTGCGCCTGGCAACCCCGGTTCCGGCATCGGCGCCCCTCTAGGCGACGTCAGCAGCTGGGGACCTTCGTCCCCTTCTCCAACGCCACCAGGTCGGAGACGGCACCCTTGAGCGTCGTCACCGGCACCAGCCTCAGCCCCTTCGGCAACTCCGCCTTCGCCTCGCCGCACTCGTCCTTCGGCACCAGGAACACCGTCGCCCCGTCCCGCCGCGCCGCCTGCGTCTTCAACGCGACCCCGCCCACGGCCCCGACCGTGCCGTCGGCGGTGATGGTCCCGGTACCCGCGATGTTCTTCCCCCCGGTGAGGTCCCCCCCGCTCCCGTTCCCGTCGAGCTTGTCGATGACCCCGAGCGAGAACAGCAGCCCCGCGCTCGGCCCGCCCACGTCGGCCAGCTTCAGCGTCACCTCGACCTTGCTCGGGCTGAGCCCGAGGTACTTCAGCGCCGCCTGGGCCGCCGCGTCCTGCGACTGCTGCATCTGCTCCGTGTTGTGCTGCTCGATCTCCTTGACGTTGCCGCCGCTCGGGTACACCGAGTCGCGCGGCATCACCGCCCGGTCCGTCCGGAACCAGTTGCCGACGACGTCGCCCAGCGACACCCGCGCGTCCGGCCCGGTCGCCTCGATCGTGGTCATCCGCAGCTGCCCGCTGGTCGAGCGGGTGGGCGCCCCGGCGACGGTGATCACCGGGGTGCCCTTGTTGTCGCCGAGGACGTTCGCCGTCATCCCGGGCTGGGCCACCGAGAACGGCAGCGGCGCGAAGACGGCCGCACCGAGCAGGGCCACGACGGGAACCGCGCAGACGGCGACGGCCTGGAGACGCGTGAGACGTGAGAGCACGGAGTCAATCTAACGCGGCGACCTGTTCAGGCCACCGTCCCGGTTCAGCGCAGCGCCTCCGCGACCTCCCGGGCCGCGTCCACCACCCGCGCCCCGACCCGTTCCGGCACCGCGTCGGCCAGCATCACGACCCCGACGCTGCCCTCGACCCCGGTGACCCCGAGCAGCGGGGCCGCGGCCCCGCTCGCCCCGGCCTCCAGCTCGCCGTGCGTCAGGGTGTAGCCGGGGTCGTCGCGCGGCGAGAGCCGGGCCGCCAGGATCGCCCGCCCGGCGGCCCCCCGGTCCAGCGGATGCCGGAACCCGGCGCGGTAGGCCACGTGGTAGTCGGTCCAGCTCGGTTCGACCACCGCGACCGCGAGGGCCTCGGTCCCGTCGACCAGCGTCAGGTGCGCGGTCGCCCCGATGTCCTCGGCGAGCGAACGAAGCGCCGGCAGGGCGGCCTCCCGTACGAGCGGATGCACCTGCCGCCCGAGGCGCAGCACCCCCAGCCCGACCCGGGCGCGGCCGCCCAGGTCACGCCGTACCAGCGCGTGCTGTTCGAGCGTGGCGAGCAACCGGTACACCACGGTCCGGTTCACGCCCAGTCTGTTGGAAAGCTCGGTGACGGTCAGCCCGTGGTCCGTATCGGCCAGCAGTTTGAGGACCCTGAGGCCCCGGTCGAGCGTCTGAGAGGTCTCCGCGGTCACGACGCCCACTCCTTAAGTGGTGAGGTCGGCAACCTCCGACGCGGGCAATGCGTCACCGAGTCCCGTCAGCGACGCGCTTCAGAGGCCGCCGATCGGCAAGGCGGCCCGGCGGCTCCGGGCCCAGTCGCTTCACGGCTGCGCTCCGCGGCGGCGCTGCCACGGGGCGTGTGCGTAGCCGGACAGTAGCGAAGCGGGTTCGCTGAGCGGAAGTCCGCGTCCAGAATCCGGTCGGAGACCGGTACGGACTGCTTGGGTATGTGCCGTTATGTACGCCGCGTGCCCGCGGTGTCACCGCATCCGGGTGGCCCACTCCTGCACCTTGGCGATCCGCTGCCGCAGCTGCCCGGCTGTGGCCTCCGCGCTCGGCGGCCCCCCGCACACCCGGCGCAGCTCCGTGTGGATCACCCCGTGCGGTTTGCCGCTCTGGTGGACGTACGCGCTGACCATCGTGTTCAGCTGCTTGCGCAGTTCCATCATCTCCTTGTGGGAGACGACGGGCCGCCGCTCCGCCGGGAGTTCGAGGAGGTCGGCCTCGGTGTCCGGTTTCTTGCGGCTGTGCGCGATCTGCCGGGCCTGCCGCTTCTGCAACAGCAGCTGCACCTGGTCGGGTTCGAGGAGTCCGGGGATGCCGAGGTAGTCCTGCTCCTCCTCGCTCCCCGGGTGGGCCTGCATGCCGAACTCGGCGCCGTCGTAGAGGACCCGGTCGAAGACGGCCTCGGACTCCAGCGCCTCGAAGGCGAACTGCTCCTGCTCGCCGGTGTCCTCGTCCTGCTCCTTGTTCGCCTCCTCCATCTCCTTCTCGGACTCGGCGTACGGGTCCTCCTCGCCCTCCTTCTTCGGCTTGTCGAGGGCGTGGTCGCGCTCGACCTCCATCTCGTTGGCGAAGGTGAGGAGATCGGGGACGGTCGGCAGGAAGACCGACGCGGTCTCGCCGCGCCGCCTGGACCGCACGAAACGCCCGACGGCCTGGGCGAAGAAGAGCGGCGTGGAGATGGTCGTCGCGTACACCCCGACCGCCAGCCGCGGCACGTCGACGCCCTCGGACACCATGCGCACGGCGACCATCCACCGGTCGTCGCTCGCGCTGAAGTCGTCGATCCGCTTGGATGCGCCGGTGTCGTCGGAGAGGACCACGGTCGCCTTCGTCCCCGTGATCTCGCGGATCAGCTTGGCGTAGGCGCGGGCCGAGTCCTGGTCGGAGGCGATGACGAGGGCGCCCGCGTCCGGAATGCCCTTGCGCACCTCGGTCAGCCGCTGGTCGGCGGCGCGCAGCACGGCCGGCATCCACTCGCCGCGCGGATCGAGCGCCGTGCGCCAGGCCTGGCTGACGGCGTCCTTGGTCATGGGCTCGCCGAGCCGGGCGGCGATCTCGTCACCGGCCTTGGTGCGCCAGCGCATGTTGCCGCTGTAGGAGAGGAAGATGACGGGGCGCACGACGTGGTCGGCGAGCGCGTTGCCGTACCCGTACGTGTAGTCGGCGGCGGAGCGCCGGATGCCGTCCTGCCCCTCCTCGTAGGTCACGAAGGGGATGGGGTTGGTGTCGGACCGGAAGGGCGTACCGGTCAGGGCCAGCCGCCGGGTGGCCGGTTCGAACGCCTCCAGGCAGGCCTCGCCCCAGGACTTGGAGTCACCGGCGTGGTGGATCTCGTCGAGGATGACGAGGGTCTTGCGCTGCTCGGAGCGGTTGCGGTGCAGCATGGGCCGCACGCCGACACCGGCGTAGGTGACGGCGACCCCGTCGTACTCGCGGCTGAGCGGTCCGGCGCTGTACTCGGGGTCGAGCTTGATCCCTATCCGCGCCGCGGCCTCCGCCCACTGCTTCTTCAGGTGCTCGGTGGGGGCGACGACCGTGACCTGCTGCACGACGTGGTGGTGCAGCAGCCAGGAGGCGAGGGTCAACGCGAACGTGGTCTTGCCGGCGCCGGGCGTGGCCACGGCGAGGAAGTCGCGCGGCTGCTCCTGGACGTACTTCTCCATGGCCGCCTGCTGCCAGGCCCGCAGTTTGCTGGCGGTACCCCAGGGCGCCCGGCCCGGGAAGGCCGGCGACAGGTGGTGGGAGTTGGAGGAGGACGGGGTGGCGGCGGTGGTAGTCACGGTCTCCGTAGTAGGGGGTCGCGAGGTGTACGAGGGTCGGGTGGCTCCGTATGACAACCGGGCCACCCTACCGGCGCGCTGCGGCTGTCAACGCGCGGACGAGGCCGGGTCACCCCGGGGTGGGACCCACGTCACAGATCACGGAGCCGGACCAGACTCAGGGAGCCGGGTCGGGATCACGGAGCCGGGTCGTCACCCAGGTCCCGGCGAGCGCCACGGCCGCCATCGGCAGGAACACGGCGGCGAAGGCGGCGGGACGGGAAGCGGAGCCCGCCGCCCCGGTCATGCTGCCGCCGCCGAGCCCGGCGAAGGCCGCACCGGTGGCGGCGAGCAGCACCACGTTGGACAGGGCGTCGGAGATCTGCAGGGCGGCGGAGTTGGCGCCGGCCTCCTCGGGGGCGGAGAGCCGGAGCATCAGGACGCTGGCCGAGGCGATCACCAGTCCCATCCCGAAACAGCCGAAGGCCCAGGCGACGGCGACGATCCACACCGGCACGGCGGGCAGGAGCACGCTGGGGGCGGTCGCGATCGCCGCGGCGACCAGCACCATGCCGAGGGTCATCAGCCGTTCCCGGTACGGCTGCAGGCGCGGCCGGGCCTGCACCCACGAGCCGATCGCCCAGGTCACCCCGCCCGCAGCCAGCGAGAACCCGGCGAGCGTGGGTGACAGCCCACGCTGGGTGACGAGCATCAACGGCACGAAGGACTCGGCGGCCAGGAAGGAACCGGCGGCGACGCCACGCAGCAGCACGACCGAGGGCAGCCCGCGCGCGGCACGGTACGTCCCGCGGGGCAGCAGCCCGAGCACGGCCGGCCCGAGCAGCGCGGCGCCGACGGCTCCGGGCAGCAGCGACAGCCAGCTCAGGTCCTGGGCCGCGTACTGGAGGAGCCCGGCGCCGAGGGAGATGCCGAGGGCCAGCCCGATCCGCCGCCGGTCGAAGGCCTCCTGTCCGCCGCCCGGGACGGGTCCGCCGGCCCGCCGCCGGATCTGCGGCAGCGCGAGCGCCGCCGGGAGGACCACCAGCGCCGGGATCCCGAGGAACACCCACCGCCAGCCGAGCTGCTCGGTGACGGCACCGGCGGCCAGTGGCCCGACGATGGACGGCACGACCCAGCCGGCGGCGAAGGCTGCCATGATCGCGGGCCGCAGCCGCTCCGGGTAGGCCCGCCCGACGACGACGTACAGCGCGACGATGACCAGGCCCCCGCCGAGCCCCTGCACGGCCCGCCCCAGGACGAACACCCCCATGCTCTGGGCGGTCCCGGCGACGACGAGCCCGGCGGCGAAGGCCCCGATCCCGGACGTCAGCGCCCCGAGCGGCCCCCTGCGGTCCGACCACTGCCCGGCCAGCACCATCCCGAACAGACTGGTCGTGAAGTACCCGGAGAAGGCGAACGCGTACGACGACACCCCGTCCAGCTCCCGGGCCGCGACCGGCATCGCTGTCCCCACGGCGGTCGCCTCGAAGGCGATCAGCAGCACGACGGAGACGATCCCGACGCTCAACGCGCGGTACGACCGTCCCAGCACGCCCTCGTCATCGGCTCTGTCTGCTGTCTCGTGCGCGACGGTGTCGCTCGGCTCAAGGGCGGTCATGCGGACCACGGTAAGGCCCACAACCGCGCTTGGCCCCTGTCGAGAGCCGTACCCCGCCTCGGACCTTGGTCGTAGATCCCGCGGCCGCCGCTTTCATGAACGCCGTGTGGCAGTCGCGTTGCACCCCCGCGGATCTCCTTGCTCCCCTCCCCCACGCCGCCCTACCTTCAACACACGGACACGGCCGTGTGCCCGAGTGGCTTAGGGACTCGCCTGCAAAGCGAGGTACGTGGGTTCAATTCCCGCCACGGCCTCTGACTGCCCGACCTGGCAGAACACGAAGGGCGGCACCCCGGAGGGGGTGCCGCCCTTTTGCCCGTCCGTCCCCTGACGGTGTCCGGGTCCACCAGTGCTAGGAGCCACCACCGGTCGTGCCGGCACCACCCGTCGTGCCGCCACCACCCGTCGTACCGCCACCACCCGTCGTACCGCCACCACCCGTCGTACCGCCACCACCCGACATGCCGCCGCCCGACATGCCGCCACCGCCCGTCGTGCCGCCACCGCCCGTCGTGCCGCCACCACCCGTCGTACCGCCACCACCCGTCGTGCCGGCACCGCCCGACATGCCGCCGCCCGACATGCCGCCACCGCCCGTCGTGGTGCCGCTGCCCGGCTTGCCACCGCCCGGCGTGCTGCCGCCCGGCGTGCCGTTCGACCGGTTGCCGAAGTTGCATGTTGCGCCCGTCTGGCAGATGACCACAGGGCCCTTGTTCCGACCGTTTTTTCGGCCGTTGTTGCCACCGCTATTTCGGCCGTTATAAGAACCGCCATTACAGTGCTTGTAGTTGCATGACCGATCGGGGCTTCGCTGCTGTGCCGTCACCACTTTTTGCGCGACCGGTTGTTGCACCGAAGCGGACGCACTGTCAAGAACCCCACCCACGAGCATGGGCGGTATTGCCAGAACGGCAACGACGAGACTCCTACGCATGAGGTGACTCCTCGCGGACATCAATCTCTAAAAGAAGGCTGAGGTTAACCCTCGCTGGCCGAGAACCGGCTCTTTTTTCATGGTGTACACCACTACTGGCCAACCACCAGAGGCGCATGACCCACCGACGATGGCGAAACCCACGTTACTCCTCGTACGCCGTGATGCCTAACGCTAGGACCGCCCAGTGCGGTTGAGCGATAAATAGGTTCCGCATCAACGATTTTCTTGTCCCCCGTGCGAGCTACGTGCGGGTGTCCTCCCAGTGGTGACGATTCCGGGGCGGCCGGTCCCTAGCGTCGGACAGGTCGCGGCGCTTCGGCCGCGCATGTCGGGGAGGAAGTCGTCATGAGGGTGTTCTGGCAACTGCTGGCCGTCGCGGCCGTCTCGTTGACCGGTGGGCAGGCGGCCGCGGCGGTGGACGGGAACTGGTTCCTCACTCTGGTGCTCGGCCTGCTGACGGCCGTGGCCGCGGTGTACGTCTACCGGTGGGTGGTGCGGCGCACCGAGCACCGGCCGGTCACCGAGGTGGCGCGGGACGGCGCCCGTGCGGCGTCGGGGCGCGGGGTGCTGATCGGCGTGGCGGTGTTCACCGGGGTCATCGTGAACATCGCCCTGCTCGGGGACTACACGGTGCACGGCCTGGGGTCGGTGACGGGCGCGGTGGGCCTGGTCGGGTTCATGGCCGCCGCCGCTGCCACCGAGGAACTGATGTTCAGGGGCGTGCTGTTGCGGATCGTCGAGGAGCGCTTCGGGACGTGGATCGCGCTCACGTCGACCGGTGCGCTGTTCGGGGCGATGCATCTGCTCAACAAGGACGCCACCGTGTGGGGCGCCCTCGCCATCGCGGTCGAGGCCGGCGGCATGCTCGGAGCCGCGTACGTGGCCACCCGCTCCCTGTGGCTGCCCATCGGCCTGCACTTCGGCTGGAACTTCGCCGAGTCCGGCCTCTTCGGCACCGAGGTCTCCGGCAGCGGGGCGCAGCACGGACTGCTGGACGCCACGACCTCGGGGGCACCGCTGGTCACCGGCGGCGAGTTCGGGCCTGAGGCCAGTGTCTACGCGGTCCTGCTCGGGGTGCTGGTGACGGTCGTGTTCCTGCGGCTGGCCCGTCGGCGGGGCCGTCTGATGCCCCGTCGCCGTCCGGGCGTCACGGCCGACGCGGTCGCTACCGGGGTGAATTCGCGGCGCTCCGGCCTTCGGGCCGGGAAGTGAAGCGCATCTCATGTGGGGGCGACGCGGAGCATCGCGATGTTGTCCAGGCGTAGCCGGGCAGGCCACCGGCCGGTGGCATCTCGCGCACATGTTCCCGACGACAGCAGGCGTTCGAGTTTCTAGGGTGATGGTCATGCAGCTCCGGTACGCGTTCAGGCTCTACCCGAATGCCGGTCAGCGCACCGCGCTGGCCAGGGCTTTCGGGTGTGCCCGGATGGTGTTCAACGACGCGGTCCGTGCCCGCGAGGACGCCAGGAAGACCGGGCAGCCGTTCCCGGCGGCCGGAGAGCCATCCAGGAAGCTGATCACCGAAGCGAAGCGGACGGCGGCACGCTCCTGGCTGGGCGAGGTCTCCGCCGTCGTCCTCCAGCAGTCCCTGCGGGACGCCGAGGCCGCCTACCGCAACTTCTTCGCCTCTCTCAAGCACACCCGTAAAGGACCCAGGACCGGCCCGCCCCGCTTCAAGTCCCGCAAGGACGCCCGGCAGTCGGTCCGGTTCACCGCCAACGCCCGCTGGACCATCACCGACAGCGGCCGTCTGAGCCTGCCGAAGATCGGCGCGGTGAAGGTGAAATGGTCCCGCACCCTGCCCGCCGCACCGTCCTCCGTCACCGTCGTCAAGGACGCGGCCGACAGGTACTTCGCCTCCTTCGTCATCGACACCGATCCCGAAGAAACAGGAAGCCACGGATTCCCGACCGGAAACCGTGCCGCGTAGTGGCACGGCAACACGTCGAGAAGGCCAGAATCCTCGCCCTTCAGGGGCGAGGAGCATGTCAAACTGCCCCGGTGATCAGTCCTCGGCAGGCGCCCGGGTGGTGGCACCGACTTGACGTCACGGTCCGGGATCTGCCCCTCGGTCTGCTCCTCCTGGCCGGGTCGTTCCTGCCTGCGCTGCACGGCAAGGGCACGGAGGTCGGGGAGCTGCCGACCCGCCCCTTCGACGCGTGGGCCCTCCTGGTGCTCGGCCTGGAGTCCCTGCCGCTGGCGGTGCGCCGGCGGTGGCCGGCCGGCTGTCTCGCCCTGGTGTCGCTGGGCTTCGCCGTCGACCAGCTGCGCGGCTACCACGCGGTCGCGGGGACCGCCCTGCCCCTCGCGCTGATCAGCACCGGGGCCCATCTGGAAGGGCGTCGGCGAGCCGCCGCACTCCTGTTCTCCGCGGCCTACGTGCCGTTGGCGGTCGCGCTGTACCGGCTGGGCTCGGGCGGCGAGTCGGCCACCGGGTTCGTGACCTTCTACCTGGTGCTGGTGCTCGCCTGGGGCGCCGGAGCCTGGCTGCGCGCCAACCGGCTCGCGGAGGCCGAACACCGGCTGCGGGTCGCCGAGGACACCCGCACGGCCGAACGCACCCGGATCGCCCGGGAGTTGCACGACGTGGTGACCCACCATGTGACGGCGATGGTCGTGCAGGCCGAGGCGGCACGGTATCTGACCGCGGCGCCCGACCGGCTCGACCGGGCCCTGACCGCCGTCAGCGACACCGGCAGGCGGGCCATCGCCGACCTGCGCCATCTGCTCGACCTGCTCGACCCCGACCCCGGCCACGCCCCCGGCCACGCCCCCGCCCCCGCCCCCGGCCACGACGACGGCCGCGGCACTGAGGCCAGGACGTCGGCCGCGGGCCGGCTGCTCACCCTCGTGGAACAGACGCGGCGGGCCGGGCAGCCGGTGGAGTTCACCGAGGAGGGCACGCCCGGCCAGTCCGCCGGCAGTGCCGACCTGGTGGCCTACCGGGTGGTGCAGGAGGCTTTGACGAACGCCCTCAAGTACGCCCATGGCGTCCGCACGTCGGTGCGGGTGCGGCACGGCGAGAAGGAGATCACCGTGGAGGTCGGCACGGACGGGTCCGGTTCGGCCGCGGCGTCCCCCGGCGGGGGCGGCCGCGGGCTCGCCGGTCTCCGGGAGCGGGTGACCGTCCTCGGCGGCGAGTTCAGCGCGGAGCCCGCCACCGACGGCGGCTTCACCGTCCGGGCCCGGATACCCGCGGGGAATCCCGCGTGACCGCCGCGAGCGACGCCGCCCCGCTGCGTGTTCTGGTCTGCGACGACCAGATGCTGGTCCGCACCGGTCTGGCGACGATCATCGACGCCCAGCCGGACCTGGCGGTGGTAGGTGAGTGCGGGGACGGGCGGACCGCGGTCGAGCTCGCCGGCCGGCTGCGCCCCGACGTCGTGGTGATGGACGTCCGGATGCCGGTCCTGGACGGTATCGAGGCCACCCGGCTGCTGGCCGGCGCGGGGGTGCCGCATCCCGTGAAGGTGCTGGTGGTGACGACGTTCAACCTGGACGAGTACGTGTACGACGCCCTGCGCGCGGGCGCCAGCGGCTTCCTGCTCAAGGACGCGCCCCCGGACCGGCTGCTGCACGGCATCCGGACCGTGGCCACCGGCGCCGCCCTGCTGGACCCCGAGGTGACCCTCCGGCTGGTGGGCCGGTACGCGGCCCGGATCCGGCCCTCCGACGGCGGGGCACCGCAGGACGTCCCGCTGACCCCGCGCGAGCTGGAGGTGCTGCGTCTGATCGCGGACGGCCGCTCGAACAGCGAGATCGCGGCGGCCCTCGTGATCAGCCAGGAGACCGTCAAGACCTTCGTGTCCCGCATCCTCGCCAAGCTCGGCCTGCGCGACCGGGTGCAGGCCGTCGTCTACGCCTACCGCCGGGGCCTGGTGACCTGACGGACCCGGCGCCGTGACCAGTAGGCCGCCTACAGGACCCCGCCGGCCTCGTCCTGGAACAGCTCCGTCCAGTAGTGCCAGTCGGCGTCGGTCGTGGTGGGGGTGGGGTCGATCGTGGCGAGGGTGTGGAGCATGATGGCGGCGAGCTGGTCGTAGGCCTCCGTGGTGAGCTCGTGGTGCAGGTGCTCGTCGATGGTGCGCTCGTGGTGGAGGAGCCAGAGCGTGTAGGCGAGGGTGGAGATGTCCGTGTTGAGGGGGTAGAGGGTCGCCTCGGGCTCGGAGAAGTTGAGGATCGCGCCCGTGCCGCCGTCCACGACCAGGCTGTTGTCCTCCACCAGGTGGCCGAGGCGTATGAGGCGGTCGGCGTGGGCCGGGAGGGCGTCCGCCGGGAAGCCGCCCGGGTGGATGTCGGTGAAGTACTCGGTGAGGGTGGGGAGCGCGGCGTCCGGGTCGAGGTGGAACAGGACCGCGCGCTCCGGCAGCCCGGTCTCGCGCAGGAAGCGGCGGGTCGGCTCGTGGGTGAGCGTGGGCGGGAAGTCGACCTCCTCGAAGCGGGCCACCCGGCCCTGCCCGAACTCCTGGTCCAGGAGCCGGGCCGGCAGGTCGAGGGTGAGCCCGGAGTCCGTGCCGGGACCCGCGACGAGGCTGAGGGGGCGGATCAGCGCCGTCGCCTTCCAGTACGGCGGAACCCGGCCGGCCGTGCCCTCCTCGAAGAGCTCCAGGAGCTTGCGGGAGGCCTCGGTCGCCGTCTTCGTGCCGTAGGTCCCGGCGAGGGACGCGAAACGGCCGCGCAGGCCCGTCAGTTCCTCGGTGACCGCGGCGAAGCGCAGCAGCGTCTCCAGCGAGGGGGCGAGCGGGCGGGGGTCGGCGGGGTCGGCGAGGTGGGCCGTGGTGATCTCGCCCGTGCCGCCGTCGAGGAGGATCGACTCGGCGTCCAGGCCGACCGGCGCGAGCAACCGCCCTATCACCAGCCGGTCCCGCAGCTCCTCGGCGAGCCGGGACGGGCCGTCGGTGACGTCGGCGAGGGTGCGCAGGCCCGCCGTGCGCAGCGGCTCGAAGGTCAACAGGCCGTCGGTGTCGGGCAGTTCGGAGCCGGTGAGCCAGCTGCGCGTCGGTTCGTGCGTGATGTACCTGTCCAGTTCAGCCTCGGTCAGCGTGATCGCCGCCGCACCGCTGCCGGTCGTGCTGATCGTGCTCATCGCTGCCCCCGCGATCACAGAGTTCCACAAATTCACGTCGTGTGAGAAGTCGGATGAAAAGTGCGGCGAACCGCGCGTCCCCCACTGCCCAGAACACTACGCCGCCCCACTGACAACGCCCCGCAGGGAAAGGACGTCAGTCGACCCGCGCCCGTTCCGCCTGCGCCAGAATCGCCGCCACCGTCTGTTCCACGGTGAGCCCGGAGGTGTCCAGCCACAGTCCCAACGGCTCGGTGCGCAGCCGGAGTTCCCGGTCCAGATCGGCGATCGTCCAGTCGGGCCCGTAGCCGGACTTCGGCCGTCCCGCCTCCCGCCGAGCCACCGCCTCGGGGCTCGGGGCCAGGACCACCACGTGCAGGGGGCGGGTGCGGATCAGGTCGACGTAGCGCCGCAGCTCCGGCCCGAGCAGCACGTCCTGGACGATCGCGGTGAACCCGGCCTCGGCGTACGCGTCCGCCGTGGCCGCCGACAGCCGGTAACGGAGCCGCAGCTGCGCCGTGGCCTGCGCGGAAGCCCCGGGGGTGTAGTCCTCCCGCCCCGAGACGATCATCCGGCGGAAGACGTCACCACGGACGTGCGCGGCGCGCGGGAGCCGCTCCGCCAGCGCCTGCGCGACCGTCGACTTGCCGGCCGCCATCACTCCGGCGATGACGACGACCCCCTGCAGAGTCACCCGCTCACTGACCGGTGACCACCGCCGCCTGGGGGCGGATCGGGAGGCGGTTGACCGGGCGGCCGGTCGCCGCGCGGACGGCGGAGGCGATGGCCGCGGGGGACGTGACCACCGGTACCGCGCTGACCGACTTGGCGCCGAAGGGGGCGACCACGTCCCGTTCCTCGACCAGCTTGACGATCCGGATGTCGGGCGCGTCGAGGGCGGTGGGGAGGGCGTAGCCGGTGAGGTCGGGGTGGCGGACGAGACCGCGCGGGGTGCGCAGGTTCTCCGTCAGGGCGATGCCCACGCCCTGCGTGACCCCGGCCTCGATGCGGGCGTTGAGCTGCGCCGGGTTGAGGATCCGGCCGACGTCCTGGGCGACGGCCAGCTCCACGACCCGTACCGAGCCCAGCTCGATGTCCACGTCGACGACCGCGCGGATCGCGCAGAAGGCGAGGCCCACGAAGGCGTCGCCCTGGCCCTCGGCGTCCAGCGGCTCGGTCGGGTGCGGACGGCACTGGGCGGTGGCCCACAGCTCCTTGCCGTCCAGCGCCTCGGTGACGGTGGTCGACAGGACGCCGTCGTACGACGTGATCTTGCCGTCGGTGATCTGGAGCAGCTCGGTGGACATGCCGAACTTGTGGGCGAGGGGCTGCAGGAGCTGGGTGCGGACCATCTTCGCGGCGCGTTCCACCGCCCCGCCCGAGACCCAGGTGTGGCGGCCACGGCAGCCAGGTCCCGCCGGGGGCTGGTCGGTGTCCACGGGTGCCACGTGGACCTCGTCGATCCCGAGTGTCTCCTGGACGATCTGCCGGGCCAGCGTGGTGAAGCCCTGCCCGGTCTCCACGGCCGCGCAGAGCACGGTCGCGATGCCGTCGTGGACCTTGACGGTGGCGGTGGAGACCTCGTCGGCGCCCTCGGCGCCGAGCATGTGGACCATGCCCAGGCCGTAGCCGACGCCCCGGCGCACCGCGCCCGGTTCGCCCGCGCCCTCCGGGCCGCCGGGCAGCAGCCACTCGTCCTCGGGGGCGTCCTTGGGGAGCTGGGGCAGCGGGAAGTCCTGGACCGCCTGGAGGAGTTCGGCGACGGGGGCCGGGCAGGTGACCGTCTGGCCGATCGGCAGGACGTCACCGGTCGCGAGGGCGTTGCGCAGCCGGATCTCGGCCGGGTCCAGGCCGAGTTTCTTCGCCAGCTTGTCCATCTGGGCCTCGTAGGCGGCGCACACCTGCATGGCGCCCTCGCCGCGGACGTGACCGGAGGGCGGGTTGTTGGTGCGCACGGCCCAGCCCTCGATGAAGGCGTTCGGGACGACGTAGGGGCCGCAGGCGAAGGAGACGGCGGCGGCCAGCGACTCGGCGGAGGTGTCGGCGTAGGCGCCGGCGTCGAGCAGGATCTGCGCCTCGACCTTGACCAGCTTGCCCTCGGCGTCCGCGTGGTGGCGGTACCGCAGCAGGGTGGGGTGGCGGTGGGCGTGGCCGAGGAAGGACTCCTCGCGCGTGGCGGTGAGTTTGACCGGGCAGCCGGTCTTCAGGGCGAGCAGGCCGAGCGGCAGCTGGAAGCCCTGGTCCTCGCGGTCGGCGGTGGCGCCGGGCACACCGGTGACGACGATCTTCACCTGTTCGAGCGACAGGCCGTAGCAGGCGGCGGCCGTGTTGCGGTCGGCGTGCGGGTCGGTGGAGGCCAGGTACAGCTCGACCCCGCCGTCGGGGCGGGGCACGGCGAGTCCGGCCTCGGCGCCGATGGGGGCGGGGTCGGCGCGGCCGATGCGGTACTGGCCCTCGACGACGATCTCACCGGCCGCGTCGGGGTCTCCGTGACGCAGCGGGATGTGCCGGATCAGGTTGCCGTCGGGGTGCAGGGGCTCCGCCTCGAAGGCGTGCTCGGGGTCGATGACCGGGTCGAGGACCTCGTACTCGACGATGACGGCGGCGGCGGCCATCCGGGCGGTGTCGGGGTGGTCGGCGGCGACGGCCGCGATGGGCTCGCCGTGATGCCGTACGACCTCCGAGGCGAACACCGGGCGGTCCGGGGTGCCGCGGCCGTGGCGCGGGGTGCCGGGGACGTCCTCGTGGGTGATGACGGCCCGTACGCCGGGCATCTCGCGCGCGTGGCTGGTGTCGATCGACACGATGCGCGCGTGCGCGTGCGGGGAGCGCAGTACGGCCGCCCACAGCAGGCCCTCGGCCCACAGGTCGGCCGCGTACGGGAAGGTGCCCTCGGTCTTCGCGCGCGCGTCCGCGGGCGACAGCGACACGCCGAGGCCGTGCGGCGGCTCCGGTGCGGGGGCGGGGGCCTCCGCGGCGGCGCTCGTGGTGACGGTCTCGTTGGTCACGCCTGGCCTCCGTCCGGGCCGTAGGGCTGGTCGTCGTAGCTCTGGCTCTGCTCGTCCGGCGACGGGCCGCCGCCGAACGTCTGGTGACCGCCGAACGTCTGGTCACCGCCGAAGGACTGGTTGCCGCCGAACGACTGGTCACCGGCGAACGACTGGTTGCCGCCGAACGACTGGTCACCACCGAACGACTGGTCACCAGCGAACGACTGGTTGCCGCCGAACGACTGGTCACCGGCGAACGACTGGCTGCCGCCGAACGTCTGGTCGTACGACTGCTCGTGCGGGACCCGGATGCCCGCGCCGAACGTACCCGGGGAGTCGAACGCCGACGCGTGGACGCCGCCGCCGCCCGGCCCCGCCTGATGGGGAATACGGGCCGCGTCGCCGTCCGTCTCAGCCTCGGCGGCGGCATGTGCCTCGCGTTCGGCGACGACGTCCTGGACGGCGTCCAGGACGCCCCGGTAGCCGGAGCAGCGGCAGAGGTTGCCGCACAGGGCCTGGCGGGCCTCCAGCTCGGTCGGGGCCGGGTTGCCCTCCAGCAGGTCGTGCACGGTCATGGCCATGCCCGGGACGCAGAAACCGCACTGGACCGCTCCGCAGCGGACCAGGGCGCGTTGCACGTCGGAGGGTCGGCCGTCCTGGGCGAGCCCCTCCACGGTGCGGACCTCACTGCCGGCGGCGGTCACCGCCGGGACCAGGCAGGAGGCCACGAGCCGGCCGTCCACCTGGACGTTGCAGGCGCCGCACTCGCCCTGGGAGCAGCCGTCCTTGGCGCCGGCGAGACCCAGGCGTTCCCTCAGGACGTAGAGCAGGGACTCGCCGATCCAGGCTTCGGTGACGGGGCGGTCGGTGCCGTTGACCCGCAGGACGTAGGAGGCGAGGGGGTGGTCGTCGACCGCCTCGGCCGCGTCTTCGGTGTGTTGTGTCCCGTCCGCGTCGCCCGGGTGGCCTTCGTCGGGGGCGGGCGGCTCGTCCGGGGGCGCGTCGGCGTCGGCGGCCCGCGGCGGCTCGGGAGCACCGTGGCCGTCTTCGGCCTCCGGGACCGGGCCCGTTCCGGAGAGGTCACCCGCTTCGTCCGCCGGGGCGCCATCGGCCGCAGACGGGGCGTCAGCGGCTTCGGGGGCGGCGTCCGCGGGTGGAGTGGGGGTGGGCCGCGGCGGGGCGTCCGCGGGGGCTTCCGAGGGCTCCGCGGGCTGTTCCCAGGCCGGGGCCTCCGTCGCCCAGGGGGCGGGGGCGCCGCCGGGCAGGGTCGCCGGGGGTGTGCCGCCCCACTGCTCCATGAGGGCGGATGTGGTGAACTCGCCGGATTCGTCCGGAACGTCACCACGTGCGACCGGAATCGACCACTGGCCGGTCACGTCGTGACCGGGAGCGGGCGGCGGCTCCTCGTACGTCCACTGCTGGGTCGACGCGGGGTTGTACGTGAACCGGTCGCCCGGGGGCTGCTCCTGGGAGGCCGCCTCGGGGTCGGGCCACCGGGCGCCGTCGGCCGGCGCGCCCCAGGTCTCGGGGCCGGGAGCCACCGTTATCTGCGGTGGTACGTAGCCGTGTCCGGGTGCGGCCAGCGGGCTGTCACCCGACAGCAGGGCGTCGATGCCGCCCTCGGGGAGCTTCACGAAGGCGGTGGCACCGTCGTCGTAGTCGCCCTGGGGCAGCGGGTCCCACCGGCCGCCGCCGGAGGGCGCGCCCTCCGCGTGCTGGTCGTCGGTCATGACAGCGCCCTCCCCAGTGCTCGTCGGGCCAGCGCGGCGACGGTGCGCCGCAGGTGCAGTACGGCGGGCGGAAGCGCCGGCACCGAGCCGTCGGGCTCGGGGGCCGGGTCCGGGATGCAGGCGGCGGCCACGTACTCGCCGAACGCGCTCAGCGCCTCCGGGACGAGAGCGCGGTCGTTGTCCCAGTCGATCAGCCTGGCCACCCACTGCTCGGCCTCCAGAGGCCGGAGCGGCATCGGCGCTATGGCCCCGACCGCACATCTGACGCCACGCCGCGCCGGATCGAGGACGAGCGCCACGGAGGCCACCGAGCGGCCGGGACCGGTACGCCCGGTCGCCTTCAGGAAGACCTGCGGGGCGTGCAGCAACGGGACCCGCACGAAGCCGATCAGCTCGCCGGCGCGGAGCATCTCCACCCCGGCCAGCAGGTGCGACACCGGGATCTCGCGGCGGGACCCGCCGGGACCCGCGATGATCAGCGTCGCCTCCAGGGCGGCGAGGACCGGCAGCGCGTCACCCGTCGGCGCGGCCGTGGCGATGTTGCCGCCCAGGGTGCCCGCGTTGCGGATGTGCGGCGGACCGGCGGCCCGCGCGGCGGCGGCGAGCGCCGGGATCAGGGCGGCGAAGTCGGGGCGGCCCATGCGCGCGTGCGTGAGGCCCGCGCCGAGCAGTGCGTTGCCGTCCTGGTACTGCCAGCCGCGGATCTCGCTGATCCGGCCGAGGCCGACCAGCGCGGCCGGCCTGAGCTGCCCGGAGTTGACGGCGGCCATCAGGTCGGTGCCGCCGGCCACGGGGACCGCCGCGGGCATGGCGGTGAGGGCCGACACGGCCTCGTTCAGCGTCGTGGGCAGCGTGACGGACTGCCCCGCCTGCGGTGCGTGCGTGGTCAAAACCGGCTGCCCCTTCCCGCTGCCCCACCTGGTCCCACCTGTGTGGCCGTACGGTACGTGCTCACAGGGCGGACGTGGCAACTCTGGCACATCTTCGCAAGCCTCGAACGCACGGGTCCGCTAGGAGGCATTCGCCCACCTCACCGGCGACATGTTCCGTTTTCGCACACCATCCGCCGTGAGTTCCGATTGACACTCTTCGGTGACCCTCGGGGGCTTTTTCCCTTACGCGTTCGGGACGGGACGGGTGGCAGGTGACGCGAAGAGGACTACCGGTTCGGGGGCGGGCCCTCGATCGGGCGGCCGGGCACCCCGGGGCGCCGCTGCCAGGGCAGCGGGCCGCCCGGCGGCCGGTAGCCGACCCCCAGGGCGTCGAGCCGCCGGTAATGGGCCGTCATCCGGTGCTCGAAGCCGGCGAAGTCCCGGTCCCGGGGGGCCGGAAGAGCGCTCCAGGCCACCTCCGCGAAGGCCGCGAGCCGGGGGAAGGCCTGGTAGTCCACGCGCGCGTGGTCCTCCATCACCTCCGTCCAGAGGTTGGCCTGGGTCCCCAGGATCCGGCGCGCCTGCGATGCGTCGAGCTCAGGTGGAACGGGCTCGAACCGGTACACGTCCTCCAGGGTGCGCACATAGCCGATCGGTACGGGCTCGTCCGCGCCGTCCGCCTGCCGGTGGTCCAGGTACACGTGCTGCTCGGGGCACATGACGACGTCGTGACCGGCCCGCGCGGCCGCGATCCCGCCGCCGTAACCACGCCACGACGACACCGCCGCGCCCTCGGCGACACCGCCTTCCAGGATCTCGTCCCAGCCGATCAGTCTCCGGCCACGCGCGGAGAGCCACTTCGCGAAGTGGCCGACGAACCACGCCTGCAACGCGTCCTCGTCGGCGAGCCCGAGTTCCCGGATGCGCGCCTGCGCGGCCGGTGACGCCCGCCACTGGTCCTTCGGGCATTCGTCGCCGCCGATGTGGACGAACTCCGAGGGGAACAGTTCCAGCACTTCCTCGAACACCCCCTCGTAGAAGCGCAGGGTGTTGTCAGTGGGGGCGAGTACGTTCGGAGAGATCCCCCAGGTGTCCCAGACGGTCAGGGAGGCGGTGTCGATGACGTCGGTGTTGCCGAGTTCCGGATACGCGGCGATGGCGGCCTGCGAGTGGCCCGGTACGTCGATTTCGGGGACCACCGTGATATGCCGCTCGGCCGCGTAGGCGACGATCTCCCGGATGTCGTCCTGGGTGTAGTGGCCGCCGTGCGGCTTCTCCTCCCACAGCGGTGAGGCGCGGTGGCCGAATTTCGTGCGGGACCGCCAGGACCCGACCTCGGTGAGCCGGGGGTACCGCTCGATCCCGAGGCGCCAGCCCTGGTCGTCCGTCAGATGGAAGTGGAAGACGTTGAGTTTGTGCGCCGCCATCAGATCCAGATAGCGCAGGACGCCTTCCTTCGGCATGAAGTGCCGGGCCACGTCGAGCAGCAGGCCGCGCCACCGGAAGCGCGGGGCGTCCTCGATTCGGCACAGCGGCAGCCGCCGGGAACCGCCGGGCAGCGGGGCGCGCCGGAAGGCGTCGGGGCCGAGCAGCTGACGCAGCGTCTGGGCGCCCCAGAAGAGCCCGGCCGGGCCGCCGCCCGCCAGGTCGACGCCGGTGGGCGTGACCGTGAGGCGGTAGCCCTCCGCGCCGAGGTCCTCGGTGACCGCCGGGGCGACGGACAGCCGTACGACGTTGTCGTCCGCGCTCGCGCCGGGCGGCAGCGGCAGGCCGGTGGCCGCCCCCAGGGTGCCGCGCAGCCAGCGTTCCGTGAGCGCGGCGCCCTCGCCCGCGGACAGTGCGGTCCGCGCGTCCAGTTCGAAGAATCCGTCCCCGTGGACAACCGCGTCACGGGGCTCGGGAATCACGTCCACCATGTCAGTCCTTAACGGAATCGTGAGCACCGGGCGAACAGGAAAAGGATCCCCGGGGGAAAGCGCGTACCCCTTCCCGCAGGTCACCGGAAACGTGATCAGGAAGCGGTCCGGAAGCGGAACCGGAATCGCGGCGCGGCGGTCGCCGCGAAAAGGGCGGGAGGCGCCGAGCCGATCACCGCACCGCCCGTCGCACTGCCGGGCCGCCTCCGAAGCGGCGGCCGAATTCCCGCCGCCCGAAGCCCCGGCCGCCGTACGAACCCGCGCACAAGATTCACCACGGTCACAGCTCCTCCCCCGCACGCGACGGACGTCGTTGCAGCATGCGCAATAGCGGTTTCGTTCGGCACAACACCACAACGGAGGTTAGGGACAACGCGAACACCTCGGCAAGAGGTCTGGACCACTCTGTGACCGGCACGGCAAAGGCCCCGAAGCACGCCGGAGCGCGCTCGGGGCCTCAGAGAGCCGAGCCGGAAAGCGGGGGGCTACTTGTCCTTGCCCTCGTTGTCGCCGCCGCCGCTCATGGACTCGTAGATCTCCTTGCACATGGGGCACACGGGGTACTTCTTCGGGTCGCGGCCCGGCACCCACACCTTGCCGCACAGCGCCACGACGGGAGTGCCGTCGAGCGCGCTCGCCATGATCTTGTCCTTCTGGACGTAGTGGGCGAAGCGCTCGTGGTCGCCGTCGCCATGGGACACCTGCGGCGTCGGCTCTACGAGGGTCCCCGTACCAGTCCCGCGCTCGGGCTCAAGAGTGCTCATGCCGCCAAGGGTACCGAGGCGCGCGTGAATCAGTTGAGCGAAGGGTCGTCGGGGTACGTGGCCACCATCGCGAGCTCGTTGCGCTGGCGGCGCAGGACCTCGCGCCAGAGTCTCTCGGGGGACGGGGAGGAGACGTCGCCGGGCTCGGACTCGACGACGTACCAGGCGCCCTCCACCAGCTCGTCCTCCAGCTGGCCGGGGCCCCACCCGGCGTACCCGGCGAAGATCCGCAGGGAGCCGAGGGCCGAGGCGAGCAGTTCCGGCGGGGCCTCCAGGTCGACCAGTCCGATCGCGCCGTGCACCCGGCGCCAGCCGAGCGGGGCCCGGTCGCCGTTCCCGCCGCCCGGGATGACCGCGACACCGAGCGCGGAGTCCAACGAGACCGGGCCGCCCTGGAAGACGACCCCGGGCTCGCCGGCGAGGGAGGCCCAGCCCTCCAGGATGTCGCCGACGCCCACCGGGGTGGGCCGGTTGAGGACGACACCGAGGGAGCCCTCCTCGTCGTGGTCGAGAAGGAGCACCACCGCGCGGTCGAAGTTGGGGTCCGCCAGGGCGGGCGTGGCCACGAGCAGCCGCCCTGTGAGCGAGGACACCTCGGTCATGCCAGACATGATCCCGCATCTTCCCGCCCGGTGGGGAGCCAATCGGGGTGTGGGAGTGAATGCAGCTCAGGGAGGACGGAAGCGTCCCCGGCGCACGGTGACAGCCGGTGACCCCTCGTGCCCGAAGAGAAACGGTTCGTGTTGTGACACGGCTATGACGCAGCCGGGCGGTACTTGGGCTTACGGCAGGGGGCCGATGGGCGATTACTCTGTCTCTCCAGCCCTGCCCAACTCCACGGAACGCGAGATTCATGACCGTCAACGACGATGTCCTGCTTGTCCACGGCGGCACCCCGCTGGAGGGCGAGATCCGGGTCCGCGGTGCGAAGAACCTCGTACCGAAGGCCATGGTCGCCGCGCTGCTGGGCAGTGCGCCGAGTCGGCTGCGCAACGTTCCGGACATCCGTGACGTGCGGGTCGTACGCGGCCTGCTGCAGCTGCACGGGGTGACGGTACGGCCGGGTGAGGAGCCCGGTGAGCTGGTGCTGGACCCGACGTACGTGGAGAGCGCGAACGTCGCCGACATCGATGCCCACGCGGGGTCCAGCCGGATCCCGATCCTGTTCTGCGGCCCGCTGCTGCACCGGCTCGGGCACGCCTTCATCCCCGGGCTCGGCGGCTGCGACATCGGCGGCCGGCCGATCGACTTCCACTTCGACGTGCTGCGGCAGTTCGGCGCGACCATCGAGAAGCGTGCGGACGGGCAGTACCTGGAGGCGCCGAAGGGGCTGCGCGGTACGAAGATCCAGCTGCCGTACCCGTCCGTCGGCGCGACCGAGCAGGTGCTGCTGACGGCCGTACTCGCCGAGGGCGTCACGGAGTTGTCGAACGCGGCCGTCGAGCCGGAGATCGAGGACCTCATCTGCGTGCTGCAGAAGATGGGCGCGATCATCGCGATCGACACCGACCGCACGATCCGCATCACCGGTGTGGACCAGCTCGGCGGCTACACCCACCGCGCCCTGTCGGACCGCCTGGAGGCGGCGTCCTGGGCGTCGGCGGCGCTGGCGACCGAGGGCAACATCTACGTCCGGGGCGCCCAGCAGCGCTCGATGATGACGTTCCTGAACACCTACCGGAAGGTGGGCGGTGCCTTCGAGATCGACGACGAGGGCATCCGCTTCTGGCACCCCGGCGGCCAACTGAAGTCCATCGCGCTGGAGACGGACGTGCACCCCGGCTTCCAGACCGACTGGCAGCAGCCGCTCGTGGTCGCCCTGACCCAGGCCACCGGCCTGTCCATCGTCCACGAGACGGTGTACGAGTCCCGCCTCGGCTTCACCTCCGCGCTGAACCAGATGGGCGCGCACATCCAGCTCTACCGCGAGTGCCTCGGCGGTTCGGCCTGCCGCTTCGGCCAGCGCAACTTCCTGCACTCCGCGGTCGTCTCGGGGCCGACCCGGCTCCAGGGCGCCGACCTGGTCATCCCCGACCTGCGCGGCGGCTTCTCCTACCTCATCGCGGCCCTCGCGGCCCAGGGCACCTCCCGCGTCCACGGCATCGACCTCATCAACCGCGGCTACGAGAACTTCATGGAGAAGCTCGTGGAACTGGGCGCCAAGGTGGAACTCCCGGGCAAGGCTCTCGGCTGACCACCGCGCCCACCCCACCCCACCCCCGGCCCGGGAAACACCCTCCGGCCGGGGGTGAGCTGCACCCCGGGCAGCCACGACACGAACAAGCTCCTGGACCCGGGCACGAAGGCACAACCCCCCGACGGCCCTCACAACTGACCGCAGCCCCCGACAGGGCCCAGTGAGGGCCCTGTCGGGGGTCGCGGTGGCGTCGCTGGTGCGGGGCAGGTGTCGCGGGCCGGCGCCGCTTGCGCTCGGGCGGCGGTTGCGGTGCCGGTACGACGATGGGGCGGCCCCTTGGTGGAGGGGCCGCCCCATCGTCGTGTCACGCGCCGTATGCCGTCCCGTGGCTTACGGACGGCAAGGTCACTTGCCCTTCGCGGCTTCCTTCAGCTTCGAGCCCGCGGAGACCTTCACGCTGTAGCCCGCGGGGATGTTGATCGGCTCGCCGGTCTGCGGGTTGCGCGCGGTACGAGCGGCACGGTGGGTGCGCTCGAAGGTCAGGAAGCCGGGGATGGTGACCTTCTCGTCGCCCTTGGAGACGATGTCGCCGACGACGTCGGCGAACGCGGCCAGCACGGCGTCGGCGTCCTTGCGAGTCACCTCGGCACGGTCGGCCAGCGCGGCCACCAGCTCACTGCGGTTCATGTTGTTACTCCCGTGTTCTTCTTGCCATTGAGGCGTGCCACGCGGCGAAGCCGCATGTTGGGCCGGGACGCATCCTGCCCCCACCTGCGGCGGGAACGCCAATCCGGGCGCCGCGCCTACCCTACGGCTGGGCCGAAGGGGGGGTTTCACGACGCGCCGGTTCCGGAGCGTGGCAAGTTTCACAGTCGTTTGCCCGGGGGCCACGCCCCCGACGCGGGGCTCAGGCGCCCTTCGCCGCTTCCCGGACCGCTCCCGCCACCGCCCCCGCGACCTTCTCGTTGAAGACGCTGGGGATGATGTAGTTCGGGTTCAGTTCGTCCTCCGTGACCACGTCGGCGAGAGCCTTCGCGGCCGCGAGCATCATGTCCGTGTTCACCGTACGGGACTGCGCGTCCAGCAGGCCACGGAAGACACCCGGGAAGACCAGCACGTTGTTGATCTGGTTGGGGAAGTCGGAGCGGCCGGTGGCCACCACGGCGGCCGTCTGGCGGGCGACCGCCGGGTCGACCTCGGGGTCCGGGTTCGCGAGTGCGAACACGATCGCGCCGTCGGCCATGGCGGCGACGTCCGCGCCGTCGAGGACGTTCGGGGCGGAGACGCCGATGAAGACGTCCGCGCCACGCACGGCCTCCTTGAGGGAGCCGGTGAGCGCCTCGGGGTTGGTGTTGTCGGCGATCCAGCGCAGCGGCGAGTCGGCGGGCGCGTCCACGAGGTCCTCGCGGGCGGAGTGCACGACACCGCGGATGTCGGCGACGACGGCGTTCTTCACGCCGGCCGCGATCAGCAGCTTGAGGATGGCCGTACCGGCCGCGCCCGCGCCGGACATGACGACCCGGATGTTCTCGATCGCCTTGCCGGTGCAGCGAAGCGCGTTCGTGAGGGCGGCGAGCACGACGATCGCGGTGCCGTGCTGGTCGTCGTGGAAGACGGGGATGTCGAGGGCCTCGCGCAGCCGCGCCTCGATCTCGAAGCAGCGGGGGGCGGAGATGTCCTCCAGGTTGATGCCCGCGAAGCCCGGCGCGATGGCCTTGACGATCTCGACGATCGCGTCGGTGTCCTGGGTGTCCAGGCACAGCGGCCAGGCGTCGATGCCCGCGAACCGCTTGAAGAGGGCCGCCTTGCCCTCCATGACGGGCAGCGCGGCCTTGGGGCCGATGTTGCCGAGGCCGAGGACCGCGGAGCCGTCCGTCACGACCGCAACGGAGTTGCGCTTGATGGTGAGGCGGCGCGCGTCCTCGGGGTTCTCCGCGATCGCCATGCACACGCGGGCCACGCCCGGGGTGTAGATCATGGACAGGTCGTCACGGTTGCGGATGGGGTGCTTCGACGCCATCTCGATCTTGCCGCCGAGGTGCATCAGGAACGTACGGTCGGAGACCTTGCCGAGGGTGACGCCCTCGATGCCGCGCAGCTGCTGGACGATCTGGTCGGCGTGGGCGGTCGAGCTGGCCGCGATGGTGACGTCGATACGGAGCTTCTCGTGGCCGGACGCGGTGACGTCGAGGCCGGTGACCGAGCCTCCGGAGGACTCCACGGCGGTGGTGAGCTGCGAGACGGCCGTTCCGCTCGCGGGCACCTCCAACCGGATGGTCATCGAGTAGGAGACGCTGGGCGCCGTTGCCATGGCCGACTTCCTTCGTTTCACCGTGTCGCTGGTTTTGCCGTCCGATCGTCGCACCTACCGCCGGGTAGGCGTTAGCCGGGCTTGATTGAGTACCTATTGTTCGCGCGAAAAAGAGGCCCACGTCACACGGTGACGTGGGCCTCTCCGACGTTCATGACACCGACCCGCCATGCTCGCCTCGCGGCAAGTGGTCGCTCGCAGCGACGAAGGTTGGGCCCGGGGGCTTGGATCGGGCCGGTGTCACGACAAGGCTAACAAACAGATCCCGTCCGGCCATTCCCCTCCGCCGACTTCACAGGAAACCTCCAGCCGAACGGCTCCACGGGCCGCTCCCGACACACGTCGCATCAGTCCCTGAGCAGGTCGGGCACCCCGGCCGCGTCCGGTTCGTCCCGCTCCGCGGAGACGACCGTCAGCTGCTGGGTCGCCCGGGTGAGCGCCACGTACAGCACGCGCAGCCCGGCCGGGGACTCGTCGGCGATCTCCGCGGGCGACACGACGACCGTCGCGTCGTACTCCAGGCCCTTGGCCTCCAGGCTGCCCAGGGCCACCACCCGGTCGCCGAGCCCGGCCAGCCAGCGGGCGGCCTCGGCGCGCCGGTCCATGGCGACGACCACGCCGACCGTGCCGTCCACCAGGCCGAGCAGCCGCTCCGCCTCCTCGCGCGTGGTCTTCTCCAGGGAGTCGCGCGCCACCGTGAAGCGGGGTTCGACGCCGGTGGAGCGGACGGCCGAGGGGGACGTGGCGCCGGGCATGGCGAGGGCCAGCACCTTGGCGGCGAGCTCGGCGATCTCCGCGGGGTTGCGGTAGTTCACGGTGAGCTCGAAGCGGCGGCGCGGGCGGCTGCCGAGGGCCTCGTCGCGGGCCTCGGCGGCCTCGTCGGGGTCGGACCAGGAGGACTGGGCCGGGTCGCCGACGACCGTCCAGGTGGCGTGCCGGCCCCTGCGGCCGACCATCCGCCACTGCATCGGGGTGAGGTCCTGGGCCTCGTCGACGATGACGTGGGCGTACTCGACGCGCTCCTGGGCGAGCCGTTCGGCGCGTTCGCGCTGGGACTCCTCGCGCATCGGCATCAGCTCCTCCAGGCCGGTGAGCTGGTCCAGCGGGTCCGCCTCGCGCCTGCGCCTCGGGCGGGCCGGGGCGCCGAGGATCGCCTGGAGCTCGTCGAGCATGGCGATGTCGTGGACCGTGTGGCCGTCCCGCTTCAGGGAGCGGGCCACCCGGCGGATCTCGCCGGGGTTGAGGATGCGGCGGGCCCAGCGGCCGAGGCGTCTCTCGTCGGCCATGGCCGTCAGCACGGTCAGCGGGGTCAGCTCGGGCCACCAGGCGTCGAGGAACTCGATGAAGGGGTCCTCGGTGAGGATGTCCTCGTCGAAGGAGGAGCGCAGTTCGGCGGCGAGTTCCGGGTCGGCGTGCCGGCCGGCCGCGCCCGAGCGGGCCCACAGGGCGTCGAGGAGCAGCTTGCGGGCGCGCGGGCGGAGCAGGTTGACCGGGGCGGTGCCGCCCAGCGCGCTCTGCCGGATGCGGTCGAGTTCCTCGGCCTCCAGTTCCAGGCGGCGGCCGAAGGCGACCACCCGGAGCCGGGTCGGCGAGTCGTTCAGTTCCAGGGCGCCGCGGGCGGCCTTGCGCAGCACCCGCAGCATCCGGGAGGAGCCCTTGGCGCGGGCGGTGGCCGGGGTGTCGTAGAGGGTGGCCTCCGCGCCGTCGACCAGGGAGCCGATGGCGCGGATGGCGACCTGGCCCTCCTCGCCGAGGGAGGGCAGGACGCCTTCGGTGTACGCCACCAGGAGCGGGGTCGGGGAGACGATCAGGATGCCGCCCGCGTAGCGGCGCCGGTCCTGGTAGAGCAGGTAGGCGGCGCGGTGCAGGGCGACGGCGGTCTTGCCGGTGCCCGGGCCGCCCTCGACGTAGGTGACGGAGGCGGCGGGGGCGCGGATGACCAGGTCCTGCTCGGCCTGGATGGAGGCGACGATGTCCCGCATGGTGTGGCTGCGGGCCTGGCCGAGGGCGGCCATCAGGGCGCCGTCGCCGATCACGGGCAGCGTGTCGCCGTCCAGGAACGCGGTGAGCTCGGGGCGCATCAGGTCGTCCTCGACACCGAGGACACGGCGGCCCTTGGAGCGGATGACCCGGCGTCGTACGACACGCCCGGGATCCACCGGAGTGGACCTGTAGAAGGGAGCCGCGGCCGGCGCCCGCCAGTCGATGACCAGGGGCGCGTAGTCCTGGTCGAGGACGCCGATGCGGCCGATGTGCAGGGTTTCGGCGATGTCGGCGGTGTTGTCGGCGCGGACCGCGCCCTCCGCCGGCTCCACGGCGGTGTAGGCGCCGTCGGGGCCCTTCTTGCCGTCCTTGCCGAGGAGCAGGTCGATCCGGCCGAAGAGGAAGTCCTCGAACTCGTTGTTGAGCCGGTTGAGATGGACGCCGGCCCGGAAGACCTGCGCGTCCCGCTCGGCGAGCGCACCCGGGGTGCCTACCTGACCGCGCTTTGCCGCGTCGTTCATCAGGAACTCCGCCTCGTGGATCTTCTCCTCGAGGCGCCTGTACACCCGGTCGAGGTGTGCTTGTTCGACGCTGATCTCACGGTCCCGAACCGAGTCCTCCGAGGAGTCGGGTGCGGAGCCGTGCGAGCCGACCGCGGATTGCTGAGCCTGAGCGGCCACCGGGCCCCCTTCTGACGTGCTGGGCAGCCGTCAACCGTACGCGAAGGGGGCCCGCCGAAGCTACGCGCTGACCGAGACCAGCTTCTTGCCGCTGAACGTCATCACTTCGAAGTGATCGATCTCGTTGGGGGTGAAGGCCGCGCCGCCGTTGACGTAGAGCGGCTGCTTGGCCTTCTCCGTCTTGGCGTCGGCGAGGCCGTAGCCCCAGTTCGGGACGGACCAGGAGGAGACCGTCTCACGCTCGCCGTTCTTGCCGACGGCGATGAGCGAGCACTTCTCCGGGCCGCTGACGTTCTTGAGCTGGAGGACCGCGTGGGTGCCCCAGTCCTTCTTCTCCAGGGCGACGGTCGCGGTGACGTGGGTCGTCGGGTCCGTGGCCGTCATCTTGTCGGACAGGGTCTGGAAGGCCGCCTGGGCAGCCGTCCCGCCCGCCGTGGTCGAGGTGCCGCCCGAGGATCCGCCGCTCGCCGCCAGCACGGCCAGCGGGCCGCCGACGATCAGCGCGATCGAGGCCGCGAGGGCGAAGAGGTTGCGCCGGCTGCGGACCTTCCGCTTCTCGGCCACCTCCACGACCAGCTTCTCGACCATCCGGGGGCTGGGCTTCGCGGACAGCGACTCGCCGATGGACGGGGTGCTTCCGGAGCCCGGCAGATCGGCCAGGGCCGCCAGCATGGGCTCCATCCCGGCCAGCTCGTCGAGCTGCTGGGCGCACCATTCGCACCCGGCCAGATGGGCTTCGAAAGCGGTTGCCTCGGCGTCGTCGAGAATCCCCAGCGCATACGCGCCGACGGTCTCGTGCTCATTGGGCACCGGAGATTCCTGCATGGCACCAGACATACCCGCACCACCTGTGCCGAACCCGCCGTGCCCCCCGTACACACTCATCACGCCGTCACCCCCCGCTCCTCAAGTGCCAGCTTCATCGACCGCAGGGCGTAGAACACCCGAGAGCGGACGGTGCCGCTGGGTATGCCCAGCGTCTCGGCCGCCTCGTTGACGGTACGCCCCTTGAAGTACGTCTCGACGAGCACCTCCCGGTGGGCCGGGGTCAGGTCGTCGAGCGCGTCGGACAGCGTCATCAGCCACAGCGCCTTGTCGATCTCGTCCTCCGCGGGGATGACCTCCAGCGGCGACGGATCGACCTCCTGCGGCCGGGCCTGCCGGCTGCGGTGACCGTCGATGACGATGCGGCGAGCGACCGTCACCAGCCAGGGGCGTACCGATCCGGTCGCTCGATTGAGCTGGCCGGCGTTCTTCCAGGCACGGATGAGTGTCTCTTGCACGACGTCCTCGGCGCGTTGCCGGTCACCGGCGACCAGTCGCAGGACATACGCGAGGAGAGGTCCGGCGTGCTCCCTGTACAGGGCACGCATCAGCTCCTCATCAGGCTCCGAGGGCTGGGACATGCGATGTCGGGCCCTCGATCCACGTTCATTGGCCACGGCCGCATCCTTGCGCACGCCCACCTCCGGTGTCCGGGGGTTCCCCCAGTCGGTCGCTCCCCCACCGGTACGGAAGTGGCTCGCGGGGTGTTCAACAAGACCCCACATTTTTCTGCCTGGTGCCATGACGAGCGGGACATGACAGCACATTCCCCCCTCGTGATCTTTACATTTCCGACACATCGTCGAGGAGGGGCGGGCTGCCCGTACGCGGCGGTCACCAAACGGAGTGTTGTCGAAATCACGTTCCGGGAGCTTCGGTGAAGGTCCGGCAGAAGCCGTCAATGGGACAGGAGTTGACCGCTCGGGTCGGCCGGCCGGATGACGGGAGGCCCGGGGTTCAGGCGCGGGCGAGTGCGGCCCGGCGGCGGTGCCGGGCCACCCGTTCGCGGTTGCCGCAGACCTCGCTGGAGCACCAACGGCGCCTGCGGCCCCGGGAGGTGTCCAGGTACACGAGGGGACAGTTGTCGCCCTCGCACTCCCGGATCGCCGCCCGGGCGGCGGGGTCGGTGAGCAGTTCCACGGCGTCCCGGGCGACGGCCGAGAGCAGCGCGGCACACGCGGGGGGTCCCGCCAACTCCCGCACCAGGGAGCCGTCCTCGCCGGACACGGCACGCGGGGCCGGGGGCGCGCCGCCGGCCAGCTCGTTGACGCGGGCGAGCGCGAGATCGTACGACCGGGTCCGCGCCGCGTTCCGGCCGCGCACCAACTCGGCCACGTGGCCCCGAAGTTCCCGGAAGCCCGGCAACCATCCCGGGTCGGCGTGCGCCAACGGCGTGCCCGCCGGGACCAGCCCGGATCCGATGATCCAGGCCCGCAACGGCCCCGTCGCGTCCAGCCGTTCGCCGGGATGCGTGGTCGCCAGCAGGTCCAGGCAGATCCGCCCGGCGTCGAAGCGCAGCTCGTAGGGGGCCGCGGCCGTACCCAGTGCCATGTGCCTGCCACCGCCTAGGACAGGGAACCGTGTCCCTTCACAGTGCCCGGCACGAGGACCGGCCGGAAGCCCTCGCACGGTGGTTGGGTGCGGTTCCGGGGCGACGCGGCGGCGGCACCCCACAGAAGAGGCCCGCGAACGAGGCGAACTGACCCGAGTCCCCACCGGCAGCCGGTACTCGGAGCGCCGTACGCCGGTCAGCCCACTCGCTCGTCCCCCGCGGCGAAGAACCGCCGTACGTACTCCCCCGCGGGCAGGTCGCTCGCCCGCATGCGGGAGAAGACCTCGGCCCCCTCGCCGGGCGTCCCGCCCATCCGGAAAGCGTCGGCGAACGTCACGTACTCGACGTCGTGGAGAGCCCACGGGCAAGGAAGTCCGCCCAGGTGGAGGGCGTGACGGTGAGATGGGGGCCGCCGGCGTGCTTCGAGTCGCGGATGTGGACGGCCTGGGGTTCCGTGGCTATCTCGACGCAGTTCGAGCCGTCGCCGCTGTGGGTCGACGCACGCCAGTGAAGTATGTGCACAGGTGCCTCCTCGGCGATCAAAGGTCCAGCATCCGCCGGTGGATGAAGTCCCGACTTTTGGCCGGTGAGAGCGCGCAGGACTCCATGCGACCCAGTACGGCTCGGTACTTGGCCAACTGGGCTTCGGCGTCGAGGAACTCGCAGGCGCCGTGATGGGAGTCCAGCTGAACCGTGTCGAGCTGTGGGACAGGGCCCTCGACGTAGTCGAAGGACTGGCCGGTCGTGGGGAAGTTGTCAGCGCCGAAGGGGACCACCCGGACGGAGATGTTCGGGAGTTCGCTCATGTCGAGCAGGTGCGCGAGCTGGCCTCGGGCGACGCTCGCGCCACCGAATCCCATACGGAGGGCGGCCTCATGAATGATCGCCGTGTACGAGGGTGGGTCTGCCCGGTGCAGGATGGCCTGCCGTTTGATTCGGTGAGTGAGCCGGTGCTCGATCTCGTGCTGGCGCATCGGCGGCACCACCGACCGGAAGAGCGCGCGGGCGTGGTCGGTCGTCTGCAGCAACGCCGGGATGTGGATGAGCAGTGCCACCCTCAGCGCGCAGGCGTGGTGCTCCAACTCGGCCAGGTCGACGAGCGCCACCGGCACATGTTCGCGGTACTCCTCCCACCAGCCCCGACCGCGTCGGCCCGTCATCGAGGCCAGTGCGTCCATGAGTTCCTCGTCGGAGCAGTCGTAAGCACGGGCCATGGAGCGCAGTCGGTCGGCGCTGACCGGTGTGCGGCCGGTCTCGATCATGCTGACGCGTGCTTGGTTGACGCCAAGCAGTGCACCGGCGCCGGTGGCGGTGAGTCCGGCCCGCTCCCGCAGTTTCCGCAGTTCCGCTCCCAGCCGTCGCTGCCGGAGCGTGGGGCTTTCGGTGGACGGCACACCGTCTCCCTTCTGCTGTGAGGCGACCTTGCGCTCCCTCGCACGAGTGAAGCATGGATGCATTCACGGCATTCAGTTAGATGCATCTAACCAACTGCCCTACGGTGAGAGCACACCGCTCAACCAGCCGTCCGAGAAGCCGGAAGCGCACCTTTCCAGGCAGAGCCACCGCCCGACGCGGTCGTTGAGCGAACCCGAGTCGCGTCTCCCGTAGGAGGTCCTTGTGGACACCGTATCCCCGTCCGACACCTGGTCGTACGCCCTTCGCCTGCCCCATGATCCGCGCGCGGCACGCGTCGCACGTATGACCGTACGGGCGGGGCTCAGCGGCCACGGCAGGCATGAATCCCTGGAGACAGTCGAGCTGTTGACGTCGGAGATGGTCACGAACGCCTACCGGCACACCCATGGTCCCGCTTCCCTCCGGTTGACCGCCCTCGCGGACGGTCGGCTACGGGTCGGGGTCTGGGACAGTCACCCACGCATCCCGGCTCCCTTCGGCGCACCTCCCTGGGACCAGGTCCGGCTCGCCCCCGCGGATGCCGAAGCGGGACGCGGGCTGCGTCTCGTACAGGAATACGCCGACGCATGGGGCGGCTGGCCGATCGGCGACGGCGGCCCAGGGGACCGGGGTGCCGGGAAGCTGCTGTGGTTCGAGGTGAGGGGCCGGGGACCCGAGGGAACGCGTAAGGCCGTCGCGTGATGTGGCAGGTGCCGTGCAACCACGCCGTTGTCGTGATGCCCAGTACGGTGGGGGCAGGAAGCGAAGGACAGAGGAGCCGCCGCGTGACCACACAGCCCGACCATGGTCATGAGTTGATCCCGCGCCCCGAGCCGACGCCGGAAGCGGTTCGGGTCGCGCTGGCCCGCATCGCCCCGCACCGACTGTCCGAGATGGAACAGCACAAGGAACAGGCGCTGGCCGCCGCGCTTACGGACGGCAAGATCGGTCACCTTCGGCACTGGCTGGCCTATTGGCAGGCACAGTTGGAGATCGAACGACGGCCCGATCTCCACTCCCGTTACCAGGCCGCCCTCGCGGCCGTGCACGCCACAGACAGCCGGGACGACCCCGGCTTCCGGGCGGCGACGGCGGAGCTGCGAGCTGTCGAGGCCGAAGCGCAACAGGCGGTGTCCGGGTGACCTGGCGGTGGGAGTACGACCCGACCGAGGAGCACGTCGTCGGCGGATCGCCGCCTGCCTTTGTCGCCGAGATCGAGAAAAGAGCCGACGAACTGGTGCGGGCCGCGTCCGCCTTCTACCTCGACGGCGCCTCCTACCAGGAGGCCGGGCCCAAGGGGAACGTCGCGGACGTCCCTGGCGGGTTCTTTTTGTACCTCATCGTCCCGCGACACGAGTGTCTGTACATCCACCAGGTGACCTACGTGTGAGGGAGCGGCTGGGCCCACGTTCCAGGCCGCGCCCCCTCACGCGTCCCCGTACTTCGAGTCCGCCGCCGGGTCCAGGGCCAGCCGGTACCCGCGCTTGACCACCGTCTGGATCAGTTTCGGCGCGCCCAGGGCCGTACGCAGCCGGGCCATCGCGGTCTCCACCGCGTGCTCGTCGCGGCCCGCGCCGGGCAGGGCGCGGAGGAGTTCGGAGCGGGCCACCACCCAGCCCGGACGGCGGGAGAGCGCCCGCAGCAGGGACATGCCGGCTGGCGGTACCGGCTTCAGGTCGCCGTCGACGAGGACGGCGTGCCCCCGGATCTCCACCCGGTGTCCGGCGACGGGCAACGCCCGGGCACGCGAGGGGAGTTCCCGGCAGAGAAGCTGTACGAGGGGGCCGAGCCGGAAGCGCTCCGGCTGGATGGTGTCGACCCCGACGGCCTGGAGCGGCAGGGCCGTCACCGGCCCGACGCAGGCGGGGACGACGTCGTGGCCTAGGGCGGCGAGCAGGTCGTCCCGCAGTCCGCGGTCCTCGGCGCGGGAGATCAGCGAGGCCGCGGCGGGCGCGCTGGTGAAGGTGAGGGCGTCCACCGAGCGCGAGACCACGGCGTCGAGGAGCCGGTCCACCGGCCCGAGGTCCTCCGGCGGCATCCACCGGTACACCGGCACCGGCAGCACCTCCGCGCCCGCGGCTCGCAGCGACTCGACGAACCCCGGCAGCGGTTCCCCGTGCAGCTGTACGGCGATCCGGCGGCCGTCGACGCCCTCCTCCAGGAGCCGGTCGAGCACCTCCGCCATGGACTCGGAGGACGGCGACCACTCCTCGGTGAGCCCGGCGGCCCGGACGGCCCCCTTCACCTTGGGCCCGCGTGCGAGCAGCTCGACGTTCCGCAGCCTCTCCAGCAGCTGTTCGCCGAAACCCCACCCGTCCGCGGCCTCGATCCAGCCGCGGAACCCGATCGCGGTCGTCGCCACGACCACGTCCGGCGCCTGGTCGATGATGTCCTTCGTGGCGGCGAGAAGCTCCCCGTCGTCGGCGAGCGGCACGATGCGCAGGGCGGGGGCGTGCAGCACGGCGGCGCCGCGCCGCTGGAGCAGTGCTCCCAGCTCGTCGGCGCGGCGCGCGGCCGTGACCCCCACGGTGAACCCCGCGAGGGGACCGTGCCGACCGCCGTCGTCCGGTCGCTGCTGTTCCTCGTACATGGCTGCTCTCCTAGCTGACCCGCAGGCGAACCGAGCCTGTCAACGGCGCGTGACAGGCTCGGTTCCGCTTCATGTCACCAGTGTTACGTCACACCTCGGCATAGCTGAGCTGCGCCTTTGCCTCGGAGGCGGCTGTGGGGTGCCCCTGGGCGACCGGCCGGCGAAGGTATACGGCCCAGGTGACGGCGAAGCAAAGGCCGTAGAAGGCCAGGAAGGCGACGAAGGCGCCGGTGCCGGAGCCATAGGAGAGGAAGGACTGCCGGAAGGCGAGGTTGATGCCGACGCCACCGAGCGCGCCGACCGCCCCGATCAGCCCCATGGAGGCGCCGGAGAGGCGTCGCCCGTACTTGACGGCTTCCTCGCCCTCCAGCCCCTGGGCGAGGGCCTTGGTGTGGAAGATGCCGGGGATCATCTTGAACGTCGACCCGTTGCCGATTCCGGTGAGCGAGAACAGCACCACGAACGCGACGACGAACAGCGGCAGCGACTTCTGCATGCTGGCGACGACCAGGACGGAGGTGGCGGCGGCCATGGCGACGTAGTTGTACAGAGTGATCTTCGAGCCGCCGTACTTGTCGGCGAGCCAGCCGCCCACGGGACGGATCAGGGAGCCGAGCAGCGGGCCCATGAAGGTGAGGTAGGTCGCCTGCAGCGGCGTACGGCCGAACTGGTTGGTGAGCACCTGCCCGAAGGCGAAGCTGTAGCCGATGAACGACCCGAACGTCCCGACGTAGAGGAAGGACATGATCCAGGTGTGGGCGTCCTTCGCGGCGTCCTTGGCGGCGCCTGTGTCGTTCTTGACGTTCTCGATGTTGTTCATGAACAGCGCGGCGCAGACGGCGGCGACGACGATCAGCGGGATGTAGATCCCGAGCAGCACGCGCGGACCGCCGTTGGCACCGATGACCGCGAGGGCCACGAGCTGGATCGCGGCGACACCGACGTTGCCGCCGCCCGCGTTCAGCCCGAGGGCCCACCCCTTCTTCTTCAGCGGGAAGAAAGCGTTGATGTTGGTCATGGAGGAGGCGAAGTTGCCGCCGCCGATACCCGCGAGGAGCCCGATCCACAGGAACGTGTCGAACGAGGTCCCCGGCTTCATCACCGCGAACGCGGCGATGGTCGGAATGAGGAGGAGGCTGGCTGAGATGATCGTCCAGTTCCGCCCGCCGAAGATCGCCACGGCGAAGGTGTAGGGGACGCGGACGACGGCACCGACCAGCGTCACCATCGACGTCAGCAGGAACTTGTCGGCCGGGGTGAGCCCGTACTCCGGGCCCATGAAGAGCACCAGCACGGACCACAGCGTCCAGATCGAGAACCCGATGTGCTCGGAGAGCACGGAGAAGTACAGATTGCGTCGTGCGACCTTCTCCCCGGTCTCTTTCCAGAACGTCTCGTCCTCCGGATCCCACTCCTGGATCCAGCGGCTACGTGAAGTAGGGGCTGGGGCTGTCATGACGCCTCCACGGTGCTCCGCGTGCTCGGTCTGCCGACTTCGGATGAGTGACTGAGCCCGAAGGTAGGGAGGCGGCGTTTCCGCGCTGTGGCTGCGGGTGACCGGAAGGGAACGTTGCTCTCACCCCGGGGAGGGGGCGGGTGAGAGGTCGGGCTACGGGGGCGCCTCAGGGGGAGGGGTATGGGCGGGGTGGGGTGGGGGTTGCTGGTGGAGGCCGGGTGTGTGGGCCCGGGGTGTGGGAAGTGAGCGGCTGCTGATCGTAAGGGCCGGGCCCGGCGCCGTATGGGCCGGGCTCCACGGAGAACCAGGCGTCCGTTAGTTCGACGGGCTCGCTGGAACCTCTTCCGTACTTACCGCGCGCTCATCGCTTCCGCTCCCCTTGCAGCCTCATGGACGACTGCGTGCCACTCGGCACGATGAGCCGCGCGGGCGGGACGGCGCCTCACCTGTTGACAGACTGGATCTCCTGCACGACGACGTCCTGCGATCGGCCGAAGGCGCCGTCGGGGAGGTTGTCGCCGTTGCCGTCGCTTCCGGTCCAGTGGATCTTCCAGGTGACCGTCGCCTTGAGCTGGTACGAGCCGTTGCCGGACGAACGGAGGTACTTCACCCCGCAGGGGGGCGTCTTGCCTGCGTCGCCCGCGGTGTACTCCTCACCGACACTGCCGTTGTTGAACTCGCAGACTCCGGAGGCCGGATAGGTCACCGCGTCAGAAGTACCCGGGTCGATCCTGAGGGAGACGGGTTCGGCGGTCGTCGTCGCGGATATGCCGAGCAGCGGAACGCTCGCAGTGACCGACACCGGCTTGAACGTGGCCTTGTCCAGCCACGCCCAGGTGGCGAGGTTGACCTTGGTCGTGCCCGCGGGCTTCAGGCTCACCTCTGTGGTGGGGACACGGATCTCGTTGTACGCGAGTTCGCCGAGGATCTTCGTGGAGATGGTGTTCGGGATGTCGGCGGGCGGCGCGGCTCCCTTGTCCACCCAGAAATAGGGCTTGTCACACTTGTCCCACCCCGGCGGGAAGGACTTGTTGACGTACGAGTCCCACCAGTAGCCCTTGCCGGTCTTGTCCTCGTTGAAGTCCTTGTAGGGGTGACCGTTGACGTAGCGGTCACGCTGCTCGGCATCCCACTGGTACCCCGTGGAGTCCGCCGCCCAGATCGGCTCCAGGTACGCCTTGAGCTCGGCCGGGCTGTATTTGGGCGCATACCAGCAGGCCGGCGGCGTCCAGGACGTGGTGGAGGTGACCGGGCCAACGGAGGCTCCGGTGCCGTTCTTGGAACGGTCGTAGACGATGGCGCCGGCTGTCGAGTTGATGGTGTCGCCGTCAGTTCCACCGGATGTGCTGGTGCCCGATCCGGACCCACCGCCGATTGATCCACCGCCTCCGGGTCGGTCGGCCATGGCCGAAGGAGCTGATAGCACGCAGACAGAAGCCGCCAGCACGATCGTTACGGTTCCTTGGCGGAACCAGGTCACGGCTGGCATTTGTCAGCTCCACGAGTAGACGCAATTTTCACGAGCTCCCAAACTCCCTTTGCGTTCTTCTCGACCTGGACACCATATGCGACATAACTGTTCTTGGTGGTCTTCGTCTTCTTGACAACGCCGGTCTTGATGACCTTGTTGTAGCCCTTGCTCTCGTCCCCGCAATAGGTCAGCGACGCCTTGGTCTTGGACTCCACAGTGACCTGCCGGTCGTAGTAGTGGACGGTTCCAGTTACCGTCAGCCCCGCGTCCACAAACGACTTAACCCACTGCTGGGCCGCGGCGGCACCCTCGCCCTCGGTGTAGTACTCCAGAGCGGGAAGTCGCGGGTTCTGAGCACCGATCGCCGCATCCAGCGCCCGAACGAATTCCGCGTTGTCCTTGAGGATCGCGTCCTTCACGGGATCGGAGTCCTCCTCAGGGGTGAAAGTGAGACTGTCCCCAGCGGGCAATGTGATCTTCGGACGCCCCGCAGATTCACTCGCTGAAGCGCTCGGCGAAGCCGACGCCGATGCTCCCGTGTCCGCGCCCGCGATCTTGCCGTTCGAGTCGGACTTGTCTCCGCTTCCCCCGCCGCAACCGGCGAGCAGAAGTGCCGCAGTCGCACCGGCGGCGGCAGTCGTGAGCAGGCGGGAACGGCGGGTCACGGTGGGCTCCTGATGGGGCGGCTGGTGTCGAAGAAAACAGCCGACACGGTAACCGGGTCGGACACGAAGACACCAGAGCGAATGGCTGAACACCAGCCGCGCAAAGGGTGCATGAGCAGGGCAAAACGACGCCAACTCTCCCCCTCCGACGGTCGATTGGTTGCCTTCCTGTGACATTGCGACAGCTGTCCGTGGCCGCGCGGTTGGCCCTTGCAAAGGGTCACTTCACCTCGTACGAGTGAGCCCTGTAAGTTCATGCGCGCAGAACTGCTCAAGAGGCGTACGCGACGGGGGTTGCGAGATCATGGCGGGGTACCGACCGGCGGACTGGCATCCACTCGACCTCGACAAGGACCCCACCCCGGGTGACCCGCAACGCGTCCGCACCCTCGCCGCACAGCTGCACACCTTCGCCGACGACGTCTCCGACGCGCTGCGTCTGGTCAAGGGCATGGCCGGCGAGGACGCTCTTCTCCAGTGGGCCGGGAAGTCGGCGGAGGTCTTCAAGGAGCAGTTCAAGGACGTCCCGAAGAACCTGAAGAAGCTGAAGAAGTCCTACGAGCTGTGCGGAGACGCCCTCGCGGACTACTGGCCCAAGCTGGAGCGCGCCCAGGCCCTGGCCGACAAGGCCCTCGCCAAGGCGAAAGAGGCACAGTCCGACCTGTCCTCCGCAAAGTCCCGTCTCTCCTCGGCCGATTCCTGGGTCACCCGTGCCACCAAGGAAGCCGACAAGTACAAGGACGACCCCACCGGCAGCAAATCGGACGCCGACAAGCCGGACGAAGGCAAGGTGCGGGCCGCCACCCGGGACGTGCAGAGCGCCAAGTCCGCGCACACCAAGGCCCAGTCGGACGTCACCTCCGCCCAGAACGCCCTCGACGCCGCGAAGAAGATGGCCGAGGACGCCCGGAAGATGCGCGACGACGCAGCGGGTGAGGCGAAGCGGAAGATCGACGAAGCCTCGGACGCCGGGATCCCGAACCGGCACTGGTGGCAGGACATCGGTCACTGGTTCGAGGACAACTGGGACACCATCGTCACCGTCTGCAAGGTCGTCGTCGCCGTCGTCGGCATCATCGCGATGATCATCGGCGGACCCATCCTCGGCGCCATCGTGCTGATCGCCGCACTCGTCGTCCTCGCCGACACCCTCTACAAATACTCCAAGGGCCAAGCCTCCCTATGGGACGTGGCCTTCGCCGCCATGGACTGCATACCCGGCGGCAAGGGCATCACCAGCCTCGGCAAACTCGCCAAGGGTATGCGGGGACTTGGCAAGCTGGGACTCAAGGGCATGGCAAAGGCAGCCCGGGGCAACATGGGCAAGCTGCGCCGAGAGGCTCAGCTGATGGCCGAGCGGCGTTGCAAGAGCGATCCCGTCGACGTCGTGACGGGTGACGTAGTGGCCTCGGTCGTGGACGTGGAACTGCTCGGGACGCGGCCCCTTGTCTTCGAACGGCATCACGTGTCCTCGTTCCGGGACGGCCAGTGGTTCGGGTCGTCCTGGAGTTCGGTACTGGACGAGCGTGTGCTGTTGGACGCCGACGGGGTCCGCCTGGTGACCGCGGACGGCATGGTGCTCCACTATCCGACGCCGGAGGCCGGCCTGCCGATGCTGCCCGTCATGGGCCCGCGCTGGCCGTTGGGATGGTCCGGCGCCCCTGGCTCCGAGATCGACGGGATGCGCCTGCTGGTGCCCGACACGGGTCAGACCCGGCACTTCCGTGCCCTGCCAGGGCTGACCACCTCGGAGTTGCGGCTGATAAGGATCAGCGAACGGGACGGCAGTCGCGTCGACGTCGAGTACGACACCGATGGTGTGCCGCGAGCGGTACTCCGCGAGGGTGGCTACCGGCTGGGGTTGGAAACAGCCGATCGGCGCGTCACTGCCCTGCGATTGGACAGTGCCCCGGGCCGCCCGGTGATCGCACGGTACCGCTACGACGAGGCCGGTAACCTCTCTGAGACATACGACTCCTCGGAACGCGCGCTGAGGCTGTCATACGACGCGGAACACCGGATCACCACGTGGCGGGACCGCAACGACACCGACTACCAGTACGTGTACGACGAGGAAGGCCGGTGCATCCGAACCATCGGCTCCGACGGCTTTCACAACGGGACCTTCCAGTACGACGTGGACCGGCACACGACGGTCTATGTCGACTCGCTGGGCCGCGCCACCGTCTACCGGTACGACCGGGACTTCCGCGTCACCGAGGAGACCAACCCCCTCGGTCACACCACCACGACCGAGTGGGACGACAACGACCGAGTGCTTGCGGAGACCGACGCTCTGGGGCGGACAACTCGCTACGCGTACACCCTGGATGGGAACCTGCGGACGGTGGTCCGTCCCGATGGGCTGGAGGCCACGGCCGAGTACAACGAACTCCGATTGCCGGTGCGCGTCACGGAGGTCGACGCCTCCGAGTGGCGTTTCGAGTACGACGAACGCGGCTGCCTGCTCGCCGTGACCGATCCCGCGGGAGCGACTACCCGTCACGCCTATGACCGCACCGGCCGGATGGTGGCTGTGTCGGACGGGCTTGGGCAGACGCGGCACTTCCGGTACGACGACCACGGGCGCGTCGACGCCGTCACCGACGCGCTGGGGGCGGTGACCCGGTTCACGTACGACTCTTTCGGGCGGGTCGTCGCCATGACCGACGCGCGCGGCGCCGAGACGCGGTACGGCTGGACGCCCGAGGGCCGCATGACCTGGCGCGTCACACCCGGCGGCGCGACGGAGCGCTGGAGCTACGACGACGAGGGCAATGAGACCGAGCATCACGATCCGGTCGGCGGGGTCACCCGGAGCGAGTACACGCACTTCGGAGTGATCACCGCGCGCACCGGCCCCGACGGCTCCCGGCTTCTCTTCCGGCACGATACGGAACGCCGGCTCACGGGTGTGACCGACGCTGCAGGGCGAACCTGGAGCTATACGTACGACGCCGTCGGCAACACGACCAAGGAGGAGGACTTCTCCGGGCGTGTCCTCACGTACGCGTACGATGCAGCGAACCAACTGGTCTCCCGTACCGACGCGCTGGGGCGCAGCACGCACTACGGCCGAGACCTCCTCGGCAATCTTGTCGAACAGCGCACCCCGGACGGTGTGACCACCTTCGCGTACGACGCACTCGGGCGCGTGGTACGGGCCGAGAACTCTGCGGCTCTGGTGACACTGGAACGGGACGCCCTGGGCCGGATCGTCCGCGAAACGTGCAACGGACGTACAATCCACAGCACCTACGACGCTATCGGCCGACGCGTGCAACGGTGCACGCCGAGCGGTCTGCGCAGTACCTGGGAGTACGACGCCGACAATCGGCCGGTTGCGCTGCACATGGCAGGCCGGTCCATGACTCTCGGCTACGACCGGACCGGCCGGGAGACCGGACGCCGGCTCGGCCCGGTGGAGCTCACCCGGCGTTGGGACGGGGACGACAGGCTGGTGGCGCAGAGTGTCAGCGGCGTTCCGGAACGGTCGGCGCTGCTGCGCGGCTACTTCTATCGCGCCGACCACCATCCCGTCGGCGTGGCCGACAGCGTCTCGGGCAGTCGGCGGTTCGAACTCGACTCGGTGGGCCGTGTCATCTCGGTCACCGCCGACTCCTGGACAGAGGGGTACGCCTACGACCCGGCCGGGGACGTCACACACGCGTCCTGGACAGGAACCGTAACTCAGCCAGCCGAGTCCGAGGAGACGGCGGGCCGACGAAGTTACGGCCCGTTGGGCACCCGGCAGGCAGGCAGAACCTTCTTCGAGCACGACGCACAGGGCCGGATGGTCCGACGCACCCGGAGACTGCTCTCGGGCGGCTCACACGAGTGGCGGTACGGCTGGAACAACGAAGACCGGCTTGTTGAAGTAGTCACCCCGGACGGCCGCCGCTGGAGATACGCCTACGACGCCTTCGGCAGGCGTGTCGCCAAGCGACTGCTGGCGGAGGACGGAGCGGAACTGTCGTCGACCGACTTCATCTGGGACGGCAACGAACTGGCCGAGCAGTGCGGCGGGGATGGCGACCAGGTGCTCAGCTGGGAGTGGTCCCCGCACACCGGTGAACCGGTCGCCCAGGCAGTGTCACAGGCCACGCCCTCCACGCCGCAGGCGGACATCGACGCGCGGTTCTACGCCATCGTCACCGACCTCGTCGGTGCGCCGACGGAGTTGATCGACGACACAGGCGAGACGGGCTGGCGGCTGCGCACCACGCTGTGGGGCTTGCCGCTGGCCGATCCAGGCATCGGAACGTCGTGCCCGTTCCGCTTCCCCGGCCAGTACCACGACGACGAGACCGGGCTGCACTACAACTACCACCGGTACTACGACCCCGCTCTGGGGCGGTACTTGAGCCTCGACCCGATCGGCTTGGGCGGCGGCCCGAACCCCGGCTGGTACGTACCCAACCCGATGGTGTGGATCGACCCCTTCGGACTCGCACTGTGCCGTACGACACCGCGTCTGGAGACCGGCGACCTCAAGAAGGGGTGGATCCACATCGAGTCCAGGCATATCACCGGCACGAACCCGTCGACCAGGCACGCGGACATGATGCCGCCCACGACGACAAGGGAACAGGTTCACGCCGCCGCCAAGACGATCGTCAAGCGCGGCACCCGCATCTCGGATCCCGCCAAGCGCATCCAAACCTTCGAGAAGAGAATGACCGTCAATGGGCACAGCGCGCGGTACAGCGTGACCGTCGACTCGCACGACGGAAACAACATCATCACGTTCTTCCCCATGGGGAAGAGCGCCGTCTGAAAGGAAGGAGTGGTCTCGATGGAGTTCGTGTTCTCCGTGGACGAGAGCGAGGCACCCCCGCCGTCCGGGTTCGACCTGGGGCACATCGACGTCCGGGGTGACCGCGGAGAGGCGAGCTCCCGGGACCACACCCCGGACCAAGCGATGATGATCTACCTTTCGCTAACCCTCCTCTTGGACGGTCTGCGCCGTTTCCTGCCGGGCCGAGACCGGTTCTTCACGACGTCCGCCGTCGACTCGTCCTTCTCGCTGACGTTCCGGCGCGCGAAGGACGGCTCGATCGAGACCGTTCACGACGGGAAGGTGATCGACCGCTCGTCTGTCCCTGACCTCGCGAGCGCAGTGCACACGGGAGCCGAACGCTTCGCGAGGCCCCGGCTCTCGCTCCTGCCCGGGGACGACGCAGGGCGGGAGGACCTGGAGAAGTCCCTGGCCGAGTTCGGCATTTACGTGTCACGGCTGCCTAGAGAAAACGCCAGAGAGTAACCATGCCGGGCCGATACCATCACCATGGGCGGTGACGCAGACGTGAATGCGGAGATCACGCCGCGGTGGTCGGCCGAGACGGACCGTGTTTTACGCGTGAACAGTGGCCAGACCGTCACGCACATCCAAAAAGCCGTGGAGAAGGTGATGCCGTCCCAGCGGCGCAGGGACGGGTAGCTCCCGACACCGAGGCCGGTCGTTCCGCGGCGACCGGTGGCGGAGCCGCGACCGGCCCCTAGGCGACCGTGCCCGTTCAAGAACCGCCCCCGGTCGGCGTCGCCGACTCGCTGGGTCCGGCCGAGGGTGAGACCGGCGGGGAGGCCGGGGTGGCCGGTGACGGTGACGACGCGGTCGGTGATGCGTCCGTGGACGACGCCCCGGGGTCCGGCGAGGAGCCGGTGGCCCTGACCCCGGCCGGCGGGGTCGCCTTCGCCGACGTCGACGGGCTCGGCCGGGCCGCTCCCGGCTTGCCGGTGCCGGACGCCCGGGGCGACGCGCCGGCCGAGGGGGTCGTGCCGTCGCTCACGGCCGGGCCCGCCACCGAGGAGCCGCCGTCCGAGGACCGGGCGGAGCCGCTGGGCGCCGGTGAGTTCTCGACCCGGCCGGCCGGCTGGTCGCCGTGCTGCCCGGGCAGCGGCAGCCAGGGCGCGTCCGAGCTGCCGGACAGCAGGGTGACGACGATGACGGCCGCGTAGGCGGCGCAGGCCAGCCCGATGGCCATCCCGATCCTGCGGAACCGGCGGCTGCGGCGCGTCCCCGCGTCCGCGGACGCGGGGACGGGTGCGTCGGAGGTCTCCCGCTCGCCGGGGCGGGTCCGCACCTCGCCGGCGTCGTGCTCGACGGTCGTCCGGTGGGGGGCCCGCGGACGGCCCGCGGCCGCCTCGACGATGCTCCAGGGGTTCCGTAACGGCTCCGCCGTCCGCAGCACCTCTGTCACCGCCTCGGCCGCCTCGGCCGCCCCGGCGCCGACGCCACCACCACCGCTCACCCGGAACCCACTCGGCCCGGCACCGGCACCGGCACCGGCACCGGCTGCCCCGGTACCCGCCGCCCCGGCGCCCCCGGGCTCGTCTCCCCCGACCAGCGGCACGTCCTCCGCGCAACCGATCAGCGGCACCTCCTCGGCACTCCCCGCCACCGGTTGGGTCTCTTCTCGCCAGTTCCTCATGCGCGCACATCCCCCCACGGGACAGTTCCGGGCACGCTGACGAACCCGAGCACACGTCAACGGATCGGGCCCCCACCCGTTCCGAGCGCCCCCTTCCAGCTCTCCGTACCCGGGGCCATGAAGCTAGCGCACGCGAGGGTGCCGTTGTCCGGATGTGTCATTTGTGGTCGTCCATCACCTCTTGATCACTGGCCGGAATCCACCCGTCGGCCGGTCGCTGAAGCCACCCTTCCGCGTGCCCGATCTCGGCTGCCGCCCGCCGTAGCGCGTCGACTCCCGGATGGACCAGCCCTTTTCGCCACACGAGCGACACGGGCGACAACGGCACCGGATCGACCAAGGGCCGCGACACGCTTCCAGGTATGGCCGGAAAACCCACTACCGCGAGAACGGGATACCGGTCCTTGGCCATCACGCGCTGGAACTCCTCCTCGCCGACAGCCAACGGCAGCGGCGGGGCGACGGTGATCCGTCGCCCCTCGAAGAGATGAAAGGCCAGGTCGGTCCATTCCAGAGTGCGTTCGTTCCCGGCGCCGGCGTACACGGTCTCGCCCGCCAGCGCGGCCAGCGGCACCGCCTCCAGGGCCGCCAGCCGGTGGTCCGAGGGAAGCATTACGGCCATGGGTTCGAATCGAACGGGCAGGTGTTCGAGGCCGGAGCGCAGCGCCGGGTCGAGTCCCGCGAACCGTCCGAAGGACACGTCGAGCCGCCCGGCGAGGAGTTCGGCCGCCGCTCCGGTGAGCCCGCTCTCGTAGCGGGCCATCAGCTCGCAGTCCGGGGTGAGTTCGCGGGCGCGGTGCAGCACCCGGCGGCCGGTTTCGAGGCCCGGCGAGTTCAGGTCCACCAGCAGCGGCCTGGCCTGCCCGAACGCGGCGAGCAACGCGTCCTGGGCGGCCAGCACCCGGCGGGCGTAGGGCAGCAGCCGGACGCCGTCGGGGGTCAGGGTGACCTGCCGGGTGGTGCGCAGGAACAGCTCGGCGCCCAACTCCCGCTCCAGCCGCCGTACATCCCGGCTGAGCGACTGCTGTGCGACGTAGAGCCGGGCGGCGGCACGGGTGAAGTGCAGCTCCTCGGCGACGGTGACGAAGACGCGCAGGAGCCGGGGGTCGATACGGGCGGACGACGCGGGCGACGACATCGGGCGAACTTACAACACAGGTGCGTGAATCGGCGCTGATCAGGTGTTGGACCCCACGCACCGCCCGGCGCGACGGTGGTGTCCATGCCGCAACCAGCCCGGCCGATCAGGCCGACCCGCCCCACCCGTTCGACCCACCCCACCCCTCCAACCCATCCGGCCCCCCGCGCGTTCACCCACACCGTCACCGCCGACTCCCTCGTCACCGTCGATTTCAGCCCCCGGTTCGACGGCCCCTCGCGCTCCCCCTCCCCCTCCCGCTCCGGATCCCGCCCGCCCGGCCCCTACCGCCGTCTCTTCGCCCGCCCCGGCACCCGGGCCTTCACCGTCGGGAACCTCATCGCCCGGCTCCCCATGGGCATGTTCAGCGTCAGCGCGGTCGTGATGATCGCCGGCGCCCGTGGCTCGTACGCCCTGGCCGGTGCCGTCACCGCGACCGGCCTCGCCGCCACCGGCGTGGCCGGGCCGTGGATCGCGCGGCTCGTCGACCGGTACGGGCAGGCCAGGGTCGCGGTGCCCGCCACGGTCACCGCCGTCCTCGGCAGCCTCGCCCTGCTGCTCTGCGTCCGGTTCGGCACCCCGGACTGGACCCTGTTCGCCGCCTACGCGGCCACCGCCACCACCCCCAACCTGGGCGGCATGTCCCGCGCCCGCTGGGCCCATCTGCTGCGCGATGACCCGGACGCCCTGCACACCGCCAACTCCTTCGAACAGGCCGCCGACGAGCTGTGCTTCATGCTCGGCCCGGTCCTCGCCGCCTTCCTCACCGGCACCTTCTTCCCCGAGGCCGGCACCCTGGTCGGCGCGGTGCTGCTGCTCACCGGGATGCTGCTGTTCACCGCCCAGCGCGCCACCGAGCCGCCGCCCCGGCCCGCCACGAGCACCGCGAGGACCCCGCTGCGTCTCGCCGCCCTCCTCGCCTGCTTCGTCGCCACCGGTGCGGTGTTCGGCTCGATGGAGGTCGTCACCATCGCCTACGCCGACGCGCAGGGCCACCGTTCGGCCGCCGGTGCCGTCCTCGCGCTCCAGGCCGCCGGGTCCTGCGCGGCGGGCCTGGTGTACGGGGCGCTCAGACCTACCGGCCCGGCCGAACGACGACTGCCGGTCTGCCTGTTGGCGATGGCGGCCCTGATGTCCCTGCCCCTGCTCGCGGCCCGCACCCTCGACTCGCTGTGGGCCGTCGCCCCTGCCCTGCTCGCGGCCGGTATGGCGACCGCGCCGACCATGGTGACGGCGATGACCCTGGTCCAGGACCGCACCCCGGAGGGGCGCCTCAACGAGGGGATGAGCCTCGTCGTCACCGCCCTGCTGACCGGTGTCGCGACGGGTTCCGCGGCCGGCGGCTGGGCGGCGGAGCACCTCGCTCCGACGGCCGCCTACCTCACCCCGGTCACCGCGGCCGCCACGGCCTTCCTGATCCACACCATCAGTCGAATCGCTTCGCACAAATCCCGTCGGCCCCATTGACGGTCCCGCAGCCTCCGCCTACCTTCCATCGTCGAAGCGCTTCGACGTCCGGCATCGAATCGATTCGACGCGGGACGAGCATCATCCACAACTCCCCTGGAGGCACTGGATGTCGACGACACGAACGCGAACAGGGCGGATACGACGGCTGACGGCGGCGGCGGTGGTCCTCTCCGGATCACTGCTGCTGACCTCCTGCGGCGGCTCGGGCGGCAGCACGTCCGACGCCAAGACGCTGCGGCTGTGGCACTACGAGGCCCCGAACAGCGCGATGGGCATCGCCTGGAACGAGGCCGTCAAGGAGTTCGAGGCGAGCCATCCCGGCGTGAAGGTGAAGTACGAGGAGAAGAGCTTCGAGCAGATCCAGAAGACCGCTCCGATGGTCCTCAACTCCTCCGACGCCCCTGACCTCATGGAGTACAACAAGGGCAACGCGACGGCGGGACTCCTCTCCAAGCAGGGGCTCCTGACCGACCTGACCGCGGAGGCGGCCAAGCGCGGCTGGGACAGGGAACTCAGCGCGGGCGTGCGCACCACCAGCCAGTACGACGCCGACGGCGTGATGGGCTCCGGCAAGTGGTACGGAGTGCCCAACTACGCCGAGTACACGATGGTTTACTACAACAAGGACCTGTTCAAGAAGTACGGGATCGCCGAGCCGAGGACGTTCGACGACCTCACGGCGGCGATGGGGAAGTTCGTCCAGAACAAGGTCACCCCGCTCGCCAACGCGGGCTCCGAGTACCTGGCCCAGCAGTACCTGTACCAGCTGGCGCTGTCGAAGGCCGACCGCTCGTGGGTCGACAGGTACGAGCTGTACAAGGGCAAGGTCGACTTCCACGACACCGCCTGGACGTACGCGGCGGACACCTTCGCCGACTGGGTGAAGAAGGGCTACATCGCGAAGACGTCCAGCGGGACCACCGCCGAGCAGGCGGGCGTCTCGTTCATCCAGGGCAAGGCGCCGATCCTGTTCTCCGGCAGCTGGTGGTACGGCCGCTTCCAGTCGGAGGCGAAGTTCGACTGGGGCAGCTTCCTGTGGCCCGGCTCGAACCTCACCCTGGGCTCGGGCGGCAATCTGTGGGTCGTACCGAAGAACTCCGGGAACAAGGACCTCGCCTACGACTTCATCGACATCACCATGTCGAAGAAGATCCAGAACCTGCTCGGCAACAAGGGCGGAGTCCCGGTCGCGGCCGACCCGGGCGCCATCACCGACCCCAAGTCGAAGCAGCTCATCGCCGACTTCAACACCGTCAGCAAGCGCGACGGCCTGGCCTTCTACCCGGACTGGCCGATCGCCGGCTTCTACGACACCCTGGTCTCCGAGACCCAGAAGCTGATCACGGGCAGCGAGAAACCCGACGCCTACCTGAGCAACCTCCAGACGGCGTACGACAAGGGCACCAAGTGAGGGTGCGCCGGGACTCGTACGCCCTGTTCCTGCTCCCCGGTGCCCTCGCCTTCCTCGCGGTCGTGGTCGTCCCGTTCCTGATGAACACGGGCCTCGGCTTCACCGACTGGCAGGGCGTGGGCAGCCCGCACTGGTCCGGGCTCGCCAACTACCGTGAGCTGCTGCACGACTCCGAGTTCTGGGCGTCGTTCCGGCACAGCCTCTTCATGGTCGTCGCGATGGCGGTGCTCCCCACCGTGCTCGGACTGGTGCTGGCCGCCGCCCTGTTCGACTACGTCGGCAAGCACTTCGGCACCCGGATCGCGGCGGTCCTGCGCGCCTGCTTCTACCTCCCGCAGGTCCTGCCGGTCGCGGTGGCCGGCATCGTCTGGAGCTGGATCCTGGCCCCGGACAACGGTTCCCTCAACGCCCTCCTGAAGGCGGTCGGCCTGGGCTCCTGGCAGCAGGACTGGCTCGGCGACCCGGACCTCGCCCTCTACACGGTGATGGGTGTGCTCGTCTGGGTCCAGCTCGGCTTCCCGCTGGTCGTCTTCATGGCCGGGCTCGGCCGCGTCGACCCCCAGTTGTACGAGGCGGCCGAGCTGGACGGCGCCGGCTGGTGGCGCCGCTTCCGGCACATCACGGTGCCGGGGATCCGCCCCGAGGTGTACGTGGTCCTGACCTGGTGCACGATCGCCGCGCTGAAGGTCTTCGGCGCGGTGTACGTGCTGACGAAGGGCGGCCCCGGCGGCGCCACCGACGTCCCCTCCTACTTCTCCTTCACCACGTTCTTCGAGAAGACCCAGGTCGGCTACGGCTCGGCGATCTCCACGGTCCTCACGGTGATCATCCTGGCCCTGGCCGTGCTGGGCCTGAAGCTGCAGAGTCGGGTGGAGGACTCATGACCGCACTGCGCCGCTACCCGGTCCTGCTCGCCCTCTGCCTCGCCGCCCTCTTCATGGTCGTCCCGTTCCTCATCGTGGCGGTCAACGCGGTGAAGTCCCCGGCCGAGTACTCCCGAAGCGGCCCGCTGAGCCTCCCCCACGGCCTCTACCTCGACGGCCTCAAGGACTTCTGGCAGCGCGTCGACTACACCCAGAAGCTCGTCAACTCCACCCTGATCAGCGGCTCGGTGGCGCTGCTCGCCAGCGTCCTGTCCGTCCTCAACGCCTATGCGATCGGCGTCGGCCGGATCCGGGGCCGCACCTGGGTGCTGGCCTTCTTCGTGCTGGCCAACCTGCTGCCGCAGGAAGCGCTGGTCTACCCGCTGTACTACCTGAGCAAGCAGGCGGGCCTGTACGACACCAGGCTCAGCGTGATCATCGTGTTCACGGTGATCCAGTCGGCGTTCGGGACGTACCTCCTCTCCGCGGTCCTCGGGCAGTTCCCGCGCGAGATCATCGAGGCGGCCCGGATCGACGGCGCCGACAAGTGGCAGATCCTGGTCCGGATCGTCGTCCCGGTCAGCCGCCCGACCCTCGGCGTGCTGCTGGTCTTCTTCTTCATCTGGACCTGGAACGAGTTCCTGCTGCCGCTGGTCATGCTGATCTCCAACGACAACCAGACGGTCTCCGTCGCCCTCGGCGTCCTCCAGGGCCAGCGCCTGATGGACGCCACGATGACCAACGCGGCCGCCCTGCTGGGCGTGCTCCCGGCGATCGTCTTCTTCCTCGTCTTCCAGCGCACGCTCACCCGGGGCATCGCCGTGGGCGCCGTCAAGTAGGGGGTACGTGAGTGAAGTTCACCGACGGCTACTGGCTGCTGCGCGAGGGCGTCACCGCGGACCACCCGGTCGAGGTCCTCGACGTCACGGCCGCGGAGGGCGCGCTGGAGATCCATGCGCCGACCCGGCCCATCCGCCACCGCGGCGACCTGCTGAGGGGACCCGTCCTGACGATCACCGCCCACACCCCGATGCCCGACGTCATCGGCGTCACCTTCACCCACTTCGAGGGCGAACAGCCACGCGGCCCGCACTTCGAGCTGGGCCGGGCCGACCTCGCGTCCCAGGTGTCGTACGACGACGAGTACGCGACCCTGGTCTCCGGTTCGCTGTCGCTGCGGCTGAGCCGGACCGCGCCCTGGCGGCTGGACTTCCTCGCCGGTGGCCGCACCCTCACCTCCAGCGGCCCCAAGGGCATGGGCATCATGCGGGACTCCGCGACCGGCGCCCACTACCTGCGGGAGCAACTGGGCCTGGGCGTCGGCACCTCGGTCTACGGCCTCGGGGAACGCTTCGGCCCGCTCGTCAGGAACGGCCAGGTGGTCGACATCTGGAACGCGGACGGCGGCACGGCCACCGAACAGGCCTACAAGAACGTCCCGTTCTACCTCACCGACGCGGGGTACGGGGTCTTCGTCGACCATCCGGGGAAGGTGTCGTTCGAGGTCGGCTCGGAGGCGGTGTCGCGGGTCCAGTTCAGCGTGGAGTCGCAGCAGTTGACGTACTACGTCATCCACGGCCCGAGCCCGAAGGAGATCCTGCGCACGTACACGGCCCTGACCGGCCGCCCGGCGCTCCCGCCGGCCTGGTCCTTCGGCCTGTGGCTCTCCACGTCCTTCACCACCTCCTACGACGAGAAGACGGTGACGTCCTTCATCGACGGCATGCGGGAGCGCGAACTTCCGCTCTCCGTCTTCCACTTCGACTGCTTCTGGATGCGGGAGTTCAACTGGTGCGACTTCGAGTGGGACCCGCGGGTCTTCCCGGATCCGGAGGGGATGCTGGGGCGGCTGCGTGAGCGCGGGCTCCGGGTGTGCGTGTGGATCAACCCGTACATCGCGCAGCGGTCGCCGCTGTTCGCCGAGGGCAAGGCGCTGGGGCACCTGCTGCGGCGACCGGACGGCAGCGTGTGGCAGTGGGACCTGTGGCAACCGGGGATGGCGCTGGTGGACTTCACCTCCCCGGCGGCGCGTGACTGGTACGCGGCCAAGCTGGCGGCCCTGCTCGCCCAGGGTGTCGACTGCTTCAAGACCGACTTCGGGGAACGCGTCCCGGTGGACGTGGCCTGGTCCGACGGCTCGGACCCGGAGCGGATGCACAACTACTACACCTACCTGTACAACCGGACCGTCTTCGAGGTGCTGCGCAAGCACCGCGGGGAGGGGGAGGCGGTGGTGTTCGCGCGGTCGGCGACCGCCGGGAGCCAGCAGTTCCCGGTGCACTGGGGCGGCGACTGCGAGTCGACGTACGAGGCGATGGCCGAGTCGCTGCGCGGCGGTCTGTCGCTCGGCCTGTCCGGCTTCGGCTACTGGAGCCACGACATCGGCGGCTTCGAGGGCACCCCGACCCCGGCGCTGTTCAAGCGGTGGCTGGCCTTCGGGCTGCTGTCCTCGCACAGCAGGCTGCACGGTTCGTCGTCGTACCGGGTGCCGTGGCTGTTCGACGAGGAGTCGGTGGTCGTGCTGCGGCACTTCACCCGGCTGAAGCTGAGCCTGATGCCGTACCTGTACGAGGTGGCGCGCACCGCTGCCGCCGAGGGGCTGCCGATGATGCGCGCGATGGTGCTGGAGTTCCCGGACGACCCCGGGTGCGCGCATCTGGAACGCCAGTACATGCTGGGGCCGGACCTGCTGGTGGCGCCGGTGTTCGACGACGAGGGACAGGTGGCCTACTACTGCCCCGAGGGCACCTGGACCCACTTCCTTACCGGCCGCACGGTCACCGGCCCCCGCTGGATCCGCGAGCGCCACGACTTCCTGAGCCTTCCGCTGCTGGTCCGGCCGGGAGCCGTGATCCCGGTGGGCGCGGTGGCCGACCGGCCCGACTACGACCACGCCGACGGGGTGACCCTGCGGGCGTACGGCCTTGAGCGTGGCGCGCAGGTCACGGTCCCGGTCGGGGAGGTCACCTTCACCGTCGTACGCGAGGGGAACACCCTGCGGGCCTCGTGCAGTGAGCCGGCTTCGGCCTGGAGCCTGGCGGCCGGGGAGCGGACGGCGCGGGCGGCGGCCGGTACCGGGTTCCTCTCGCTGGAGCTGGGCCGATGGTGAAGATCACGGACGTGGCCCGGCACGCGGGGGTCTCCCCCAGCACCGTGTCCTACGCGCTCAGCGGCAAGCGCCCAATCTCGGAGGAGACCCGGCGCCGTGTCCAGGCGGCCGTCCGGGAGCTGGGCTACCGCCCGCACGCCGGCGCCCGCGCCCTCGCCAGCAGCCGCTCCAACGTGCTCGCCCTGGTGATCCCCTTACGCACCGGGATCCACGTCCCGGTGGTGATGCAGTTCGCGGTGTCGGTGGTGACCACGGCCCGCCGGTACGACCACGACGTGCTGCTCCTCACCCAGGAGGAGGGCGAGGAGGGCCTGCACCGGGTCGCCGACACGGCGCTGGTCGACGCCCTGATCGTGATGGACGTCCAGCTCCACGACCCCCGGCTGCCGCTGCTGCGCACGCTGGAACGCCCGTCGGTGCTGATCGGCTTCCCCGCGTCCGCCGAGGGTCTGACCTGCGTCGACCTGGACTTCCGTGCGGCCGGTGAGCTGTGCGTGGAGCGACTGGCGGGGCTGGGGCACCGGGTGGTGGCGCTTGTCGGGTCGCCGCCGGAGGTGTACGTCCGGGAGACCGCGTTCGCCCAGCGGGTGGTCCAGGGGTTCACGGCCGCCGCCGACCGCAACGCGATGGCGTCCTCCGTCCACCCCTGCGAGGCGACCCCCGCCGGAGCACGCCGGGTCGCCGAGCGGCTGCTGCGCGAACAGCCGGCGTTGACGGGCGTCGTCGTCCACAACGAGGCGGCCCTGGAACCCCTGGTCGAAGCCTTCGAGCACCTCGGCCTCCGCGTCCCCACCGACCTGTCGGTCACCGCGATCTGCCCCGACGAACTGGCGACGTCCCTCCGCGTCCCGGTCACCTCGGTGGCCCTGCCGGCCGCGGAACTCGGGGAGCGGGCGGCGGAGTTGCTGATGCGGAAACTGGGCGGCGAAGCGGACGTGCCGGAGGCGACGCTACTGGCGCCTCGGCTGACGGAACGGGCGAGCACGGCGCCGCGCGAGGCCCTCTGACAGCACACACGAAACGGCGCTCCGCACCGGGAACCACCCCGAAACGGAACGCCGCCGAGGGCCACGTCCGCAGTGCAATGGCGCGCACAATTGGCGAGCGCGCTACGGACCTCGGCGGGCAGGAAATCCACCCGCTCGCCCTCGGCCGTGACGGCGTCCCGGTCGGCCAGGTCCGCCGGGAGGGCCGGCCGGTCACTGTCCAGCGGGATCCTGCGGGTGCAGGCGCCAAGGTCGTCGTGCGCGGCCGGTCCTCGGGCACACACCCTCGCGCTACAACTGCCGGTCTCCTCGCCAGCTGACCGACGTGATGGCGGCCAGACCACCGTTCGCCAGGCCCTTGTAGGTCACCGTCCGCGACTCACCGATCTCGTGCGCGAGGCGTTGCGCGAGTGCCGAGCCCGTGCGGAACAGCCTCTCCCACTCAGCGTCGTACTTGCCGTCCTCCCGGTACCGCAGGTCCAGGTTGAGGGTGTCGTCGATGCCCTTGGCCCATGCGTACAGATCGGCTATGAGCCCCTCGGACAGGTCCAGCGCGGCGGCCGGATCGTCGGGGAAGAAGTCCCCGAACCCGTCGGAGCGCAGGGGACCGTACTTGAACTCGCCCTCGACCGTGATGTCGATCGGGTGTGGCGGCGTGCCGTGGCTGTCGCGTTCCCAGTGGAGACGGTCGCAGCCCCAGCACACCCACTTCGCCGACCTGTGGCGCTCGTCCCGGTAGCGCACCGCCCACGACGGCCCGAGGTGCCGGGCCAGCCGCTGGGCGAGAGCCAGGCCCTGTGAGACGTGCCTCCGCAGCTCGGGACGGGAGACGAAACCCTCCTTCGGGCGGGTGAGTACCCAGCAGTGCAGCGCTTCGGCCAGCTCCTTGGGGAGGGCCAGCCGGTCGTCATCCAGCGGGACGTCACGGGTGAAGGCGTCGTGGTCCGGGTCGGCCCAGGAGACTTCCGGCTCGTACAGCGGCGACGGCCCTCCCCGGGCCTGCACGAGCAGGAACCGTGGTTCTTCGCAGGTCATACTGGGTTGGCTCCGATCACGTATCCGTTGTCACCCACGCGGCTCGCGCACGGGCGGTGCTGTGGTCACCGGGAATCAGTCCGTGTCCGTTGCCGTGAGGACCGCGATCTCCTGGCCGCCTGGTCGCAAGGCGACCACGGCGAGGTCCCAGGCCACTTGATGGAACCAGTCCGACGAGGGGTCGGCGATCAACCAGTGGGCCTGTTCGACCAGCATGGCCGTGTGACCGATCGGCGCGTCCGGGGCGGCGCCGACCAGGCCGCCCAGGGAGCGCCAGGCAGCGAGTCGCCCGTACGCACCGAACATGCCGGTGCCGTAGGCGGGGCTGCGCACCGCCGTGGTGAGCAGCACCTGCAGCACTCTGTCGGAGGCGGCCGAGTATAGGAAGGGCCTGGCCTCCCCCATCGGCCATGCTGTGAGTGGCAGCCGCTCGAAGACGGCTGCGAAGTCGTCCGGTGAGACAGGGGACGCGGACCAGAACTCCTGCGCGGCGACCCTGCCGTTGGACTCCTGAAGCCAGTGCCGCACCGCAGCGGTCATGGCCCCGGCCACTTCCGGGATGGTGGTGTCCGCCGGATCGATCGCGACCGTGCGCCGACGCATCTCCGGCGAGACGTGGAGTGGGGGTCGATCGCTGTGCTTCGCCACCGTTGCCGGGGGCGACGCCCACGTCCAGTCGTGCGGAGCGTGTTCTGGCCTGAGCAGCGCACGCTCCGCCGGCAGCAGGTGGAGCGGCAGAGGTGCCAGCGGGTGCTCCTCCGCCACGAGCGCTTCGCCGAAGGATTGCAGCAGGGGGTGCTCCGGGACTGCGACGCCTGCGAGTACCAGCTCCTGCAGCAGGCAGGCTCTGAACTCGTCCGACGCCGCGGTGCCGAGCTGCTCGCCATAGACGACCGGGACGATGTCCGCAGGCCGCTGCCCCAGGGCCACCATCTGGGCCAGGCGTCGCTCGGCCCTGGTCCGTGCCGGCTCTCCGGTCTGCAGGGTGCTTGGCAGGCACATCAGAGCGCGCAGGCTCTGCCGGCCCGCCGTTGCGGCGAGAGCGGTCTGCAACCGGTCGAGCAGGAAGGTGTGTTCGGACGACTCCGCGCCTTCATGAGCGGCCCTCCGGGCGAGCTCCGCGCCGAGCAGCGTCGCCCACTCGAAATCTCCGGACTCAACCCTGTGCTGGATCTCTTCGCCAAGTGCGGACGCGGCTGAGAAGCCACCGTCCAGCAGTTCTTTGATCCGTTGAGTCATGTCGCTGTAAATGGTGGAATCTCTTTGCCTCACGGTCGGCTCGGCCCGACGCGCGTAGGCACTTTAGTGAAGCTGCGCAATCTCTGTGAAGGTTTTTTGACTGAGCGGCGTCAATCTTCACAAGACGGCCGGACGGCGGCCTCGCGGACACGACGAAGGCCCGGTGGTCGGGGACCACCGGGCCTTCGTGACATGGAGACTGTGGAGATGGCGGGAATCGAACCCGCGTCCAACGGTGCGGAACCAGGGCTTCTCCGTGTGCAGTTCGCTGTGATTTTCTCGGCCCCGGCGATCACGCGAACAAGTCGCCGACGGGCCCAGTCACTGTTAGATTTCCCTCTTCACCCCGTGACCGGGATCAAGGTTTAGTTCCCTAGCTGATGCCAGGATCCGGGTCGGGAACAGCCCCGGGCTGACACTCCCGTGTAGGAGGCTCGCGATCGCTACCTGAGATCAGGCAGCGAGGGCGAAGGCCTGCTGGGAGGAATCGCGCTTGGAAGTGGCGATTATTTTTTTCGGCCTGTGGTTTACGAGATCATGGCCGCTTTCTCGACACGCTTCCCCTGCCTCGACATCCGCTGTCGAAACCGATCATCCCCATGTTGATTTTTCAATCTTCACACCGGCTTCCCCCGGTGTTGGTGCCATCGTACGTGACCAACGCCCGCCGATGCCACTGCATTCCCGCGCGCCTACGCCCCCCGCTGCCGCCGCTTCGCCGCGGCGATGGCGCGCCCCGCCTCCCGGCGGTCCTGCTGCTCGCGCAGGGTCTGCCGCTTGTCGTACTCCTTCTTGCCTCGCGCGAGGGCGATCTCCGCCTTGGCCCGGCCGTCCTTGAAGTACAGGGCGAGGGGCACGATCGTGTGACCGGTCTCCTGGGCCTTGGCCTCCAGCTTGTCGATCTCCTCCCGGTGCAGCAGCAGCTTGCGCTTGCGGCGCACCGAGTGGTTGGTCCAGGTGCCCTGGCTGTACTCGGGGATGTGGGCGTTGTGCAGCCACGCCTCGTTCCCGTCGATCTGCACGAAGCCGTCGACCAGCGAGGCCCGGCCCTGACGCAGCGACTTCACCTCGGTGCCGGACAGCACCAGGCCGGCCTCGTAGGTGTCGATGATCGCGTAGTCGTGCCGCGCCTTCTTGTTCTGCGCGACGATCTTGCGCTTGCCGCCCTTCTCGCCGTCCCTGGCTTTGGCGGCCGTCCCCTGCTGCTTCTGCTGGGACTCTTTCGGTACGTACATTCCCTTGGCCATAGTGCCCTCCATTTTCGCACTACGGAGGGGGTGCGAGGGAAGCGGTTATGCGGGTGCTACGAGGGGTCGCCGAGCCCGCTCAGCACGGTCTCCGCCCGCCGCAGCGCCCCGGAGCCCACCTCCAGGTCGGGGGTGATGCCCCGGCCGTCGACGGCGTGGCCCGAGGGGGTTCGGTAGTGGCCGACGGTGAGCTCGGCGACCGAGCCGTCGGGGAGCCGGGTCGGCATCTGGATGGAGCCCTTGCCGAAGGTGCGGGTGCCGAGGACGACCGCGCGGCCGCGGTCCTGGAGGGCGCCGGTGAGCATCTCGGCCGCGCTCATGGTGCCGCCGTCGACGAGCGCGACCAGGGGTCTGACGGTGTCGCCGCCGGGCTCGGCGTGCAGGGAGCGCTCCACGCCGTGCACGTCGTAGGTGGCGACGAGGCCGCCGTCGAGGAAGGCGGAGGCGGCGGTGACGGCCTCGGTGACCAGGCCGCCGGAGTTGCCACGCAGGTCGAGGACGATCCCGCCGTCGGCGGGGGCCTGCCGGACCGCGTCGCGCACCAGGTCGCCCGAGCCCTTGGTGAAGGCGGAGATCCTGATGACGGTGATGCCGGCGGCCGCCTTGCGCACGGTCACCGAGTCGGTGGACAGCAGCGCCCGGCGCACGGTCTCGCGCCACGCGCGCGTACCTCGCTGGAGGCCGAGGGTGACGGTCGTACCGGCGCGGGCGTCGGTGGCGTCACCGCGCAGTAACGAGACGACGTCGGTGACGGGCCGCCCGTCGACGTCCGTCCCGTCCACGCTGCGCAGCCGGTCGCCCTTCCGGACGCCCGCCTCCGACGCCGGCGACCCGGCCTGCACCCGGGTCACCTCGATACGGCCGTCCCGCTCCCGCCGCGCCCACAGCCCCACACCCGTGTACTGGCCGTCGAGCGCTTCCTCGAACTCCTGGTACTCGCCCTCGGAGTAGACCGCTGCCCACCGGTCCCCGCTGCGGCTCACGGCCCGTTCGGCGGCCTCCACGGGGGACTTGCCGTCGGCCATGGCCTCGGCGGCGGCCTCGGCGACGTCCTCGCGCCGGGGCGCCGGACGCGCGTCCTTGGCGGGTGTCTTCCGGTCGGGCTGCCCGGGGTCGGGGAACGCCCCGGTGGCCGCCCCGGTCACCAACAGCCCTGCGAACACCAACGTCAGAGCCGCCCCCCGGCGAACCCGGCGGGACTGACAGAACAGCTCTCGGCCTGACATGCCGGTGAGTCTAGGACAACGAAAAGGGCCGCACGGGCGGTTGCCCGTACGGCCCTCGTGGCATCCATCACGCATCTCTGTCCCATGGGGAACGCATCGTCCACGCGGTGATCAAGAGTTCACTCGCCAGAGTGGCAAAGGCCCGACAGCGGCCGGACGTTCGGACTTCGCGCATACGGTCTGGTGACGGACGCGGAACGACTGACCAGAGGAACCGACGACATGACCCAGAGGCGCCAGGAGGCCGAGACGGCGGCTGGGCATGTCCGGTACACCTATCGACTGCGGGTGTCGTCCTGCGCCCGGAAGGCGCTGCTGGCCGAGTGGGGGCGCTGCCGATGGATCTGGAACGAATGTGTGGCCCGATCGAAGAGGGCCCATCAGGCGGCCGAGACCTGCGGTCCGGCACAACTTGATCGCATGTTGACCGCTGCTCGTGCTGTGACCCCCTGGTTGGCTGCGGGCTGCAGTGTGCCGCAGCAGCAGGTCATCCGTTACTTCGGCAAGCCCCGGGCGAAGGCGCAGAAAGACATCAGGGGACGCCTGCCACAGCGGCAACGGACCGGAATGCCCAAGCACAAGAAGAAGCGCGACGCATCGCCGAGCCTGAACTACACGAAACGTGGTTTCCGGCTGAAGAGCGGCCGCCTACACCTCGCCGGGGGAATCGTGCTGACCGTGGTGTGGTCTCGGAGGCTGCCCGCCGCGCCCTCCTCGGTACGCGTGTACCGGGACCGCGCCGGGCACTGGTACTGCTCCTTCGTGATCACTGCCAAGGTGCAGCCGCTGCCCGCTACGGGCCACGTGCTCGGCGTGGACTGGGGTGTCAAGGAGACCGCCACCACGACCTCCGACGCACACGATCTTCCGCACCCCCAGCATGGCCGCAAGGCTCAGACAAGGATGACTCGATACGACCGAATGATGGCTCGCCGCAAGCCCCGAAAAGGACAGACCGTCTCGAAAGGCTATCTTGAGGCGAAAAAATGGCGCGCCGAGGCCTACGCGAAGATCGCTCGGCAGCGGCAGGACAGCGCACGCAAGTGGGCGAAAAGGGTCGTGACCGACCACGACGTCATCGCGGTCGAGGGCTTCCGACCGAAGTTCCTCGCCAGAACGACCATGGCCCGCAAAGCAGCCGACGCCGCCATCGGCGCCACGAAGAAGGCACTGGTCGAGATGGCTCGCAAACATGGGCGGGACATTCGTCTCGTGCATCCCGCCCACACCACGATGGACTGCGGAAGGTGCGGAGCGAGAACCAAGCACGCCCTCCCGTTGTCGGAACGAACCTACACGTGCACCGCGTGCGGAGTGGTGTCCCCACGGGACAAGAACTCCGCACGTGTGATGCTCGTCCGGGCCGGTCTGGCCCCGGCTGGCACCGAAGACACAAGACCTCCTGGAGCGCTGCTCCAGGAGGCGGTCCGAGCCAGGAATCCCCTCCCTCTCGGGAGGGGAGCGGTCAAACCTTCAGGTACTTGCGCAGCGCGAAGAAGGCGGCCAACGCCGGCATCAGCAGGCTCGTCGCCAGGATGAGCGGGAGTTTCGTCAGCACCGCGTCCCAGCCGATGAAGTTGATCAGGTTCAGCTTCTGGGAGAGGGCCAGGCCGTGGTCGATGATGAAGTAGCGGGCCACCACCAGGAATCCGCACGCCACCGTGCCGCCGATCAGACCGGCGACGGCGGCCTCCGCGATGAACGGGGCCTGGATGTAGAAGCCGGAGGCGCCGACCAGGCGCATGATGCCGGTCTCGCGCCGACGGCTGAACGCCGAGACACGCACGGTGTTGACGATCAGCATCAAGGCGACCACCAGCATCAGGGCCATGACCATGCGGGCCGCCCAGTTCATGCCGTTGAGCAGACCGAAGAGGTTGTCCAGGATGCCCTTCTGGTCCTGCACGGACTGGACCCCGTCACGGCCGTCGAAGGCAGTGGCGACCACCTGGTACTTCTGCGGGTCCTTGAGCTTGATCCGGTACGACTCCTGCATCTGGTCCGGCGTGAGGGAGTCGGCCAGCGGCGAGTCGCCGAACTGCTCCTTGTAGTGCTTGTACGCCTCGTCCTGCGACTCGTAGGTGACCTTCTGCACGATCGAGGTCATCTTGTCGAGGTCGGCCTTGATCTGCTTCTTCTGGTCCTCGGTGACCGCGCCCTTGGCGCAGTTGGGGTCCGATTCGGCGTCGCTCTTGTTGCAGAGGAAGATCGAGACGTTGACCTTGTCGTACCAGTAGCCCTTCATGGTGTTGACCTGGTCGCTCATGAGGAGCGAGCCGCCGAAGAGCGCCAGGGACAGGGCGACCGAGACGACGACCGCGAAGGTCATCGTCAGATTGCGGCGGAGACCGACACCGATCTCCGACATTACGAACGAGGCGCGCATGGCGTCGGGTTATGCCTTTCCGTGGACGTCTGCGAAGTCGTGGCGGTCAGTGCTGGTAGCCGTAGACGCCGCGGGCCTGGTCGCGGACGAGGCGGCCCTTCTCCAGCTCGATGACGCGCTTGCGCATCTGGTCCACGATGTTCTGGTCGTGGGTGGCCATGATCACGGTGGTGCCGGTGCGGTTGATGCGGTCCAGGAGCTTCATGATGCCGACCGAGGTCTGCGGGTCGAGGTTGCCCGTGGGCTCGTCCGCGATCAGCAGTTTGGGCCGGTTCACGAAGGCGCGCGCGATGGCCACGCGCTGCTGCTCACCGCCGGACAGCTCGCCGGGCATGCGGTCCTCCTTGCCGCCGAGCCCGACGAGGTCGAGCACCTGGGGCACGGACTTGCGGATCTCGCCCTTGGACTTGCCGATGACCTCCTGGGCGAAGGCCACGTTCTCGGCGACCGTCTTGTTGGGCAGCAGCCGGAAGTCCTGGAAGACCGTCCCGAGCTGGCGGCGCATCTGGGGCACCTTCCAGTTGGACAGCCGGGCGAGGTCCTTGCCCAGGACGTGCACCTGGCCGTGGCTGCATCGCTCCTCGCGGAGCACCAGCCGCAGGAAGGTGGACTTTCCGGAGCCGGAGGACCCCACGAGGAACACGAACTCGCCCTTCTCCACTTCCAGGGACACATCCCTGAGTGCGGGGCGGGTCTGCTTGGGGTAGACCTTGGAGACATTGTCGAATCGGATCACGGATGCACCACGGGTCGCCGGGGGTAGATGAGCGTGACCATACGCGAACCGGGTGAGGAAGCGCAGGCGCCGGTCATGGTTGAGCGGTGCTTGTGCTGTTTTGTTCCGGGACGGATTCCCCCCGACGCCCCGGAGAACCGGTACGGGCTCCGCGGACGGCCGCGCTCTTTCGGGGTGAACCTGGCACAGTGGGAGGGGAACGTTCTCGTTCCGCGGAGCGTTGTGTAGGTAATGGCCGGTGCAAGGAGGGCGAGCGCATGACGTACGACCGGTTGGTGTGCGCGAACTGTGCGGCGCCCGTGAACGAAGGCCGGTGCCCCGTGTGCCGCGCCAACCGCGAGCGTCTTCAGCAGGAGAGTTTCCTCGGCGGTCTGAACCCGATGGCGCTGATCGGGCTGCTGGCGGTGCTGATCGCCGCGGTGGCGCTGTTGGCGCACCAGACCGCGTAGCGAAGTTCTTACCCAGGCGCGGACCCGGGGGCGCGACCCCAGCGCGAAAGGGCCCGGAGCCGTAGCTCCGGGCCCTTCCTCATGCGTCGCTCGTACGCTCCGTGAGCGTAGGGCTACCGTCAGGCCGCGGCGCCGCCGCGGCCGCCCATGAGGCGCGGCAGGACGCGGAAGCCGACACCACCGGCGATCATGGTGGCGGCGCCGACGATCAGGAAGGTCGTCTGCGCGGCACCGGTCTCGGCGAGCTGGTCGCCGCCACCCTGGGCCTGGGTGTTCGACGTGTCGGAGCCGGTGTCCGTGAGGGAGGAGGTACCCGCCTCCTGGGCGGAGGTGCCGGAGTTGCCGTCGGTGCCGGTGTTGTTGCCGCCGCCGTGGCTGCCGCTGCCGCTGCCGCTGGTGCTGCCGTCGGACGGGGTGTCGCTGGTCGGCTCGTCCGTGGGCTCGGTGGGCTCGTCGGTCGGCTGGGTCGGCTCGTCCGTGGGCTCGCTCGACTCGGAGGGCTCCTGGCTCGCGGGCGGCGTGGAGGCGGGCTCGCTGGTGGCCGGTGCGGTCGGGATTCCGGTGTCGCTCGGACCCGGGTCGGGCGTCTCGTCGTCCGCACCGAGGTTGACGTTGGCGGAGACGCCGGTCTCGTCGGCGCTGACGCCGATGGAGAGGGCGGAGGCCGCGCCGGCCGCGGTCAGCGAGGCACCGGCGGCGATCACGGCACAGGCGGCTATCCGCGCGACCCGGATCCGCGTCTTCTTGGTCATCTGGTTGCTACCCCCAGTAGCTGATAGTCAATGAGCGGGCGCATGGGGCCGGCCGTGATCGACGGGGGCGGTAAAGGCGTTGCCAAGTCCCCCGGTTCACATGCGCCCCAGAGATACGCATGCCACGCTTCACCCTTCCCATTTTTCAAAGCAACGTCAAGGCCGTTGCGCGCGCGATGTCCAGTTGCGCGCGGAATGCGGGGAGTTGAAGCGTGTGAGTGTGACGTAAAACCCAGACATTCCCGGGACAAACGAGAACTGCCGCCACGGGGGCGGCAGTTCACGATCGTTCGGCCCGTCATGGGCAAGTCGACAAAGTTACTTCTCCTGCTGCTTGCGCCAGCGAATTCCGGCCTCCAGGAAGCCGTCGATCTCGCCGTTGAAGACGGCCTCGGGGTTGCCCACCTCGTACTCGGTGCGCAGGTCCTTGACCATCTGGTACGGGTGCAGCACGTACGACCGCATCTGGTTGCCCCAGGAGTTGCCGCCGTCGCCCTTGAGGGCGTCCATCTTGGCCTGCTCCTCCTGCCGGCGCCGCTCCAGGAGCTTGGCCTGGAGGACGTTCATGGCGGTCGCCTTGTTCTGGATCTGCGACCGCTCGTTCTGGCAGGAGACGACGATGCCGGTGGGGATGTGGGTCAGGCGCACCGCGGAGTCGGTGGTGTTGACGCCCTGGCCGCCGGGGCCCGAGGAGCGGTACACGTCCACGCGCAGCTCGGACTCGTCGATCTCGATGTGGTCGGTCTGCTCGACCACGGGGAGGATCTCGACGCCGGCGAAGGAGGTCTGGCGGCGGCCCTGGTTGTCGTACGGCGAGATGCGCACGAGGCGGTGGGTGCCCTGCTCGACGGAGAGGGTGCCGTAGGCGTACGGCACCTGGACGGCGAAGGTGGTCGACTTGATGCCGGCCTCTTCCGCGTACGACGTCTCGTAGACCTCGGTCTTGTATCCGTGCTGCTCGGCCCAGCGCAGGTACATGCGCTGGAGCTTCTCGGCGAAGTCGGCGGCGTCGACGCCGCCGGCCTCCGCGCGGATGTTCACGAGCGCTTCGCGGGAGTCGTACTCACCGCTGAGCAGCGTCCGGACCTCCATCTCGTCCAGCGCCTTGCGGACGGCGGCGAGCTCGGACTCGGCCTCGGCGCGGGTGTCCGGGTCGTCCTCCTCCTCGGCCATCTCGAAGAGCACGGCGAGATCGTCGATCCGCCCGCGCAGCGCCTCCGCCTTCCTGACCTCGGCTTGGAGGTGGGAGAGCTTGCTGGTGATCTTCTGCGCCTCGTCCGGGTTGTCCCACAGGGACGGCGCGGCCGCCTGCTCCTCGAGCACGGCGATGTCTGCCCTCAGCTTGTCGAGGTCCAGAACGGCCTCGATCGACTCCATGGTCGAGGAGAGGGACTTGAGCTCTTCGGATACATCGACGACTGCCACGCCTCCAGCGTAACGGCTCCGCCAACCGACGACGCCCGACGGGTCTCGGCCCCGGCGTCCCGCCGGGGCCGGGCAGGGCGGAGGCGGGAGCGGAGGCAGGGAGCCGTGGGCGGGAAAGGGCGGAGGAGGGGCTGGGAGCGACTCCCGGCCACCGGCAGTCGCCTCCCGCACCGGCCGCCGGGGCTCAGCCCCGCCTCCGTCGGGGGCGGGGAGGGGGCGGGGGCGGGGGCGGCTCGCGGCGCCGGCCGACGGGCTCCCGGCAGCGACACCGCCGGGGCTCAGCCCCGCTTCCGTCGGGGGCGGGAAGGCGACTGGGGGCAGCTCGCGGCGCCAACCGACGGGCTCCCGGCAGCGACACCGCCGGGGCTCAGCCCCGCTTCCGTCGGGGGCGGGAAGGCGACTGGGGGCAGCTCGCGGCGCCAACCGACGG
>NZ_JBVHFU010000017.1:0-57988 GCF_055562175.1 Streptomyces sp. NPDC020958 | reverse complement strand
ACGGGCTCCCGGCAGCGACACCGCCGGGGCTCAGCCCCGCTTCCGTCGGGGGCGGGAAGGCGACTGGGGGCGGCTCGCGGCGCGCCCCGACGGGCTCCCCGTACCGGCGCCGCTGGGGCTCAGCCCCGCTTCCGTCGGGGGCGGCTCGCGGCGCCGGCCGACGGGCTCCCCGCACCGGCGCCGCCGGGGCTCGGCCCCGCGTCCGTCGGGGGAGGTGGCTGGGGCGGCTCGCGGCTGGTCTGCTGGGCCGGGCGGGGCGTGTTCGTCACGGGGGTGACGTCGTGTGGGTGTTCTGGGGTGGTGGCGAGTCGTCGTCCGAGGACGCCAGCCACGCGCCCACCCCCACCACGGCGGCCACCAGCACGCCGGCCACGGCCAGGGTCACCCGGCGGCGGCGCGCCGCCGCGCGGTGCCGCGCGGAGCCGGGGCGCGGGGCCCCCGACGCCCGCGGCACCCGGGCCGTGCCCAGGGCGCCGCCCGCCAGCTCGTCGGGTCCCGGCACCCGCATGGACGTGTGGGTGTCGCGGTTGGAGTCCGGTTTCGCACCCGGCACCAGGGAGACGGCGCCCCGGCGACGTACCCGCTGCTCCTCCGCGGCCGGGGCGGCCGGCTCCTCGGCCTTCTCCTCCGGCGACTCCGCGTCCGGCTCGTCGACGTCCAGCGGCGGCATCCCGGCCAGCATCGGCAGCTGCTCCCTGAGCCGCGCGGCCAGCTCGGAGGCGCGCAGCCGGGAGGCCGGCGCCTTGGCCAGGCACTGCACGAGCAGCTGCCAGAGCTCCTCGGGGATGCCGGGGAGCGGGACGACGGTCTCCGTGACATGACGGCGCAGGACCGCGCCGGGGTGGCCGCCGCCGAAGGGGGTGAAGCCCGCGAGGAGCTCGTACAGGACCGTCGCGAGGGCGTAGATGTCCACCGAGGCGCGGGGCGGCAGGCCCTCCACGATCTCCGGGGCCAGGTAGTCGGGGGTGCCGATGATCTTCGTCGCGCGGGTCCGCTTCGGGGAGTCGATCAGCTTCGCGACGCCGAAGTCGGTCAGCAGGGCCGGGTGGGAGCCGCCGGGGCCCAGCGGACCCTGCATGTCGAGGAGGACGTTCTCCGGCTTGACGTCGCGGTGGACGACGCCCGCCGCGTGGGCGGCGGCCAGCCCGTCGGCGACGTCCGCGACGATGGCGACGGCGGCCTCGGGGGCGAGGCGCCGTTCCCGTTCCAGCCGGGTGCGCAGGTCGGTGCCCCGGACCAGGTCCATGACGAGGGCGAGGTCGTTGCCGTCGACGACGAGGTCACGGACGGAGACGACGTTGGGGTGCTCCAGGCCCAGCAGGGCCGTGCGCTCCTGCACGAAGCGGCCCACCAGCTCCTCGTCGGACGCGAGATCCTCGCGCAGCAGCTTGATGGCGACGGGCCCGTCGGGACCCTCGCCCAGCCACACCGTGCCGGCGCTGCCCCGCCCCAGGATCTGGTGGGCGGTGTACCGGCTGCCGATCTTCCGTGCCAAGGCTGCTCCTACCGACGCGTGTTGCCGATAAAAGTACGCGTCCGAAGAGCCAACCTTCACCACGGAGGCGGAAATCACCCGCCGGATGTCGACAAGTCCCCAAACTCGCGATCAGTTGCCGGAGCCGCTGCCCAGGTCCTTGACCCAGCTGCTGACCGTGCCGGCCCAGTCGCTCAGCTGGTGCCAGTAGCCGCGGCCCTGCCCCACCCAGGTGTGCACCGGGGTCAGGTCCCAGATCAGCCAGCCCGCGACGAACAGGATGACGATCATGAAGAGGCAGCCCTTGAGGCAGCCGAGACCGGGGATCCGCATCGGGTTGGCGCTGCGCCGGCGGGGCTCGCGGGGCTCACGCGGGGCCCGCTGCGGCTCGGCCGGGGGCGCGTAGCGCTGCTGCGGCTGCGGCGGCGGGGCGTACTGCTGCGGCTGGTGTCCGTAGCCGGCCGGCTGCTGCCCGTACCCGCCCTGCTGGCCGCGCGGCTGCGGCCTGCGTACCGGCTGCTGCTGCGGGGCCTGGCGCGGCGGCTGCTGCTGCGGCCGGGCGACCTGGCGCTGGGGGCGGCGGCGGAGCGGGTCCTCGCCCGGGTCGAGGTACTGGACCTGGGTCTGCTCGTTGCGGTCGCGGGCCGCGCGGAGCTGGGTCTGCCAGGGGTGCGGCTGTTCCGGCTGCTGCTGGCCGCCCGGCGCCCCCTGGGGCATCGGCGGCAGGACGGCGGTGGGGTCGGCGGCTCCGGTGTTCGGCAGCACCGCGGTCGGGTCCGCCGCGCCGGCCGGACCGCCGGTGTGCGGCAGGACGCTGGTCGCGGCGTTCGGGTCGTACGCGCCGGTGTTCGGCAGCACCTGCGTGGGATCGGCGGAGCCCGGTACGGCCGCCGGCGCCGGGTCGGGGGCCAGCAGTGCGCCGACGCCCTCGGCCGCGGCGATCTGCGCGGAGTTCGCGTGCACGCCGATGCCCTCGGCGACGACGCGCAGGCCGCGGGCGAGGTTCTCGGCGCTGGGCCGGTCGTCGGGGTTCTTGCGCAGGCAGCGCTCTATGACCGTCCACAGCGGGTCGGGGACGGTCGAGGGGCGCCGCGGCTCGGCGCTGAGGTGCTGGTGGAGGACCTCCAGGGCACTGCCCCCGGAGAACGGCGGACGGCCGGTGACCAGCTCGTACAGCAGGATGCCCGCGCCGTAGATGTCGACGGCGGAGGTCTGCGGGCGGCCCTCGGCGGACTCCGGGGCCACGTACGCGGGCGTGCCGACGAACTCGTGGGTGCGGGTGAGGCCCGGGGAGTCGGCGAGGCGGGCGATGCCGAAGTCGGTCAGCATCGGGTGCATCTGGCCGTTGTACTGCGCGAGCAGCACGTTGGCCGGTTTCAGGTCGCGGTGCACGACGCCGTCGGCGTGGCTGGCGGCGAGCGCGTCGGCGACCTGGGCGGTGAGCAGGGCCGCGGCGACGGGCGTGAAGGGCCCGTTCTCGCGCAGGTAGCGGTGCAGGTCGGGGCCCTCGACGAGGTCCATGACCAGGGCGAGCAGATCGCCCTCTACGACCAGGTCGCGGACCCGGACGATGTTCGGGTGGGTGAGGCGGAGCAGGACGGAGCGCTCCCGCAGGAAGCGCATCACGATGTCGGGGTCGCTCGCGAGCTCTTCCTTGAGCACCTTGATCGCGACGGTCTCACCGGGCTGGCCGGGCACGGCCGCCTCGGCGCCCGCGGTCTCCCGCTGGCGGGCACGCCAGACGGTGCCGGTGGCGCCGCGTCCGAGCGGCTCCTCCAGGAGGTACTTGCTGCCTACCGGCCGCACGTCATGCGCTCCCTGCTGCTTGCTGGTGTGTCCGGGCCTTGTGTGTGTCCGACCCACTGTAGTGCTGTGGTGCCCGGGGCCGGGTTGTCGTCCGGCTGTGCCTCGCCCTGTCCGGTCGGCCGCCGACAAGCGTTCCGGACGTGTCCCCATACGTAGGCGTTCCCGCGCGCGTTCGATGGAAAGACGCGTGCTTCGGTCCGTCGGTTGCCGGGTCCGGACGTGACCGATCTCAAGTGATCGCGCGCGCGGTACCGGTCAGGCACTTTTGGGGGCAGAGCCGACCAATCAAGATCACTTACCATCGGGGCGTGGGCGCGTTGTCAGCGGCAGGTGCGAGGATGCGTGCGACAGCAGAACTGGCCGACGTGCTCGTGGCGGTGGGGGGAATTCCGCGCCCGCGCAGAAGGGACCGCTGACGGCGATGCAGATCCGGCTGACCGTCGTAGACCCGCTGGGCCCTGCCGCGCAGCGGGGTAGGGCCGTGAGCCGCGACGTGCTGGTGACGGCGCCGACGGGCACGGATCTGGCCGCGGTGGCCTCCGCGCTGGCCGCTGCGGTCACCGGCGACGGCAGCCTGGGCGGCCGTGAGGCGAGCGGGGCCCCGGTCGTGCTGTACGCGGGGGTGGAGCGGCTGGACGCCCGTCGCCGCGTCCTGGGTGAGCCCCCGCTGGTCGACGGCGCGGTGCTGTCCCTGGGCGCCCCCGCCGCTCCCGAACCGCATCCCGAGCTGGACGACGCCCCCACCCAGCTGCATGTGATCGCCGGCCCGGACGCGGGCGGGGTCCATCTGCTGCACGGCGGCCAGATCACCATCGGCCGGTCCGCCGACGCCGACATCCCGCTCGACGACCCGGACGTCTCCCGGCTGCACTGCGCGGTGACGGTCGGCGCCGACGGCCGGGTCTCGGTCGCCGACCTGCACTCCACCAACGGCACGGCCCTGGACGGCAGCCGCGTCACCGACCGCCCGGTCCGCCTCACCCCGGGAGCGCTCCTGCGCATCGGGGAATCCGCCCTGCGGCTTACGCCGTCCGGGGGGCCGGGGGCCCGGGTGGGTACGGCCCCGGACGGCGAGGGCTGCGTACGGGTGCTGCTCGACGGGGAGGGCGGGGAGGCCGGCGGGGACGCTGTGGACGCCCCCGTCGTCGAGGCCATGTCGGGTCCGGCGGGCCGCACCCCGCACGCGTACGGCACGGCGGGCTGGGGAGCCCCGGGCGGGCCGACGGGGGACCACGACTACGGCCCGGCGGATGCGCCGGTCGTCCCGGCGCAGGGGGACGCGCCGCGGATAGAGAGCCGGGAGGGACTCCCGGGGCCCGGCCGGGGAGGGGGCGCACCGCAGGACGAGCGGGGCGGCTCCGCGTCGCAGGGCGCGTGGGGAGGCGGGGCGCCGCAGGGCCGGGCCGGAGGTGGCGCGGCCCGGACCGGACACGGGTCGTACGAGTGGGCGGAGGCGGCCGACGGGGGGCGCGGGCACCATGAGCCGGCGTCGGAGGGCGGGCGCGGAGGGCTGCCCGGTCCGCGCGGTGGAGCCACGGGGGTCCGCGGTGCCGACAGCCCGTCCGACGGCGGGACGAGTCACGGCGTCGGCGCCAGGTCCGGCGGCGGAACACACGGCACCGGCAGGGGGTCCGGCTCGGGACCCGAGGGGACGTACGGCTCCGGCACGGGGTCCGGCTCCGGAACCGGGGGGACATACGGCACCGGCGACACGCACGCCGGTCGTGCCGGGGTCCTCGGCGGCCCGGGCGGCCGGGACACCGGCATGCGTCCCGAACCCGTGAGGAGGGACACACCCCCCGGCCGCGACACCCGAAGCACACGCACCACCCCCGGAACCGACGGCCGAAACACCGGCACCCACCCCGACGCCCGAAGCGCACGCACCGACCCCGCCCCGGGCACCCGGACCACCGGCCCCGGCCGCGCCTCCTCCACATCCGACCCGGCGCACCCCGGTCCGGCCGCGCCGCACCGACCCTTCCCGCACCCCGCGTCCCCGACCGGCGAAGCCGGCGACCCCGCCGCCCCCTCCGGGAGGCGCAAAGGCACCCCCCTCCGCGGAACCGACGCCCCGGCCCTGCCCGGCGGTGCCCGCAGGCGCGGCGGTCTCGGGGCCTGGGCGCGGCGGCTGGCCGGCGGGCGCGGTGAGCCCCCGTCCGCCGCCGTCGGCGAGACCGCGGCCGAGGACGGCGTCGCCCCGCCGGCCGGTGTCGCCGCCCAGCCCGAGACCTGGCCCGACCCGGCCGCCCTGCTGCTGACCGCGCTCGGCCCCGGCCCCCGCCTCTGGGAGCGCGGCCCCGGTCACCCGGAGGCGCTCACGGTCCGGCTCGGCACGGCGGACCGCCCGGCACCCGACGGCTCCGGACTGCTGCCCGCCGTACCCGTCACCGCCGGTCTGCGCGAGTCGGGTGCCCTCGGCCTCGCGGGCCCGCGAGGCCGCCTCGCCGGGCTCGCCCGTTCCGTGCTGGCGCAGCTCGCCGCCCTGCACTCGCCCGACCTGCTGGAGATCGTGCTGGTGAGCGCGGACCGGGCCCGCCCCCTGGAGGAGCGGACGGCCGAGTGGTCCTGGCTCGGCTGGCTCCCGCACGTCCGCCCCGGGCACGGGCAGGACTGCCGGCTGCTGCTGGCGTACGACCGGGAGCAGGCGGCGGCCCGTGTGGAGGAGCTGCTGCGCAGGGTGGAGGACCTCGCCGTGCCCCGCCGCCCGGCCACCCCGTCCGACCGCCCTGCCCTGGCCCGTGGGACGGCGGACGCGCCGCCCGCCGACGACGTCCACCGTCCTTCCTGGGCGCGCGCCGGCGGCGAGGGCGACGACCTCGACGACGGCAGCGGCGGCTTCCCGGGGCCGTACACGGTCGTCGTCGTGGACGGCGATCCGGGTGGTGCGGCGCTGCGGGACGCGGTGGCCCGGCTGGCCGTCGCCGGACCGCGGGCCGGGGTGCACGTGATCTGTCTGGCGGAGACGGCGCCCACCTCCCCCGCCTCACCGGTCGCCGAGACCTACGAGCAGGCGTGCGCGGTGGCGCCGACGTTCCGCGAGTGCGGGGCGGTGGCCCTGCTGAGCGGGGACGTGGCCACGGCGCTGCATCTGGTGCGGGTCTCCGCCGGCCCCGTCGGTCCCGGCACCCTGGCCGCGGTGGACGCGGTCTCGCCCGCCTGGGCGGAGCGGTTCGCGCGGGCGCTGGCCCCGCTCCGCGCCGACGGCCCCGTCCCGGATCGGCACGCGCGTGTGGCCACCCCGTTGCCCCAGTCCGCGCGGCTGCTGGACGAGTTGGGGCTGGCGCGGGCCACCCCGGCGTCGTTGATGGCCCGGTGGGCGGACGCGGCCGACGACGCCGAGGCGCTGGGCGGCCGGGCCCGGGCAGTGCTCGGCGCGGGGCCGCGCGGTCCGCTCGTCGCCGACCTGGTCGCCGAGGGACCGCATCTGCTGGTCGAGGGGCCGCCCGGCAGCGGCCGTACGGAGCTGCTGCGGGCGCTGGTCGCGTCGCTGGCGGCGGCCGAGCGCCCCGACCGGCTCGGGATCGTGCTGATCGACGGCCGTGACGGCGTCGGCACGGGTGCCGGGCAGGGCGAGGGCCTGCGGGTGTGCACGGACATACCGCATGTCACCACCCATCTCACCGCCAACGACCCGGTGCGGATGCGGGAGTTGGCGCAGTCGCTGAGCGCCGAGCTGAAGCGGCGGGCCGAGTTGCTGGGCCGCTGCGACTTCGCGGAGTGGCACGCGCAGCGGGAGATCTCGGGCCGGATCGTCCCCCAGCGCGGCCGCCCGGCCGCCGCGGGAGCCGCCGACATAGAAGCGCCGTCCAGCTCCACGCTCCGGCTGCGTCCGTCGGCCGGTGCGGCGGCCCGCAGGCAGGCCGAGGCACCGCCCCCGCTGCCCCGTCTGGTGGTCGTGGTCGACGACCTGGACGCCCTGGTCTCCCCCGCGCTCGGTTCGCCGGGCCGCCCGGCCGCGGGTTCCGTGATGCGGGCGCTGGAGGCGGTGGCGAAGGAGGGCGACCGGCTCGGCGTCCACCTGGTCGCGGCGGCCGGCACGGGCGGTCGTACGGCGGAGACGGAACCCGCCCGGCAGGCCACCTTGCGCGTCGCCCTGGACGCGCCCGCGTCCGGCCCGGACGAACCGGCGCCGGGCCGTGGTCGCCTGACCACCCCGGACGGCCGCAGCACGGCGTTCCAGGCGGGCCGGGTCACCGGCCGGATCCCTCGCACGGCCACCCAGCGCCCCACGGTGGTCGCCCTCGAATGGCACCGGATGGGTGATCCGCCCGCCCGCCGCCCGGTCCGGGAACTGGGCAACGGACCGACGGACCTGGCGCTGCTGGCGAGCGCCGTGGAGCGGGCGGCGAAGGAAGTGGCGGCTGCGCGGGTGCCGTCCCTTCTCTAGGAGCGGTTCTCCGGCTGCCGCCGATCACAACGTGATCACGATCCCCCGCGCTGACCTGTAGGCACCCTTGCCGGGCAGGCGGCCCCCGCGTACACCGGAGCGCACGGGACAGAGTTCTGACGTTCAATGAAGAACGACGAACGGGGAAGTGATGCGCAGTAACAGCAGCACCATCCGGACCGGCAGGGCCGTCACCACACTCGCCGCGCTGATGGCGGGGGCACTCGCGCTCACCGCCTGCGGCGGCGGCAGCGGCAAGAAGTCCACCGACGGCAACAGCGCCTCCGCCACTCCGACGAGCACCCTCAGCCTCCCGAAGCTCAACGGCACGACCCTGGAGGTCGCCGCCGTGTGGACCGGGCAGGAGCAGAAGAACTTCAAACAGGTGCTCGCCGAGTTCGAGAAGCGCACCGGCGCGAAGGTGACCTTCGTGCCCGCCCAGGACCCGATCATCAACTTCCTCGGGTCGAAGATCGCGGGCGGTCAGCCGCCGGACATCGCGCTGCTGCCGCAGCCGGGCGCCATCAAGCAGGCCGTGCAGAAGGGCTGGGCGAAACCGCTGAGCGCCGACACCGTCACGGAGGTGCAGAAGAACTACTCGCAGGGCTGGCAGGACATCGGCAAGGTCGGCGGCAAGCAGTACGGCGTCTACTACAAGGCCGCCAACAAGTCGCTGATCTGGTACAACACCAAGGTCTTCGAGAACGCGGGCGCCAAGGAGCCGAAGACCTGGCAGGACCTGCTGACGGCGGCGCAGGCGGTGTACGACTCGGGCGTCACCCCGTTCTCGGTGGGCGGCGCGGACGGCTGGACGCTGACCGACTGGTTCGAGAACGTGTACCTCTCACAGGCCGGTCCGGAGAAGTACGACCAGCTCGCCCAGCACAAGATCAAGTGGACGGATCCGTCCGTGAAGCAGGCGCTGACCACGCTGGCCCAGGTCTGGGGCAAGAAGGGGTACGTGGCGGGCGGCGCGGCCGGTGCGCTCCAGACGGAGTTCCCGGCGTCGGTCACCCAGACCTTCACCGGCGGCGACCAGCCGAAGGCGGGCATGGTCTACGAGGGCGACTTCGTGCAGGTCAACATCGGGGAGACCAAGGCGAAGGTGGGCACGGACGCGAAGGTGTTCCCGTTCCCGGCGGTCGGCTCGACCGCGCCGGTGGTCTCCGGTGGTGACGCGGCCGTCGTCTTCAAGGACTCCAAGGGTGCCCAGGCGCTGGCGAAGTTCCTGGCCTCCCCGGACGCGGCGACGATCCAGGCGAAGCTCGGCGGCTACCTCTCGCCGAACAAGAGCGTGGCGAACTCGGCGTATCCGAACGAGGTGCAGCGCAAGATCGCCCAGGCGCTGATCGCCTCCGGTGACGACTTCCGCTTCGACATGTCCGACCAGGCTCCGCAGGCGTTCGGCGGTACCCCGGGCAAGGGCGAGTGGAAGGACCTCCAGGACTTCCTGCAGAACCCGAAGGACGTCGCGGGCACCCAGGCGAAGCTGGAGAAGGACGCGGCGGCCGCCTACGGCAGCGGAAGCTGACCCGGGGATGGCATCGCCCGCCGCGGCGGGGGTCGGGAGGACCCCCGCCGCTCCCGGCCGTCGCAAGAGCGTGACCGGCACCCGCAGAACCGTGGCGGCTCTCTTCCTGCTGCCCGCCCTGGTGCTGCTCGGCGCGCTCGTGGTCTACCCGATCGGGTACTCGCTGATCCGCAGCTTCTACAACGCCGACGGAAGCGGTTTCGCCGGCTTCGACAACTACAAGGCGATCTTCACGGACGACGGCATCCGCACCGCCCTGAAGAACAACATCATCTGGGTGGTGTTCGCGCCGACCGTCTCCACCGCCCTCGGTCTCGTCTTCGCGGTGCTGACCGAGCGGGTGCGCTGGGGAACGGCGTTCAAGCTGGTCGTCTTCATGCCGATGGCGATCTCGATGCTGGCCGCCGGCATCATCTTCCGGCTGGTGTACGACCAGGACCCGGACAAGGGCGTGGCGAACGCGGTGTGGGTCGGCATCCATGACACCTTCGCCCAGTCCTCGGCGTTCCCGAACGCCCACCCGGGCCGGGAGTCGCCCCTGAAGCCGGACCAGGGCGGCTTCCTCACCACGGCCACCGTGCACACCGGCCAGACCGTCGCCCTCCCCCTGGTCGGCGTAGCGCCCGACCAGATGCCGGGCGGTGCGAAGAGCGCCGTGGCGGCGAAGCCGGATCCCGGGAAGATCACCGGCACCACCTGGCAGGACTTCACCCGCGGCAAGGGCGTCGGCAGGCTCGGCGTTCCCGACCCGTCCGAGCTGGGCTACGACGGGATGCGGATCGAGGCGGTGAAGAACGGCACGGTGGTGGCGTCCACGAAGGCCGCCGCCGACGGCACCTTCACCCTGCCGGCCACCGCCGACGGGGCCCGGCTGCGGCTGCCCGCGAGCAACTTCAAGCAGCCCTACAACGGTGTCGACTGGCTCGGCCCGTCCCTGGTGACGCCCGCCATCATCGGGTCGTACGTCTGGATGTGGGCGGGGTTCGCGATGGTGCTGATCGCGGCCGGGCTGGCGGGCGTGCCGCGGGAGCTCCTGGAGGCGGCGCGGGTGGACGGGGCGACCGAGTGGCAGGTGTTCCGCAAGGTCACCGTGCCGCTGCTGGCCCCGGTCCTCGCGGTCGTCACCGTCACCCTGATGATCAACGTGCTGAAGGTCTTCGACCTCGTGTACATCATCGCGCCGGGCTCCTCGCAGGACGACGCGAACGTGCTCGCCCTGGAGCTGTACCGCAAGGGCTTCTCGGAGGGCCAGCCGGGCATCGCGAGCGCGATCGCGGTCTTCCTGCTCCTCCTGGTCATCCCGGTGATGTGGTTCAACGTCCGGCGACTGCGGCGGGAGGAGCGGCGATGAGTTGGCTGCTGGAGAAGGTCAACGGCGGTCTGGTGCGCGTCTTCCTGATCGTCGTCGCGCTGTTCTGGCTGGTGCCGACGATCGGGCTGCTGGCGTCGTCGTTGCGCTCGCCGGAGGACATGAGCGCGAACGGCTGGTGGCACGTGTTCAGCAAGCCGTCCCAGCTGACGTTCGACAGCTACCGGAAGCTCCTGGAGAACGGCGACATCACCCACTCCCTCTGGAACACGGTCCTGATCACCGTCCCGGCGACGATCCTGGTCGTGGTCATCGGGGCGCTGGCCGGGTACGCGTTCGCGTGGATGGAGTTCCCGGGCCGGGACTGGTGGTTCCTGATCGTGGTCAGCCTGCTGGTGGTGCCGGTGCAGGTGGCGCTGATCCCGATCGCCGAACTCTTCGGCAAGATCGGCCTGTTCGGCACGATCGTCGGCGTGATCCTGTTCCACGTCGGCTTCGGTCTGCCGTTCGCGGTGTTCCTGCTGCGCAACTTCTTCGCGGAGATCCCGCGCGAACTGCTGGAGGCGGCCCGCCTGGACGGCGCCGGTGAACTGCGCCTGTTCACCCGGGTGGTGATGCCGCTCGGCGGACCGGCCATCGCCAGCCTCGGCATCTTCCAGTTCCTGTGGGTGTGGAACGACATGCTGGTCGCGCTGGTGTTCACCAAGTCGGGCACCCAGCCGATCACGGTCGCGTTGCAGACCCAGGTACGCCAGTTCGGCAACAACGTCGACGTGCTGGCACCCGGCGCGTTCATCTCGATGGTCATCCCGCTGGCCGTGTTCTTCGCGTTCCAGCGGCAGTTCGTGACCGGGGTGATGGCGGGCGCGGTCAAATAGCCGCGCCGGAGGCATCCGTGCCGGCGGCATCCGTGTCGGAGGCATCCGTGTCGACGGAAGGGGGCGGGCCGGTCACCGGGCCGCCCTCTTTCCGCTCGCGGTACGTAACCCACATGACGTAGGGAACCGTAACCACATCACTCCATCGGCCGTTCCCGGGCAGAACGCCCGCGCCGACCGACCCATGGATGCCCCTTGCCCAGGTTCAGTGTCATTGTCCCCGCGTACAAGGTCCAGGCGTATCTGCCCGAGTGCCTGGACTCGGTGCTCTCGCAGTCGTACCCCGATCTGGAACTGATCGCCGTCGACGACCGCTCCCCGGACGCCTGCGGCACGATCATCGACGAGTACGCGGCCCGGGACGCGCGGGTGAGGGCGGTCCACCTGGCGGAGAACGAGGGTCTGGGCGGCGCCCGCAACGCGGGGATGGCGCAGGCGAGCGGCGACTACCTGGTCTTCCTGGACGGCGACGACACCCTCACCCCGGACGCGCTGCGGGCGGTCGCCGACCGGGTCAAGGAGGCGGGCGAGCCGGACGTCCTGGTGTACGACTACGCGCGGACCTTCTGGACGGGCCGGGCGGAGCGCAACAAGCTCGCCGCGCAGCTGACCGAACAGGGCCCGGCGCCCTTCCGGCTCGAGGACCGGCCGGGGCTGCTCCGGGTGCTGATGGTGGCCTGGAACAAGGCGTACCGGCGGGAGTTCGTCGAGGAGCACGGCTTCACCTTCCCGCCGGGCTACTACGAGGACACTCCCTGGACCTACCCGGTCCTGATGGCCGCCGGATCGCTGGCGACCCTGGACCGGGTGTGCGTGCACTACCGGCAGCGACGGCAGGGCAGCATCCTCGGCACCACCAGCCGCAGGCACTTCGACGTCTTCGACCAGTACGACCGGGTCTTCGCGTTCCTCGACGAGCGGCCCGACCTGGCGCACTGGCGGCCCGTGCTGTTCCGCCGGATGATCGACCACTTCTCGACGGTGTTCACCAGGAAGGAGCGGCTGCCCCGCGGCACCCGCGCCGAGTTCCTGCGCAAGGCCCGCGCCCACTGCCGCCGTTACCGGACCAGGGGCGGCCCGGTCCCCTGGCGCACCCGGCTCCGGCACGCCCTCGTCCACCACGGCATGCACCGCACCTACCGCGCCCTCCAGCTGGCGCTGTGGGCCCGTCGCCGGGCGCTGAAAGCCGGCGTCAAGTCCGCCCGAGGGGTGCGCTCGGCCCTGCTCCAGCTGCACTACCGCGTCCAGCTGCGGCTTCCGCTGCGCGCCGACCGGGCCGTGTTCGCCGCCTACTGGAACCGCGGCCACGGCTGCAATCCGGGCGCGCTGGAGAAGGCGTTCCGCACCCATGCCCCGCACATCCGGACCGCCTGGATCGCCCGCCCCGAGCACCAGCACACCATCCCGCCGGGCCCGCGCCGGCTGCGCCCGGGCAGCCTCGGCTACTGGACGGCGCTGGCCCGCTCCAAGTACCTGGTCAACAACGTCAACTTCGACCGGCGGCTGCGCAAGCGCCCCGGCCAGGTGTTCGTCCAGACCCAGCACGGCACCCCGCTCAAGCACATGGGCCTGGACCTCCAGGAACACCCGGCGGCCGGCGCCGGCATGGACTTCGAGGAACTCCTGCGGGGCGTCGACAAGTGGGACTACGTACTGTCCGCGAACCGCCACACCACCCTGACCTGGGAACGCGTCTACCCCGGCGGCTACACCACCCTCGAGTACGGCTATCCGCGCAACGACGTCTTCCAGCAGGCCACCTCGGCGGACGTCACCCGCATCCGGGAGTCCCTGGGTGTCCCCGAGGGCGCGGTCGCCCTCCTGTACGCGCCCACCCACCGCGACTACCGGCGCACCCAGCGCCCGGTCCTGGACCTGGACCGGATCGTGCGCCGCCTCGGCCCGCGGTTCGTGGTCCTGGCCCGCGCCCACTACTGGCACGGCGGCCCCCTGGCGACGGGTTCCCGGGTGATCGACGTCAGCGACCACCCGAGCGTGGAAGACCTCTGCCTGGCCTCGGACGCGCTGATCACGGACTACTCCTCGATCATGTTCGACTACGCCAACCTGGACCGCCCGATCGTGGTCCACACCGCGGACTGGGACGCCTACCACGCGGCCCGCGGCACCTACTTCGACCTGCGCGCCAGCCCGCCCGGCGCGGTCGCCCGCACCGAGGGCGAGCTGATCGACATCTTCGCCACCGGGCACTGGTGCGGCTCCCGCTCCGCCCAGTTGCGCGCCGCCTTCCGGGAACGGTTCTGCCGGTACGACGACGGACGCGCCGCCGAACGGGTCGTACGGCATGTGGTGCTCGGCGAGCCGGCGGGGCTGCCGGAGGTCATCCCGCCGGGCGAGCGGCACCCGGTGCCGTCGGCCGCCTCGGGGCCGGCCCAGTCCCCGCTGGCCACTGTTCCGCAACCTTCCGGCCATCTGCCCGTCACCGAGAGCCGCTGAACGCCGTTTGCCTCGCAGGGAGTTCTCACATGCCCCCGAACACCTCGCGGCCCACTCCGTCCCGGCCGTCCACCTGGCGGCCGGCGGGGCGACCGGGTCGTTTGCACACCTGAGAAAGAGCAGCATGCCCCGCTTCAGCATCATCGTCCCGTCCCACGGGGTCGCCGGCCGGCTGTCCCAGGCGCTGGACTCGGTCCTCGCCCAGTCCTTCGGCGACCTGGAGCTGATCCCGGTCTGCGACGGTCCCGACGCCCCGGCCGCCTCGGTCACCGCCGGTTACGCCGAGCGGGACTCCCGGGTGGTCCCGGTGCACTCACCACCGTCCGCCGGGCTCAGCGGGGCCCGCAACACCGGCGTGCGGGCGGCGAGCGGCGCGTACCTGCTGTTCCTGGACGGCGACGACGTGCTGGTGCCGGGCGCGCTGGCGCTCCTCGACGCACGGCTCACCGCCACCGGCGACGTGGACGTCCTGTACTTCGAGCACGAGCGGACGCCGTGGTGGGAGGGTGAGCCGACCAACCCGGCGGCACCGCTGCTGGCGTCCGCCCCGCCCGGGCCATGCACGCCGGAGCAGGCGCCGGGGCTGACCGGGGTGGCGCTGCCGGCCTGGAGCGCGGCCTACCGCCGTGCGTTCGTCGCGGACCGGCGGCTGGTGTTCCCCGCCGGTCACTTCACGGACGTCGGCTGGGGCGGCCTGACCACCGTCGCCGCCGACCGGATCGCAACGCTGCGGGCGGTGGTCGTACGGCACCGGCTGCGCCGGCAGGGCAGCCGGCTGAATCTGCCGGGACCGCACCAGCAGGACCTCCTCGACCAGGTGGAACTGGTCCTCCAGCGGGCCGCGGGACTGCCGGACGACCGGGCGCGGGTGCTGTTCGAGCAGGTCTTCGGGCTGGTGCTGAGGACGGCCGCGCGGCCGGAGCGGATGCCGTCCGGGCACCGGGCGTTCTTCCGCCGGGCCGGGCGGCTGCACCGCGCGCACCGGCCCGCCGGGTTCCGGATGCCGGGCGGCAGCGTGGGGGTGCAGCACCGGCTGCTCGCGGCGGGTGCGTACACGGCGTTCCGGGCGCTGCGCGGTGTCAACCGGGTGGCGGTCGGCGCCGCCGGGCGGCTGCCCCGGCCGCGGATGCCGCTCACCCGGCTGCGCTACGCCCTCGAACTGCGCCGGCCGCTGGATCCGAACCTCGCCGTGTACTGCGCGTACTGGGGGCGCGGTTACGTCTGCAACCCGGCCGCGATCCACGCCGTGGCCCGCGCGCTCGCCCCGCGGATCCACTCGGTGTTCCTGGTGGAGGCCGGACAGGAGCACACCCTGCCGAAGGACGTCGACCACGCGGTGATCGGCAGCCGCCGCTCCTGGCAGCTGCTGGCCCGCGCCAAGTACCTGATCAACAACGCCAACTTCGCCGAGGGGGTCGTCAAACGGCCCGGCAGCGTCCACCTCCAGACGCAGCACGGCACGCCGCTGAAGAAGATGGGCGTCGACCAGTCGACGTACCCGGTGGTCGCCGCGCGCAGCGGCAGCTTCACCAGACTGCTCGGCCGCGTCGACCGCTGGGACTTCAACCTCTCCGCCAACCGGCACTCCACGCAGACGTGGGAGCGCGCCTTCCCGGGCTCGTACCAGGCGCTGGAGTACGGCTATCCGCGCAACGACGTGTACTACACGGCCTCCGCCCACGACGTGATCCGGATCCGGCGCCGGCTCGGCGTCCCGGACGGCAGCACGGCCGTGCTGTACGCGCCGACCCACCGCGACCACCACACCGGGTTCGAGCCCGGCCTCGACCTGGAGGCGTTCTGCGAGGCGGCCGGCGAGGACGTGGTGGTCCTGCTGCGCGCCCACTACTTCTACGACCGGGGACGCCTGCGCGGAAGCACCGGCCGGGTCATCGACGTCACCGGGCACCGCTCCGCCGAGGACGTGTGCCTGGCCGCGGACGCGCTGGTCACCGACTACTCGTCGATCATGTTCGACTACGCCAACCTCGACCGGCCGATCGTGATCTACGCCGACGACTGGGAGGTCTACCGGGCGACCCGGGGCGTCTACTTCGACCTGATGGCCGAGCCGCCCGGACCGGTCGCCCGCACCCCGGAGGAACTGGCCCGGATCTTCCGCGACGGCTCCTGGCGGGGCGCGGAGTCCAAGGAGCTGCGCTCCGCGTTCCGGGAGCGGTTCTGCCAGTTCGACGACGGCCTGGCCGCCGAACGGGTGGTACGGCGGGTGCTGCTCGGCCAGCCGCCGGAGTCGATCCCGGCGGTGATCCCGCTGGCGGAACGCCTGCCCGCGCCGTCCGCGACCCTCGTCAGGAGCTGACCGTGCCCCGCTTCAGTCTCATCGTCCCCTGTTACCGGGTGCAGGGCTATCTCCGCGAGTGCCTCGACTCGGTCCTGGAACAGTCCTTCCACGACATCGAGGTGATCGCCGTGGACGACCGCTCCCCGGACGGCTGCGGCGCCATCCTCGACGAGTACGCGGCCAGCGACCCGCGCGTGCGGGTGCTGCACCTGCCGGAGAACGTCGGCCTCGGCCGCGCCCGCAACGCCGGACTGCCCTACGCCACCGGTGACTTCGTCTTCTTCCTGGACAGCGACGACACCCTCACCCCGGGCGCGCTGCGGGCGATCGCCGACCGGCTCGCGGAGACCGGCGACCCGGACGTGCTGGTCTTCGACTACGCCCGCACGTACTGGTGGGGCGGCACCCGGCGCAACGCCCTCGCCGACCTCCTCGGCGCCCGGTCGGACACCTTCACGGCCGCCGAACACCCGGAGATCCTGGACCTGTTGATGGTCGTCTGGAACAAGGTGTACCGGCGGGACTTCGTCGAGGAGAACGGCTTCCAGTTCCCGCCGGGCTACTACGAGGACACCCCGTGGACCTTCCCGGTCATGCTCAGCGCGGACCGGATCGCCACCCTCGACCGGATCTGCCTGAACTACCGCCAGCGCCGCCAGGGCAACATCCTCTCCACCACGAGCCGCAAGCACTTCGACGTCCACGACCAGTACAGACGGGTCTTCGCCTTCCTGGACTCCCGTCCGGAACTGGCCGGCTGGCGGCCCTGTCTGCACCGGAAGATGGGCGAGCACTGCCTGGACATCCTGGCCAAGCCGGACCGGCTGCCGCCCGCCGCCCGGGGCGAGTTCTTCCGGCGCACGGCCGAGCTGTACCGGGCGTTCCGGCCGGAGGGGGCCGACCTGGGTGTGCTGGGCAGCTCGTACGCCGCGTACCGGCTGAGGCAGCAGGCGGAGCGGGCCGGCCGGGAGAGCGGACGGCAGGCACTGCGGGTACGGCGGGCGGCGGGCGTCCGGGGGCGGCGCGCGCTCACCGGGCTGCGCTCCCTGCGGCCGCTGGACGAGAACCTGGTCCTGTACTCGGCCTCCTCGCACCGGGGCATGCTGGGCGACCCGGCGGCCGTGTACCGCGCGGCCCGGACGATCGCGCCGGGACTGCGTGGCGTGTGGGTGGTGAAGGACGCGGAGGTGGCGGCCGGGCTGCCCGCAGGGGTGGAGCACGTGCTGCTCGACTCCCCGGAGTACCTGCGGCTGACCGCCCGCGCGAAGTTCTTCGTCAACGACGTCAACTGGCCCGGGACTCTGGTGAAGCGGTCCGGCAGTGTGCACGTCCACACCCATCGGGGCACCCCGCTCAAGTACCTGGGCGCCGACCTGCTGGGCAAGCCCGGAGCCCGGCTCGGTTTCGACGTGCCGCAGATGCTGCGCCGGGCCGACCGCTGGGACCACAGCCTGGTCGCCAACCGCCACTCGGAGCTGGTCTGGGAGCGGGCCTACCCCTGTCACTTCGCGTCGGCCCGCACCGGCAGCCCGCGCAACGACGTCCTGGTGAACGCCGGCCGGCGGGAAGCCGGGGGCGGCAGCGGGGGCGAGGGCGGGGGTGGGGTTGCGGCGGGCGGTGGCTTTCGGGAGCGGTACGGCATTCCGGCCGACCACACCGTCGTGCTCTACGCCCCGACCCGCCGCGACTACGTCAGGGGCGGTCACGTCGACCGGATCGACCTGACCGGGTTCGCGGCCGACCTCGGTCCCGGCCACACCCTGGTGGTCCGGCTGCATCCGGCCCTGGCGACCGGCCCGGCCCGCGGTCTCGGCCTGGCCGAGCTGCACCGGCGCGGGATCGTGGTCGACGCGACCTGCGAACCGCACGCCGAGGAGGTCATGCTCGCCTCGGACGTGCTCGTCACCGACTACTCCTCCCTCATGTTCGACTACGCCAACCTGGACCGGCCGATCGTCGTGCACGCCGACGACTGGGCCACGTTCACCGCGAGCCGGGGCGCCTACCTCGACATCACCGCCGAGGCACCCGGCCATGTCTCGCACTCCTACCGGGAACTGGCCTGGCTGTTCGCCTCGGGCAGCTGGCGGGACGAGGAGTCGGCCCGGCTGCGGGCCGACTTCCGTGCGCGGTTCTGCGAGTTCGACGACGGACGGGCCGCCGAACGGGTGGTGCGGACGCTGCTGCTGGGTGAGTCGATGCCGCCGGCCGGTGCCCGGGTGCCGGAACCGGCGGCGGGACACGACCTGCTGGCGGCGACATGAGACCGCGTACCTGGGTGCTGGTGCTGGCCGTGGTGTTCGCGGTGCTGCAACTCGCCGACGTCACCGGCCGGGACACCCCCGACTCCAAGAACTACGTGTCGTACGCGCTGACCCTGGGGGGCGCGGGCCGACGGGAGGCGGCGGCGGAGACGGTCGACTGGGTGTGCGCCGGGCGGGCGTCGGGGGCGGAGCGCGCGCGGCGCGTGGATGTGCTGCGCTTCCATGCGCCGAGTCCGGCACGGAAGGTGTACGCCGCCTGCCGGTCCGACGAACTCGGGCGGGTGGACCGGAGGTTGGCGGCGGGCGGCGAGCAGACGGACGGGCACGTCGTGCCGTTCGTGGGCCCCCGGCTGCGGGCGATCTTCGAGGTGCGGCCCGGTTATCCAGTGCTCCTGCTGCCGTTCGTCACCGTGTTCGGGGTGACCTGGGGGGTGTGGCTGGCGAGTGTGCTGGTCACGGTCGCGGGCGGGGTGCTGGTCTTCCTGGTGCTGCGGACGCTGTCCGTCCCGGTGCCGCTCGCGCTGACCGGTCAGGCCCTTTACTACGTGCTGCCGGTCGGTACGACCGCGATGCGGCCGATGACCGAGGGCCTGATGCTGGCGCTGACCCTGACGGCGGTGTGGGGCTGTGCGCTGGCCCTGACCGGGCGGGCGCGGGCCGGGACGGCGCTGGTGGCGGGCGCGCTGCTCGCGCTGTTCGCCGTGAAGCACTCGCAGGCGCTGTTCCTCGGGGTGTGCCTGGCCGGGGCGGGCGCGGCGGTCGCGCTGCGGCGCCGACGGCACGGCCGGGCGCCGGGGCGCGGGGTGGTGGCGGTCGCGGCCGCCGGATGCCTGGCGGTCGCCGGCACCCTGCTCCTCGCCCGGCTGCTGCACTATCCCTCCGAGGCGGAGAGCATGCAGGACCTGCTGACCAACCACTACGCCCACCCGGACCGGGCCCACCCCTGGGGGGAGTTCCTGCACCTGGAGGGGAACTTCTGGGTGGAGTGGCTGCGCCGGCAGGCGATGGCGCCGTTGTTCGCGGCGGCGCTGGCGGCCGGGGCGTGGGGGGCGCGGCGGCGGCCCGCGTTCGGAGTTTTCCTGCTGGCCGCCGCCGGTACCGGGATCCTCACCCAGGCCGCGCATCCGGACATCAACGTCTGGGGCGACCGGCTGATCGTGCCGGCCTGGCTGCTGCCGGTGGTGGGGGTGCCGCTGTTGCTGGAGCCACTGGCGCACCGGATGGCGGCGGTGCCCGCGCAGGGGGTGCCGAGGACGGTCGGCATCACCCGTTGAGGTGAGCGTCGCGAATACGTCGGCGGCTCACTCGATGAGGTGACGGGCGGCACAGCGGGCGGGGCGAGCGGGAACACTCGGCAAATGGTCCGTCCTGTCCGTTCCCGCCGGTGAGCACCGGCGCGCTGGTCCGGCGCGCCGCGCACGGCTGCACCGCCCTGCGCCGCGGCCGGGTCCGCCGGCTCACCCCGTACCAGGCCTTCGGCCTGCTGTTCTGGCTGCTGATGACGCTGGCGTCCTGGCGGGTGCCGCCGTGCTGCGACGCGGGTCAGCACGCGGCGGCGGTGGAGGGGCTGCGCTCGGGCCTGGCGGACGCCGCCGTCTCCCCGTACGTGCTGGCGCAGGGTGCGGTGGCCAGGCTGACCGGTCTGACCGGGTGGCAGCTGCTGCGGCTGTGCGGCCCGCTGAACCTGCTGCTCCTGCTGAGCGGCCTCGGACGGCTGGTCCGGGTCCTGACCCCGCGCCCCTTCGCACCGGTGCTGGCCCTGGCCTTCATGGCCGTGCTGTGGGGCACGGAACCGGCCCGGGGCGGCGGCACGCTGGCGCTGCTGCCGCTGACCGGCAGCCTCGGTTACCCGTCGGCGTTCGCCCTCGGCCTCACCTTCTGGGCCTGGGCCCTGACCGGCGGCCGGACCCGCGACCTGCGCCGGGTGCGCTACGTCGGCCCGGACGGGCTGCGCAGCCGGACCGGCTACGCGGCTCTCGGCGTCCTGTACGGGGTGGTGGCGCTGGTCGACCCGGTGCTCGGCGTGGGGGCGGCGGCCGGGGCGGCGGCGTTCGCGGCGGGGTGGCAGCGGGACTGGCGGGGCCCGGTCCGGGTGCGGTGGGGGCTGCTGTGCGCGGTGGCGGCCGCGGTGGCCGCGTCGGGCACGCACGCGCGCGTGCTGCCACAGCCGTACGAACGGTACGACGGCCTGGCCGCCCAGTGCTGGCTGGCCCTGCTCCTGGGGGTACCGGCCCTGTGGCTGCGCACCCGACGAGCGGGGCGGGGCGGGTACCGGATCCGGTGTGGGGCGGGCCGATGGCCGGGTGGCGGGGAGGGGCGGGGGGCGGCCGGGTGGCGGGGTGGTGAGGGGGCCGGGTGGGGTGCGGCCTGGCGTGATCCGCTTGTTCTGCTGTTCGCGGTGGAGTGCCTGGTGATGGCGGGCGGCGGGCGCCGGCACGGCTTCGGGGAGCTGCTCGGGCTCGCGCTGCTGGCACCCCAGTGCGCCCTGGCCGTGGAGCTGACGGCGGCACGGCCCTGGCCGGGGTGGCGGCGGGCGCTCGGCTGGGCCACCGCGGGCGGGGCCTGTCTGGGTCTCCTGGCCGCGCAGGCCGGAGCGGTCGTACCGCGCTCGGTGGACCCGGTCGGCTTCGTGCAGCCGCCGCGCTGGCCGTCGTACGACTGGGCGGCTCGGCACATCGGCCGCGGCGAGCCGGTGGTCACGGACGCGTACTACGCCGTGCGGCTGCTGCCCGGCTACGGCATCGAGCCGACCGACGGCCACGACCACCGCCCACGGGTGCGCTGGCTGCTGCTGACGCGGCGGGAGCGACTGCCCGAGGAGGCGGTGGTCGTGGACTGGAGCCGGCGAACCGGCGAGGTGCTCGCGCGGCTCACCCGGACGAGGGGCGTCCCGGTGGCCGCCCGGCCGACTACTCGACGATGAGCTCGACCGGGATGTTGCCCTTGGTCGCCTTGGAGTAGGGGCAGTACTCGTGGGCCTGGTGGACCAGCTTCTCGCCGGTCTCGTTGGCCAGCTCCTCGGGAAGCTCGACGCGCAGGGTGACCTTGAGCGCGAAGCCGCCGTCGGACTCGTCCTTGCCGATGCCGACCTCGGCGGTCACGGAGATCTCACCGGTGTCGACCTTGGCCTGGCGGCCGATGGCACCGAGGGCGCTGGCGAAACAGGCGGCGTAACCGGCGGCGAAGAGCTGCTCGGGGTTGGTGCCCTGGCCGTTGCCGCCGAGCGCGGCCGGGAACGCCAGCGCGAGGTCCAGCTGCCCGTCCGAGCTGACCGCCCGTCCTTCCCGGCCGGTGGCGGTGGCGGCTGCGGTGTAGAGCGCGTCCATGGAAGACCATCCCTCTCGAAATTCACTGCTGCGGTGTTCCGGCGGCTCCGTTCCGGCCGCCCTCACGACCACAAGTAGAGCACACAATTAAGTTGTGCACAACTGAATGGCTCGCAAGAGCTACGCTGGAGCCATGACCGCGACGACCCCGACCCCCGCCCAGGCCCCCGCCCCGTCCTCCGCCCACGTCCCCGAGGCGGAGTGGCTCCGCCTGGACCGCCAGATCTGCTTCTCCCTGCACGCGGCGTCCCGCGCCTTCAACAGCGTCTACCGCGTGATCCTCAAGGACCTCGGTCTCACCTACCCGCAATACCTGGTGATGCTGGTGCTGTGGGAAGAGGGCGACCTGCCGGTCAAGAAGCTCGGCGAGCACCTCCGCCTGGACTCGGGCACCCTCTCCCCGCTCCTCAAGCGCCTGGAGACGGCGGGCCTGGTGCGCCGCGAGCGCAGCACACGGGACGAACGCTCGGTGGACGTACGGCTGACGGAGGCGGGGTCGGCGCTGCGCGAGCGGGCGCTGGAGGTGCCGCGCCGGATCGTCTCGGCGACCGGCTTCGACGTGGACGAGATCCGCGACCTGAAGGCCCGTCTGGACCAGTTGACGGGCACCCTGGACGCGGCCGCCCTGGAGGAGGGTTCCTGCTGACCGCCCCGCGGTTCACGGCTGACCGTCGGCGCCCCGGATCGGCCGCACGTACAGGCGCAGTGCGATCCGGTCGACGACCATCTCCTCGCGCAGTACGAACTCCTGGTTCAGCACGGCGAACTTGGCCCGCTCGGTGGGCAGCCGCGGCCGGTATCCGCGCATCATCGCGTACTTCTCCACCACCGCCCACACCTCGTCGGCCCCCGCCAGCCGCCGCCGCAGCGTCCCCACCGTCACCTCACGCCCGTACAGGGTCCCCGACCGCGGCCCCGACTCGGCCAGCGCCACGTCCCGTGTGCCCCTGAAGTCGGCCGGATAGGCGAGCTGCGTCCCGCGCGCGTGGGCCGGCAGGAACAGCACCGGGTCACCGGGGCGCAGTGTCCGGGCCACCGCCCTCGCGACGGCGCCGAGATCGTCGGGCCGGGTGCCCGGCACCCGGTCCGCGCGCAGCAGCGGAATCTGGTGGGTGAAGGCGAGGACCACCGCCAGCACCCCGGCCAGCGTGAACACCGGCGGCCTGGGCGCGGTCGCCGTGCCCCGGGACCAGAGCCGGCCGAGCAGCGCGGCGACCCGGTCCGCGCCGAGCGCCACCAGCAGGGGCGCCCCGGCCAGCGCGTACAGCACATACCGGTCGACGTACAACGGTGTGAACTGCGAGGCGAGCATCAGCGTCACCGGTGGCAGCACCGCGAGCGGCAGCGCGACCGCCGCGAGCGTCACCTCGCCGCGCCTGCCCACCAGCCGGGTCAGCCCGAGCAGGCCCAGCGCCAGGCACGCCCAGTACACCCCGTCGGTGGGGCCGAGATACTGGCGCAGCAGCTCCTGCGCGGTCTCCACGTCCGGCTCCGTCAGCCACGCCACCTGCGCCGACTGCGTGTGCGAGACGGCGACCATCGGCAGCAGCGACAGCACCACGCCCCCGGCCGCGCAGCACCACCCCCGCCACACCCTTCCCGACGAACGGGCCAGCGCCAGGGTTCCCGCGTGCGCGAGCAGCAGCAGGACCGCGAACTCGTGCAGCCAGCAGGTGACCGCGAGGACACCGCCGTACCACGCCCAGGCCCGCCGACCCTCCCGCGCCGCCGCACGGACGAACAGCAGGGTCGCGCCGGTCGCCCCGGCGGCGACCAGGGCGTAGGAGCGGCCTTCCTGGGCGTAGTGGCCGACCAGGGGCGTGACCGCGAACAGCAGTCCGGCCCACAGGCCGACGCGGGGCCGGGCGAGGCGGGTGCCGAGGGCGGCCACCAGGCTCGCGGTGACGGCGGCCGCGCACACCGAGGGCAGCCGGAGGTCGATCTCACCGGGGCGTCCGGGGGCGGCGGCGAGCACCACGTGCATCAGCAGGTAGTACAGGCCGTGCACCGCGTCGACGCCGTGCAGCAACCGCCAGATCTGCGGCACCGTGCGCCCGGCGACCTGGTAGGTGACGGCCTCGTCGCGCCACATCCCGCCGCGGTGCAGCCCCCAGAGCCCGACCGCGAACATCACCGCTGCGGGAACCCCCACGGCGGCGGCACACCGCACCCGACGCCGCCGGCCGGGCGCCGGTCCGGCCGGTGATGCGGCCGGTGATCCGGAGACCAACGGTTCCGGTTCCTGCTCCGGTCGGTTCGACGAAGCCGGTCGGCCGAAGTCCTCCCTCCGCCTTGTCCGCTGATGTGCTTTTACGAGAGGCCCGATACTCACCACGGCCCGATCTTTTGCGATTAGCCAACCTTTGCCGGGTATTGACGGCGTATCGGCATGGATACACCATCCGGGCGGCTTACGCTCACCGTTGATGAATCACCGCCCGTACGCCCCGCTCCCCCGCGCCCCGTTCGCCTCACCTGTTCGACTCCCGCGCCTCCCCGGGCTCTCCCGGCTCTCCCGGCTTCTGGGGCTCGCCGCCCTCTGGTTCGCCACGCGCGCGCTGATGCTGTGGCTCCTCGTCCACAACAACGAGCGACTCCTGGGACACGGAGCGGTCGCGCGCGAAGTATGGCGGTTGTACTTCCACTGGTACGGCGTGCTGGCGCACGGCGCGTTCCCGGCGCACGACACGTTGTGGCAGTACCCGCCGGGCGCCGGCGCGGTACTGCTGGCGCCGGGGCTGGTGCCCGGGGTCAGCTACTTCCAGGCGTTCGTGGCCCTCACCCTGGCCACGGACGCGCTGGTCACGGCGGCGCTCGCGCGCGCGGGCACGCGTTCCGGGCGCACCCTGCTGGGCGCGGCCCTGTGGACCGGCGGCCTCCCGCTCCTCCTGCATCTCCCGCTCGCCCGCTACGACGTGGAGGTCACCGCCTTCGCCGTGCTCTCCCTGCTGGCGCTGTCGCGCTCCACGCGCGCGTGCGGGACGCTCGCGGCCCTGGGCGCGCTGGTGAAGGTGTGGCCGGCGCTGGTCCTGCTGGGTGTGGAGCGCGGCCGCCCCACCCGGTCGGCGTGGTTGTCCGCCGCCCTGACCGGGAGCGCGACCCTCGCCGTCCTCGTGGTGTCGTTCCGCAACCCGCTGGCCTTCCTGCGCCAGCAGGGCGGCCGGGGTGTGCAGATCGAGTCGCTCGGCGGCACCGCGCTCAGCCTCGCGCGGCACGCCGGCTGGCGGGGCACGGTCCGCTACCGGTACGGCGCGATGGAACTCGTCGGCCCGCACGTGCACGCCGTGGCGACCGCGTCCCTCGTGCTCACCGCGGCCGCCTTCGCGCTCCTGCTGCTGTGGCGCGTCCGCGCCCGGCACTGGACCCGGGCCACCCCGTACGACGCGGCCCTGAGCGCGGTGCTCCTGTTCACCGTCACCAGCCGGGTGATCAGCCCCCAGTACATGATCTGGCTGCTCGGCCTGGCCGCCGTGTGCCTGACCTCGCGGCACACCAGCCAGCGTCCGGTCGCCGCCCTGGTCGTGGCGGCGACGGCGGTCAGCTCCGTCGCCTACCCCGCCTTCTACGGCGAGGTCGTCGGCTGCACCTGGACGGGCTGCCTGCTGATGCTCACCCGCAACGGCCTGCTCGTCGGCGCCGCCGCCCTCTCCCTGACCCGCCTGTGGCGCGCCACCCGCCGGCCGAGGGGCACCGCGCACAGCACGTCGGTCACGGGGAGTCACCTCAGCCGTCCCCGGTTGTCTGCGGCACCTGCTTCACTGAAAGGTGACTGACGACAAGGTGCCTGACGAACACCACGGGCCACTGACGGAGGGGACCGCCACTCATGACCTGGCTGATCACCGGCGGCGCCGGTTACATCGGGGCGCATGTCGTACGCGCGATGACCGAGGCGGGCGAACGGACGGTGGTCTACGACGACCTGTCCACCGGCATCGCCGAGCGGCTGCCCGAGGACGTGCCGCTGGTGACGGGCTCCACGCTGGACGGTGAGAACGTCGCGCGCGTGCTGGCCGAGCACGAGGTGACCGGGGTGGTGCACCTGGCGGCGAAGAAGCAGGTCGGCGAGTCGGTGGAACTCCCCCTGCGCTACTACCGCGAGAACGTCGAGGGCCTGCGCGTCCTGCTGGAGGCGGTGACGGAGGCGAGGGTCCCGTCGTTCGTGTTCTCGTCCTCCGCGGCGGTCTACGGCATGCCGGACGTCGACCTGGTGACGGAGGAGACGCCGTGCCTGCCGATGTCGCCGTACGGCGAGACCAAACTGGCGGGCGAGTGGCTGGTCCGCGCCACAGGCCGGGCCACGGGCCTCGCGACGGCCTCCCTCCGCTACTTCAACGTGGCGGGCGCGGCCAGCCCCGAACTGGCCGACGTCGGCGTCTCCAACCTGGTCCCCATGGTCTTCGAGAAGCTCACGGAGAACGTGCCCCCGCTCGTCTTCGGCGACGACTACCCGACGCCGGACGGCACCTGCGTCCGTGACTACATCCACGTGGTGGACCTGGCCGAGGCCCATGTGGCCGCGGCCCGCGCCCTCCAGGCCGAGCCGGGCCGCTCCCTGACCCTCAACATCGGGCGAGGGGAGGGTGTCTCGGTCCGCGAGATGATCGACCTCATCAACACGGTCACCGGCTACGACCTCGCCCCGGCCGTCGCCCCCCGCCGCCCCGGCGACCCGGCCAGTGTGGTCGCCTCCGCCGACCGCATCGCCACGGAACTGACCTGGAAGGCCAAGCACGACGTCCAGGACATGATCACCTCGGCCTGGCAGGGATGGCTCCGCCTGCACCCGGAGGCGGCCCGGGGCTGAACCGCCACCCCCCCCCGGACGCGCGCGGTGATCGCGCCGGTCAGCAGCGCGATCCGGCACGCGGCGGTGACCGGCACCCCACCGGTGCGACGCCGGCGCCGGCGAGCCGTACCGGTCCCGCCGCGGCCGGCGGTTGGAGGATGCCGAGCCACGCCCCGAAACCGTCGCCGGCGCCACCGGTCCGGCCGGCCGCCGCCGTGGGCCCCGGCCGGGTGGTTCACAGCGCCTTGAGTGCCTCCGCGGTCCCGCGGGCCAGCGCCGCCAGGTACCCCTTCGGCAGCTTCGGGGTCCGGATCACCACCGAACGCCAGTACAGCGGGCCGGAGATCAGATCCATGGCCAGGTCGTCGTCGAGGTCCGCGGCGAGTTCACCCCGTCGCTGCGCCGCCTCGATGATCTTGCTGGCGACGCCCTCCTGGCCCTGGCGCAGCGTCTTCTGCATGGCCTCGGCGATGTCGGGGTTGCGGGCCGCCTCGGCCTGGAGGTCGGGGATGATCTGCGAGGCGACCGGGTGGCGCAGCGCGCGGGAGGTGACCTCGTACAGCAGGCGCAGGTCGCCCTCCAGGGAGCCGGTGTCGGGCGTCGGCAGGCCCAGTACGGCGAGGGCCGAGACGACGTCGAGCACGAGGTGGAGCTTGGAGCGCCAGCGGCGGTAGACGGCGGTCTTGCCGACGCCCGCGCGGCGCGCGATGCCCTCGATGGACATCCGGGCGTAACCGACCGACGCGAGTTCCTCGAAGACGGCGGCCCGGATGGCCTCGGTCACGTCCTCGCGAAGGACGGCCGCCCCGGCGGGGGCGCGTCGGCGCGGACGCGTCTGGGACTCCTCGGCGTTCGTCGTCATGCCCCCAGCATAGGGGCGTAACGACGAAACGGTTGCGTTCCGACGGCACTCACCACCCGATCGCCACACCCGCCCGGCGTCGAGCCCTCCCAGCTCACCGCCGTGGCGAACGCGGCCCCGAGCCCTCTCCCGCAACGAATCGATCGCGGCCTGACCTCGGAAATGTCACGACGCACAGGCTTCCGTGACGACGAAACGGTTGCGTTCCGACGCCAACTCGGCCTACGCTCCCGTTGCGACGAAACGGTCCCGTCCCGACGTGAGAAAACGTAAAGAAAAGCGTAAGCGAACGCCGGGTGACGGGACCGGGCGACCAGCCGGACGCCGCAGCACCCCCACCCCCCGAGTGAAAGCAGCGGATGTGACCCAGGTTCTCCACACACCGCCCCCGACTCCGGTCACGGCCGAGGACGACCTCGCGGCGCTCGCCGCCCGGCACGGCCTCTCGGTCAGCGGCGCCCGTCCCTCCCTGCCGGAGTACGTCCGTCAGCTGTGGGCTCGGCGCCACTTCATCACCGCTTTCGCCACCGCCAAGCTCACCGCCCAGTACGCCCAGGCGAAGCTCGGGCAGATCTGGCAGGTCATGACGCCGCTGCTGAACGCGGCGGTGTACTACTTCATCTTCGGTGTCCTGCTCGGCACCAAACGGCACGTGCCGGACTACATCCCGTTCCTGGTCACCGGCGTGTTCATCTGGACGTTCACGCAGAGCTCGATCATGGCGGGCACCCGGGCGATCTCCGGCAACCTCGGCCTGGTGCGGGCCCTGCACTTCCCGCGGGCCGCGCTGCCGATCTCGTTCGCGCTCCAGCAGCTCCAGCAGCTGCTGTTCTCGATGGCCGCCCTGGTCGTCATCCTGCTCTGCTTCGGCGTCCCCATCGCCTTCTCCTGGGTGCTGGCCGCCCCGGTGCTGGTGCTGCAGTTCGTCTTCAACACCGGCGTCGCGATGATCATGGCCCGGATGGGCGCGAAGACCCCGGACATCGCCCAGCTGATGCCGTTCATCCTGCGCACCTGGATGTACGTGTCCGGCGTGATGTGGAGCATCGACAAGCTGACCAAGGGCGACCATCTGCCCCACTGGGTGACGATCGCGCTGGAGACCAACCCGGCCGCCGTCTACATCGACCTCATGCGTTACGCGCTGATCGACAGTTTCCACTCCAGCCAGCTGCCCCCGCACGTGTGGGCGGCGGCGACCGGCTGGGCCCTGCTCGCGGGCGTCGGCGGCTTCATCTACTTCTGGAAGGCTGAGGAGACGTACGGCCGTGGCTGAGAACGTGAACGACACCCCCATCCCCACGGTCGTCGCCGACAAGGTGGACATCGTCTACCGGGTCCACGGCACCGGCGCCGGCCGCGGCTCCGCCACCGCCGCCCTGAACCGCATGCTGCGCCGCAAGCAGGCCGAGAAGGCGGCGGGCACCCGCTTGGTGCACGCGGTCAAGAGCGTCTCCTTCGTCGCCTACAAGGGCGAGGCGATCGGCCTCATCGGCACCAACGGCTCCGGCAAGTCCACCCTGCTCAAGGCCGTCGCCGGCCTGCTGCCGGTGGAGAACGGCGCCATCTACACCGACGGCCAGCCCTCCCTCCTCGGCGTCAACGCCGCCCTGATGGGCGACCTGACCGGTGAGAAGAACGTCTACCTCGGCGGCCTCGCCATGGGCATGTCCCGCGAGGAGATCAAGGACCGCTACCAGGACATCGTCGACTTCTCCGGCATCAACGAGAAGGGCGACTTCATCACCCTGCCGATGCGGACCTACTCCTCCGGCATGGGCGCCCGGCTGCGCTTCTCCATCGCCGCCGCCAAGGACCACGACGTGCTGCTCATCGACGAGGCGCTGGCCACCGGTGACGCGTCCTTCCGGATGCGCTCCGAGGAGCGCATCCGCGAGCTGCGCCAGCGCGCGGGCACGGTGTTCCTGGTCAGCCACAACAACAAGTCCATCCGCGACACCTGCGAGCGGGTGCTGTGGCTGGAGCGCGGTGTGCTGCGCATGGACGGGCCGACCGAGGAGGTCCTCGCCGAGTACGAGTCCTTCACCGGCGACAAGTCCGACAAGACGAAGCCCAAGCCGGCGGCCGCGCCGCCGAAGCAGGCCGCCCCGGTGACGACCGCCCCGGCCACCTGATCCGGACGTACGCGAAAGGCGCCCCGAGCCGCACCGGCCCGGGGCGCCTTTCGCGTCGTACGGCTACGCGTGCGTGCGCAGCAGCGTCCGCATCGTCCGCATGGCCACCGACAGGTTGGCCAGGTCGAAGGAGTCCGAGCTGCGGATCTCCTCCAGGGTGGCCCGGGCCCGGCCCAGGATCGCCGTGTTCTTCTGCTCCCAGGCCTGGTAGCGCTGCTCGGGCGTCGACGTGCCGTCACCGGCGGCGAGGACGTCGGCGGTGAGCATCGCGTGGGCCGCGTACAGGTCCTCGCGGATGGACGCGCGGGCCATCGACTGCCAGCGGTCGGCGCGCGGGAGCTCGATGATGCGGTCCATCAGCTGGCTGACGCCGAGGCGGTCGGCGAGGTCGTAGTAGACCTCGGCGACGTCCAGCGGCTCCTTGCCCGTGCGGTCGGCCACCGAGACGATGTCCAGCGCCGGGAAGGCCGAGGAGAAACCGGCCACCCGGGTCGCCAGCTCGTCCGGGACACCGGCCGCCGACAGCTCGTCGTACACGTGCTGGTACCACTCCAGGTCCGCGCCGCGCAGCAGCTTCGGCAGCTGCTGCCAGACCTGTTCGACCCGCTCGGAGAAGAAGTCGACGGTCTCCAGAAGCTGCAACGGCTGCGGCCGGTTGTTGAGCAGCCAGCGGGTGCCGCGCTCGACCAGCCGGCGCGAGTGCAGCCGGATCCGGGTCTGCACGGCCGCGTCGACCTTGTTGTCGAGTTCCTCGACGGCGTCCCACACCGGGGCCGAGCGGAAGATCGCACGGGCCGCGGTCTGCGCCCGGACGATCTCCTCCAGCGAGGCCCCGGTCTCCTCGCGCAGCCGGTGCAGGTAGGTCGTACCACCGGTGTTGACCGTGTCGTTGACCAGGACGGTGGTCGTGATCTCACGGCGCAGCGGGTGGGTGGCGAGCGCGGCGGCGAACCGCTCGCGCAGGGCCGTCGGGAAGTACGCGTGCAGCAGACCGCTCAGGTACGGGTCGTCCGGCAGCGTGGTGGCCAGCAACTCGTCGGCGACGGTGATCTTCGTGTAGGCCAGCAGGACGGCCGTCTCCGGGCCGGTCAGGCCCTGGCCGGTGCCGATGCGCTCGCGGATCTGCCGGTCGGTGGGCAGGAACTCCAGGGCGCGGTCCAGGTGGCCCTCCCTGACCAGGTGGCGCAGGAAGCGCTGCTGGGCGTGGAGCATGTCCCCGGACTGGGCGAGGGCGTTGGCGATGGCCACGTTCTGCGCGTAGTTGTTGCGCAGCACCAGGGAGCCGACCTCGTCGGTCATCTCGGCGAGCAGCTTGTTGCGCTGCTTGACCGTCATGTCGCCGTCCGCGACCACGCCGTTGAGCAGGATCTTGATGTTCACCTCGTGGTCGGAGGTGTCCACCCCGGCGCTGTTGTCGATCGCGTCGGTGTTGATCTTGCCGCCGCGGCGGGCGAACTCGATCCGGCCGAGCTGCGTCAGGCCCAGGTTGCCGCCCTCGCCGACCACCTTGACGCGCAGGTCGGCGCCGTCGACCCGGATGGCGTCGTTGGCCTTGTCGCCGACGTCGGCGTTGGACTCGGTCGACGCCTTGACGTAGGTGCCGATACCGCCGTTCCACAGCAGGTCGACCGGCGCGTGCAGGATCGCCTTCATCAGATCGGCCGGGGTCAGCTTGGCCACCTTGTCCTCGATGCCGAGGGCCTCGCGGATGTGGCTGTTGACCGGGATGGACTTGGCGCTGCGGGGGAAGACGCCGCCGCCCGCCGAGAGCAGTTCCGTGTTGTAGTCGCCCCAGCTGGAGCGGGGCAGTTCGAACAGGCGGCGGCGCTCGGCGTAGGAGGTGGCCGCGTCCGGGTTCGGGTCGATGAAGATGTGCCGGTGGTCGAAGGCGGCGACCAGCCGGATGTGCTCGGAGAGCAGCATGCCGTTGCCGAACACGTCACCGGACATGTCACCGATGCCGACGACCGTGAAGTCCTCGCTCTGGGTGTCGACGCCCAGCTCCCGGAAGTGCCGCTTCACGGACTCCCAGGCACCGCGCGCGGTGATGCCCATGCCCTTGTGGTCGTAGCCCGCGCTGCCGCCGGAGGCGAAGGCGTCCCCGAGCCAGAAGTTGTAGCTGCCGGCGACCTCGTTGGCGATGTCGGAGAACGTCGCCGTGCCCTTGTCGGCCGCGACCACCAGGTAGGTGTCGTCCTCGTCGTGCCGGACCACGTCCTGCGGGGGCACGACCTCGCCGGCCACCATGTTGTCGGTGATGTCGAGCAGCGCCGAGATGAACGTCTTGTAGCTGGCGATGCCCTCCGCGAGCCACGCGTCCCGGTCCTTGGCCGGGTCCGGCAGCTGCTTGGCGACGAAACCGCCCTTGGCGCCGACCGGCACGATGACGGTGTTCTTCACCATCTGCGCCTTGACCAGGCCGAGGATCTCGGTGCGGAAGTCCTCACGCCGGTCGGACCAGCGCAGACCGCCGCGCGCGACCTTCCCGAAACGCAGGTGCACGCCTTCGACTCGCGGCGAGTACACCCAGATCTCGAACGCCGGGCGGGGCGCCGGCAGGTCGGGGATGGCCTGCGGGTCGAACTTCATGGAGACGTAGGCGTGGGGCTTGCCCTCGGCCGTCTCCTGGAAGAAGTTGGTGCGCAGGGTCGCCTTGATGACGGTCAGGAAGGAGCGCAGGATGCGGTCCTCGTCGAGGCTCGCCACCTGGTCGAGCGCCGCGTCCAGCTCTTCGAGGAGGGCGTCGACGATCTCCAGGCCGGCCTTCTGCCGGTCCGGCGACATCCGCGCCTCGAACAGGGAGACGAGCAGCCGGGTGGTGTGGACGTTGTTGCGAAGCGTGGTCTCCATGTAGTCCTGGCTGAACGTGGAGCCGGCCTGGCGCAGGTACTTGGCGTACGCCCGCAGCACCATCGCCTGCCGCCAGGTCAGCCCCGCGCTCAGCACCAGCGCGTTGAACCCGTCGTTCTCCGCCTGTCCGGTCCAGGTCGCCGCGAACGCCTCCTGGAACCTCTCCCGGCCGTCGTCGCCCAGGTAGTCACCACTGGCGGCACCCGAGAGCTTCGGCATGCGCAGCCCGAAGTCGTAGATCCACGCGGTGGTCCGGTCCGAGCAGCGCAGCTCGTACGGCCGCTCGTCGATCACCTCGACACCGAGCGTGTTGAGGACCGGCAGCACCGCGGACAGGGAGATCGCCGCGCCCTTGCGGTAGATCTTGAAGCGGCGCTCGCCGGGGGCGGCGCCCACCGGCTCGTAGAGGCTGAGGGCGAAGTCGTTGCCCGTCTCCTCGGTGAGCCGCTCCAGGTGGACGAGGTCGGCGACCGCCGCGCGCGGGGTGTGGTCGGCCTTGTAGCCCTCGGGGAACGAGTTGGTGTACCTGCGCTGCAACTCGGCCGCGCGCTCCTCGCCGAGCTCCGCGTTGAGCGCCTCGGCGAAGCCGTCGGCCCAGGAACGGGCCGCCTCGACCAGGCGGGCCTCGATGCGTTCCTTGTCGACGTCGGACAGCTCGGGCAGCCCGGTGCCCTGCGGGACGCGGACCACGAAGTGCAGCCGGGACAGGATCGACTCGGTGTTCCAGGCAGTGAAGTCGACGCTGGTACCGCCGAGTTCCTCCTTGAGGATGTCGATGATGCGCAGCCGGACGCCGGTGGTGTAGCGGTCGCGGGGCAGGTAGACGAGGGCCGAGTAGTAGCGGCCGTACTCGTCCTGGCGCAGGTAGAGACGGAGCCGGCGGCGTTCCTGGAGGTAGAGGACGCTCGTGACGATCGACTCCAGCTCCGGGACCGGAGTCTGGAACATGTCGTCGCGCGGGTAGGTCTCCATGATCTGGAGCAGGTCGCGGCCGTCGTGGCTGTTGGGCGAGAACCCGGCCCGCTCCAGGACCTCGTCGACCTTGCGCCGGATGACCGGCACCCGGCGCACCGACTCGGTGTACGCGGCGGACGAGAACAGCCCGAGGAAGCGCCGCTCACCGACCACGTTGCCGTCCGCGTCGAACTTCTTGACGCCGATGTAGTCCAGGTACGACGGCCGGTGCACGGTCGCCCGGCTGTTCGCCTTGGTCAGGACGAGGAGCTTGTGCTCGCGGGCCTTGGCGCGCGCGTCGGCCGGGAGCCGCTCGAAGGACGGGCTGACGGGGTGGCCCTCGTCGACGGCGTGGTGCGGGTCGGAACGCAGGATGCCCAGGCCGGTGCCGGGCACGGCGGCCAGGGAGTCGTCCTCGCGCAGCTGGTACTCGCGGAAGCCCAGGAAGGTGAAGTGGTCGGCGGCCAGCCAGCGCAGCAGCTCGCGGGCCTCCTCGACCTCGGGGCGCGGCAGGTCGGCGGGGACCGGTTCGTCACCGAGCTGCTCGGCGACCCGGGCGGCGCGCTCCCGCATCTTCTCCCAGTCCTCGACGGCCTCACGGACGTCGGACAGGACGCGCAGCAGGTCGGCGGTGATCTGCTTGAGGTCGGCGCGGTCGGTCTCCCGGTCGATCTCGACGTGGATCCACGACTCGATGTGCGTGTCGTGCGGCAGGTCCTCGCCGGCGACCGGGGTCGGCAGCACCTCGATCAGCTTGCCGGTGAGGTCTCGGCGGACGACGAACTGGGGGTGGATGACGACGTGGATGCCACGCCCCTGCCGGGTCAGCTCGTTGGTGACCGAGTCGACGAGGAAGGGCATGTCGTCGGTGACGACCTCCACCACGGTGTGGCTGCAGGTCCACCCGTTCTCCTCGACGGTCGGCGTGTGGACCCGGACGTTGGCGGTGCCCTGCGGACGGGTCTCGGCGAGACGGTAGTGCGAGACGGCGGCGCCGAAGACGTCGACCGGGTCGCGGTCGGCCAGGTCCTCCGGTGCGGTGTGCAGGTAGTAGCGCTGGAGGAACGTGAGGACGGACTCCTGGTCCACCTCTCCCGTCGTCCCGGTCGGTAGGTGGCCCCCGGCCGGGCTGTTCTCAGCTACCCGGGCGGCCCGATCGAGCAGCTCGGCCTTGGCTTCGTCCAGCTTGGTCTGCATTGTCCTCTGGCTCCTGTCGCGCGCCATTGCGTGACGTAGAAGGAAGTACGGGCTCTTCCCCCTGCGGCTCGACGCCACGGCCGGGGTCTCCGGTCTGCTCCGACGCTATGCCGCAGGGTGAGACGAGCGGGGGGTATTCAGCCATTCTCGACGGGCCCCGAGGGTGTGACGTCGCTCTCGGCGCCACCACTGCCAGGGCCGTCGTCGACGCCCTCCGCCCGAGAAGACCAGCGACCGCCACCCGGTCACGGAATTGTTCCGTGCTCACCGGGCGCAGGGCAGGGGCGACGCCCCCGCGAACTATCGCGCTGATCACGCCACCAGGCTATCGCCCATGACCGGGGGCCCGTCATGAGCCGTATGTGTACAAAACAGGGGGTGCAAGTTTGACGTTCTGCACAGCGACGACAGCCCACGCAGGCAATACCGCGGTAAAACGGCGCCCCCGAGCCCCCCGAGCCTCCCGAGCCCCCGGCTCACGCCACGAGTCTCTCCGCCTCCTCGACCGCCTCCGCCAGCGAGTCCACCACCGGCACACCGGCCTCCTCCAGGCTCGCCCGGCCGTGTGACCCCCCGGTGTACAGCACGGCCTTCGCGCCCGCCGCCCGCGCGGCCACCGCGTCGTCCGCCGCGTCCCCGATCACCACGGTCCGGCCGGGCGCGACGTCCTCCAGCTGCCGCAGGTGCCGCACCATGTGCTCGGCCTTGCTGCCCCCGGACGGCCCGACCCGCCCCTCCACCCGCAGGAAGTGCGGCTCGATGCCGAACCCACGCACCAGCGGCACGAGTTCGTCGTGCACGTACATGCTCAGCAGCGACTGGCTGCGCCCCACCGAACGCCACCCGGCCAGCAGCTCGGCCGCCCCCTCGGTCAGCCCGCACCGGCCGCGGTGCTCGGCGTAGTACGAGTGGAAGATCTCGTCCATGACCTCCCACTCGGACTGCGTCGGCAACCGCCCCATCAGCCGCTCGTAGAACCTGGGCACCGGCACGCAGTACAGCGCCCGGTACTGCTCGAGGGTGATCGGCGCCAGGCCCAGCTCGGCCGAGGCCGCGTTCGTCGCTCCGATGATCGCGTCGTTGTCGTGGAACAGCGTTCCGTTCCAGTCCCAGACGATGTGTGCGCGTTCCTGCTTCCCCATGCCGAAAACGCTACCCGCCGCCACTGACAGGGAAGCGGTCCCGGGAAGCGGTCCCAGTGGGTGTCAGCCGAGTCCCACCAGGTGGGGGATCTCCTGCGTGGCGTACCAGAGCAGTTCGTGGTCCTCGGCACCGTCCACCACGAACTGCGCGTCGTCGTCCCCGCCGTCCGCGGCCGGCAGCGCCCCGGCCGCCGCGGTCACGTCCTCCTGCGCGTCGTCGGAGTCGACGTGCACGGCGGCCGCCCTGGCCAGCGCCACCGTCGTGGCCACCCGTACCTCACCGAGGGCCGCCGGGTCGAGGCCACGGTCCGGATCGGACGCCGCCGCGCCGTCGGGCACGTCCACGGCGACCACGACCCGGCGCCGCGGCGCGTCCGGGTCGGCGGCCAGCAGCCGCAGGGAGGCCAGCGCGGCGCGGTTCAGCGCCGCGTACTCCAGTTCCTCCATGTCGTCGGAGAGGTACCACTCGCGCAGGGCGGGTGTGACGGCGTAGGCGACGAACGGACCGGTCCCCAGCTCGCCCGTCTTGTGCGCCTCGGCGAGCGCGGGGAGGGTCAGGGGGACGTAGACGCGCATGCTGGCCGCTCTCTCTGGACGCTTCGACTCTGCCGGTGCCGCTCTCCCGAAGGCCGTCGGGCCTTCCGGAGAGGGCCTTCAGGATACGTGCGGGCGTCCCCTTTCGGGTCCCGGGCGGGGACTCCGCGGGCGTCCACCCGGCACCCCTCGATTCACCCGGTACCGCCGCCTGCCCGGCGGGTTTTCCCCGCCCGCGACCACTCGGATAGGTGAATTCTGCTGGCTCCTGACACGGGCCGCTCTCGCCTTGCCGCCGCCGTCCCGGTCCCCGTACAAGATCCCCAACCTCAAGTTACCGCCCGGTACCAGCCGGGCCGCCGAACGGGACCCCCCATGAACAAGGTCATGACCCGGACCGCCCAGCCCCGCCCCACCGCCACCCGCCCACCGGGCCGGCGCGACTCCCGCCGCCCCGCCGCCCCCGCCTCCCGCAGGCCGCTCGGCCCACCGGCGACCCCGACCGGCCCACGGCCCACCGACCTCTTCGCGGAGCGTCTGCTGGCCGTGCTGAGCGGGCGCCGCCCGGTCCACTGGATGCTCCGGCACACCGCGGGCGCCGCCTACGACGACCTGGCCCGCCTCGCCGAACACGGCCCCCTGCGCACCCGCGGGACCGATCCCGTCGTCCGCGACATCGGCTACTTCGTCCCCCGCACCGGCGCCCTGGAGGTCTTCGCCCGCATCGCGGCAGGCGACCAGCTCCGCGCCATGGCCTTCCGCCTGGAACAGGGCCCCGACCTGCGCTGGCGCTGCACAGCGGTGGAACTGGGCGGCCCCCGCCCACCCCGGACCGGTTGAGATCCACGCCAAGCAACCGCGTGGGCCGTCCGGGGCGAGGCCCACGCCCCCCGGACGGCCCACGCGCTCCGCGGGCGGCCGAAGCACCGCAAGCGGCGGAACAGCCCACGGCGCCACCCGGGACGGCCACCATGACGACCATCGTGGCGAGGTGGCGGCAGCGTCGCGGGCGGCGCACCGGTCAAGGGGCCGCACGGGACGGGGACCAGGACGGGCTGCTTGCCGACGCCCGGGAGAGAGTTACGGCCGTGCTCCCCCGACGCGAGCAGACAGCGGACGGGCCCGGCCCCTCCGGGGCCCCAGGGCCGCCGAGGCCCCGCACGCCGAAGGGCCGGCCCTCCCGTCGGGATGGCCGGCCCTCCTGAAGCCGCTGTCGTCGCCGTCACTTGCGACGGCGGCTGCCCTTCGCCTGCTTGCGGCGCTCCGCGCGGGTCAGGCCGTCGGCCTCGGAACGGGCCGGCTTCTCGTCGTCGTAGTCGAAGTCGCCCTCGACGAGGCCGCCCTCGCCGTCCACGGTGGCCGCGGAGAAGTGCATGCCCCGCCGCTGCGGCGCCTCCAGGCCCTTGGCACGGATCTCGGGACGCGAGGAACCCGCCTGCGCCGGCACCGCGTCCTGGACGCCTTCCGCGGCCGCCGCGGAGTCCTCGACCGGGACCTCCTCGACCTGCTGCTCGACCTGGACCTCCAGGTTGAACAGGTAGCCGACGGACTCCTCCTTGATGCCGTCCATCATCGCGGTGAACATGTCGAAGCCCTCGCGCTGGTACTCGACCAGCGGGTCCTTCTGGGCCATCGCGCGCAGGCCGATGCCCTCCTGGAGGTAGTCCATCTCGTAGAGGTGCTCACGCCACTTGCGGTCCAGGACCGACAGCACGACCCGGCGCTCCAGTTCACGCATGATCTCGGAGCCGAGCTGCGCCTCACGCGAGGCGTACTGCTCGTGGATGTCGTCCTTGATGGACTCGGAGATGTACTCGGCGGTCAGGCCCGCGCGGTCACCGGCCGCCTCCTCCAGCTCCTCGATGGTGACCTTCACCGGGTAGAGCTGCTTGAAGGCGCCCCACAGCCGGTCGAGGTCCCAGTCCTCCGGGAAGCCCTCGGCGGTCTCCGCGCCGACGTACGCGTCGATCGTGTCGTCCATGAAGTGCTGGATCTGCTCCTGGAGGTCCTCGCCCTCCAGGACCCGGCGCCGCTCGCCGTAGATGACCTCGCGCTGCCGGTTGAGCACCTCGTCGTACTTCAGGACGTTCTTACGGGTCTCGAAGTTCTGCTGCTCGACCTGCGACTGCGCGGACGCGATCGCGCGGGTGACCATCTTGTTCTCGATCGGCACGTCGTCCGGCACGTTCGCCATGGACATCACACGCTCGACCATCTGGGCCTTGAACAGGCGCATCAGGTCGTCGCCGAGGGAGAGGTAGAAGCGGGACTCACCGGGGTCGCCCTGGCGGCCGCTACGGCCGCGCAGCTGGTTGTCGATCCGGCGCGACTCGTGCCGCTCGGTGCCGAGGACGTAGAGCCCGCCGAGCGCCTTGACCTCCTCGAACTCCGCCTTCACCGCCTGCTGGGCCTTCTCCAGGGCGGCGGGCAGCGCGGCCGCCCACTCCTCGATGTGCTCCTCAGGGTCGAGGCCGCGCTGGCGCAGCTCCGCCTCGGCGAGGTCCTCGGGGTTGCCGCCGAGCTTGATGTCGGTACCACGGCCGGCCATGTTGGTGGCCACCGTCACGGCGCCCCGGCGGCCGGCCTGCGCCACGATCGACGCCTCGCGCTCGTGGTGCTTGGCGTTGAGCACCTCGTGCTGGATGCCGCGCTTGGAGAGCTGCTGCGAGAGGTACTCCGACTTCTCGACGGAGGTGGTGCCGACCAGGATCGGCTGGCCCTTCTCGTGCTTCTCCGCGATGTCGTCGACGACCGCCTCGAACTTGGCGACCTCGGTGCGGTAGATCAGGTCCGACTGGTCCTTGCGGACCATCGGCCTGTTCGTCGGGATCGGCACCACGCCGAGCTTGTAGATCTGGTGGAACTCGGCGGCCTCGGTCATGGCCGTACCGGTCATGCCGGACAGGCCGGGCAGTTCCTTGCCGTTGTGGTCGTGGCGCTTGTAGAGACGGAAGAAGTTCTGCAGGGTGATCGTGGCGAGGGTCTGGTTCTCGTCCTTGATGTCCACCCCTTCCTTCGCCTCGATCGCCTGGTGCATGCCCTCGTTGTAGCGGCGGCCGGCGAGGATACGGCCGGTGTGCTCGTCGACGATCATGACCTCGCCGTCCATGACGACGTAGTCCTTGTCCTTCTTGAAGAGCTCCTTCGCCTTGATGGCGTTGTTCAGGTAGCCCACCAGAGGCGTGTTCACCGACTCGTAGAGGTTGTCGATGCCCAGCCAGTCCTCGACCTTGGAGACACCGGACTCGTGGATGGCGACCGTGCGCTTCTTCTCGTCGACCTCGTAGTCGCCGGTCTCCTCGATGCCCTTGAGCGGGTTGCCGGCCTCGCCCTTCTTCAGGCGCAGGACCAGCTTGGCGAAGTCGCCGTACCACTTGGTGGCCTGGTCGGCCGGGCCGGAGATGATCAGCGGCGTACGGGCCTCGTCGACCAGGATGGAGTCGACCTCGTCGACGATGGCGAAGTTGTGGCCGCGCTGGACCAGTTCGTCCTGGGCCCACGCCATGTTGTCGCGCAGGTAGTCGAAGCCGAACTCGTTGTTCGTGCCGTAGGTGATGTCGGCGGCGTACTGCTCGCGGCGCTGGGCCGGCGTCATGTTGGCCAGGATGCAGCCGACGGTCAGCCCGAGGAACTTGTGGACGCGGCCCATCATCTCGGAGTCGCGCTCGGCCAGGTAGTCGTTGACCGTGATGAGGTGCACGCCCTTGCCGGCCAGCGCGTTCAGGTACGCGGGCAGGGTGCCGACGAGGGTCTTGCCCTCACCGGTCTTCATCTCGGCCACGTAGCCGAGGTGGAGGGCCGCGCCGCCCATGATCTGCACGTCGTAGTGGCGCTGGCCGAGGACGCGCTTGGCGGCCTCGCGGACGGTCGCGAACGCCTCGGGAAGCAGGTCGTCGAGGCTCTCGCCGTCTTCGTAGCGCTGCTTGTACTCATCAGTGAGGGCCCGCAGCTCGGCGTCGGAGAGGTCGACGAAGTCCTCTTCGATGGAGTTGACCTGGTCCGCGATGCGGTGCAGCTTGCGCAGGATCTTGCCTTCGCCTGCACGCATGATCTTCGAGAGGACGGACACGGGGGTTTGTCTCCTTGCCGGTCGGGCCTGGGACGGTCGGTTTCCATTTGACTTACTGAGCAACGGCCATCGTATGCGAGGACCCGGGCGCGCCGGGAGGCCTGGCGGCCCGACGACCGTCGGCTGCTTTTCCGATTCATACGGGACAACGGCCGGGGTGCGCAGATAGTGCCGCGCCGGGCCGAGGAATTGCGCGAAATGTGATCACCCGGTCACGGAGCGCGAAAGAGATGGCGGGCCGGGTGCCGGGCCGAGCAGAATCAGCCGATGGAACCCGTCACGCTCACCACTCCTCGTCTGCTGCTGCGCGCGGTCGGCCCGCAGGACACCGACGCGGTGTACGCGGCCGTCCAGGATCCCGACATCCAGCGCTGGACGACGATTCCCTCCCCCTACCTCCCGGAGCACGCGCGCGGCTTCACGGAGCAGATGGTTCCCGAGGGCTGGTCCGACGGGTCGATGTTCACCTTCGGGGTCTTCCTCCCCACCAAGGGCCTGGCCGGGATGCTCGCGCTCACCATGCGCTCGCTGGGGACGGCCGAGGTGGGCTTCTGGGCCGCACAGGAGCACCGTGGCCGCGGCTACATCACCGAGGCCACCCGCACCGTCGCCCGCTGGGCCTTCACCGAGATGGCGATCGACCGGGTCGAATGGCGTGCCGAGGTCGGCAACCATCCCTCGCGCGCGGTGGCGGAACGCGCGGGTTTCACCATGGAGGGCACCCTCCGCTCCTGCCTCAACAACAAGGGCGTCCGACGCGACTGCTGGGTGGGCTCCCTGCTCCCCTCGGACCTGGGCCTGCCGTCGGCCGCGCCCTACCTCCCCGCCCCTGCACGGGACTGAACCGCAGCTCGTACCGCACTGTCAGTGGCACCCTCTAGGGTCCGGGACATGACGACCCTTCCGCGCCCCGCCGCCCTCTCGGCGGACGAAGCCCGCCGTATCGCCCTGAAGGCACAGGGGTTTCTCGGTGCCCCCGACCGCCGCTCGGGCGTCCGGGGCGTGCTCCGCCACCTCGGCGCGGTCCAGCTCGACACCATCTCGGTCCTCGCCCGCTCCCACGAGCTCATCCCGTACGCCCGCCTCGGCCGCGTGGGCCGCAGGGCGGTGGAGGCCGCCTACTGGCAGGACACCCACGCCTTCGAGTACTGGTCGCACGCGGCCTGCATCCTCCCCATCGAGGAGTGGCCGCACTTCGCGTTCCGCCGCCGCGCCTACCGCGACCGCCCGCACTGGAACCACGACCTCCCCGAGGGTGTCTACGACCAGGTCATCAAGCAACTGCGCGCCGAGGGCCCGCTGACCGCCACCGAGTTGGGCGGCGCGAAGAAGACCAGCGAGTGGTGGGACTGGTCCGGCACCAAGGTCGCCGTGGAGCGCGCGCTGATGTACGGCGAGGTGGTGTGTGTCGAGCGGCGCGGCTGGAAGCGGGTGTACGACCTCGCCGAGCGCGCGGTCCCGCCGGAGCTGCTGCACGACGACCTGGACGACGCCGAGTGCCTGCGCCGCCTGGTGCGGCTGGCCGGGCAGTCGCTGGGGGTCGGCACGCGTGCGGACATCGCCGACTACCACCGGCTGAAGGGTGAGCAGGTCGACGCGGTGATCGCCGACTCGGGGCTGGTCCCGGTGGAGGTGGAGGGCTGGGGGAAGCCCGCCTGGGCCGATCCCGGGGTCCTGGCCGCACCTCTGCGCGGCCGGCACCGTACGACGCTGCTCTCCCCGTTCGACTCCCTGATCTGGGACCGGGCGCGCACGGAGCGGATCTTCGGCTTCACCCACCGGCTGGAGGCCTACGTACCGAAGCCGAAGCGGGTGCACGGCTACTACGCGATGCCGGTGCTGGCCGGCGGCCGTCTGGTGGGCCGGGTCGATCCGGCACGCGAGGCCGGCGGGGTCCTGGTGGCCCGCCAGGTCACGCTGGACGGCCCGAAGGCGGTCCCGGCGGTCGCGGAGGCGCTGGTGGAGGCGGCGAGCTGGGTGGACTGCACGACGGTGCGGGTGGAACGCGTGGACGCTCCCGAGCTGCGTGAGCCCCTGATCCGGGAGGTGACCCGCTTCCTGGTGGCCGCGCTGCGCTGACGGCTGCCGGCCCGGCTGCCGGCGTCGCCGCCTCAGCGGATCTCCAGGATCTTCTCCCGCATCGCGTAGACCACCGCCTCCATCCTGGAGTGCAGCTGGAGCTTCTCCAGGATGTTGCGCACATGGTTCTTCACGGTGTTCTCGGAGATGAACAACTCCTTCGCGATGTCGCGGTTGTTCATCCCCGTGGCGACGAGCTTGAGCACTTCGAGTTCACGGTCGGTGAGCCGCGGCGCCGGCACCAGCCGGCGCTCGTCGGTGCGCTGGATCATCGACTTGAACTCGGTGAGGAGTTTCGACGCCATGGACGGGCTGATCTGCGACTGCCCGTCGGCCACCGCGCGAATGGCGGTGGCCACCTCGTCGGTGGAGATCTCCTTGAGGAGATAACCGGTTGCGCCCGCCTTGATCGCTTCGTAGAGGTCGGCCTCCTCGTCGCTGATCGTCAGCATGATGATCTTCGCGCTGGGCGCGACCTCCTTGATGGAGGTGCAGGCCTCGATACCCCCGCGTTTGGGCATCCGGACGTCCATCAGCACGATGTCGGGCAGCAGGTCGGCGGCCTTGTCGACGGCCTCGGCACCGTCGCCCGCCTCCCCGACGACCTGGATGTCCTCCTCGGCGGCGAGCACGATCTCCAGACCGCGGCGGAAGAGGGCGTGGTCGTCCACGACAAGGACTCTGATCGGTTCCCTGCGTGGAGTGCCGCCCGCGTCCGGGCCCATGCCGACGACGCCGTCGCGGGCGCCCCCGTCCTGCATCGGTCCGAAGCTTTCCGCCATCGTTCCTCCCCCTGAAGGCTGTGGCCTGTGGTGCTGTGCCATCGCCAACCCAAGGCAGCGGCCCACCGGTTGGGCCACTGCCGCCATGATTCCATGCCGGGCCGACAACGCGGTGCCAGAGCGGGGCGCGAAGTGGTCGCACACCGGTGCCCCCGGGGGCGCACACGCGCTTCCAGGGGCACAGGCTCAGCTGTCTGCCGGGCGGGTCAGCCGCCCAGCGTGCCTCCCGCCGCCGGGGGCTCCGCCTGGGTCACCATCGGGTCGGTGCTGAGGTGGATGACGCCGTAGTCGTACGCGTGCCGCCGGTAGACGACGCTCGGCTCCTTGGACTCGGAGTCGACGAACAGGTAGAAGTCGTGTCCGACCAGTTCCATCTCGTAGAGGGCCTGGTCGAGGCTCATCGGGGAGGCGACGTGGGTCTTCTCGCGGACGATCAGCGGGCCTTCGCCCCGGACCTCCAGCGAGCCGATCTTCTTGGTGGGGACGCCGTCCGTCTCCTCCGACGGGACGGGGGTGCCGTTCCCGTTGAGTGTGGCCGCGCCCGGGACGTGGTCGGGGACCTCGGCGGCCGAGATCCGCCGCGAACCGCGACGCGAGAACCGCTTGTCGTGCTGCTTGCGCAGCCGCGCGTCCAGCTTCTCCGCCGCCAGGTCGAGCGCCGCGTACGGGTCACTGGCCGCTGCCTCCGCCCGGATCACCGGACCGCGGGAGCGGAGCGTGATCTCCACTCGGTCGCAACGGTCGGCCTGTCGGGGGTTGGGCTCCTTGGAGACCTCGACGTCGAGGCTGATCACCTTGCCGTCGAGCTTCTGGATCTTCTCCAGCTTCAGCTTCTCGGCCACGTGCTTGCGGAACCGCTCGGGCACCTCGGTCTTGCGGCCCTTGACGACGATGTCCACGCAGAACTCCGTTCCCGGATCGCTCCGCTCCACTGGCGGAGCATCTCCCTTTTTGCACCCGACTCCGGTGAACCCCGGAGCCTCGGACTCGGCGACTTCACCTCCTCCTCCCCCATGGGCAAGATCTGCACCCCGGCACCGCGATGATTACGGAAAAACCGCGGCACGGCATTCGGATATGAGGGGCATGGCCTGCGGCTTTCTCCCTCACAACCGAACATATCTCGCCCGGACGGCTGTCGTCACCCTCTACTGATGCGTACCTCCATTCCAGTGAATTGGTCCCGTCACTACCTGCAACGATGTTGGTTGACAGTCAGTTCCGGTTCTTTTCGAAAGAATCTGGTGCGGCCGCGATCACAGCGGCACGGACCGGCCCCGCGAGGGAGTTCCCTCCGGTCTTTCCCGGTGCGTTCCGTGTCCACTTCGCTGGTTCTTCTCCCGATCCGGCCTTCCGTTCCTCCCTTACTTCCCAGGTCGCGCGCCGATACACAGCCGTTGTGGTTTCTCCTGTCCCACCAGGCGCCGTGGCCTCCCGTACCGCGCGCGCCGCCTCCGCAAGAGTGGCGCCGGTGGTCACCAGGTCGTCGACGAGGACGACCCGGCCCCCGGCGAGCAACCGTGCACCGCTCGCCGTCACCTCCAGCGCGTCCGCGAGATTGGCCAGCCGCTGCCGGGAGTCGAGCCCCGACTGGTCGGCCACGGCCCGCCGGTGCCGCAGCACCGGTACCACCCGGGCCGGAACGCCGGAGCGCCGCAGTTCCGCGGCCGCCGCGAAGGCGATCCGCCGCATCGGATCGTGTCCCCGCGCCCGCACGGCCCACCGCGCCGAGGGCACCGGGACGAGCAGCACGGGGGCCGTGGCACGGGCCCCGTCCCTCCCGTCACCTGTCGGGGTACCCGCACCGGCCGCGCCGTCCCGCCAGGAGGCGGCGATCCGCACACTCCGCCCCTCCCGCGACCCGGCCCGCACGGCTCCCGCCAGGGCCGCGCCCAAGGCCCCGGCGAGCGCCAGCGCACCCCGTTCCTTGTGGGCGAGGAGAGCCGCCCGCACCGCGTCCGCGTACGGCGCCGCCGCGTACACCGCCGGCAGCCCGGGCGGCTCCGGCACCGGTCGCACCCGGCGCGGTGCGGCCCCGCTCAGGGCGGCACGGCACTGCGCACAGAGCACCGTGCGAGGCGCCCCACAGCCTCCGCACTCGGCCGGTAGCACCAGGTCGGTGAGGTCCTGCCACCACCCCCGCATGACCGTCACTGTGCCAATGCCTCAGCCGGTCGGCCACCCCTGTGGATAACTAGCGCCGGTGCGTACCCGCCGCTGTAGCGAGCCCTCGGGGCGGAGATCCAAAATCGCTTGAGCCAGCAGAGGTCTTGCCTGTAATTTACCAACCGATCGAACATGTACACGACCAATACATGATGCCGACAGGCAGACTGGGGGATTCCCGATGAAGAGGCGTATCGCCGCGACGCTCGCGGGCACGGCTGGCGCGATTGTCATGCTCGTGCCCACTCAGGCTCAGGCCGCGCCGGTGTGGGTCACCAATCCGACCAACGCCGCCCAAGGCACGATCGACAAGGACACCATGAATGCTGGCGTCCGTGACATAAAGGCCGACGGCCAGAGCGCGGTGACGCGCTGGGAGGCACGGAGCAGCAGCGGCACCGTCCTCGACAAGGACGACTGCGTGGACTCCAACGGCGCCAACAACGGCTACGTGGGATGTCACGTCTACCTCGGTGGCGCCTACTTTTACATCAAGGTCTGTACCCGTGACTACAGCCATGACATCGGCTACGAGGGCTGCACGTCCTGGGAAGGGTACGGCTGGGCGAAGTAACCGGTCCCCATACCGGGCTAGGTACCGAAGCGGTGCGTCGGTTCGTCCGGCGGGCCGCTTCGGCATGGCCACCCCGGCGCTACCCCGGATAAACCGGCGCCGACCCGTCCTTGGCCACCTTCTGCCACTGCGCCCCTGACGGCAGCCAGACGATCCCGTCGTCCTGCGAGTCGGCCACCAGCGGTGTCCGCTCGTTCTCGGAGGCCGCGATCGCCAGCACGCCCGTTAGGGCCGCAGGCGCCTGTTCGTCCGGCGTGGAGCCGTCGACCTGAACGTACCGCGTCTGCTGTACTCCGCCCTTCTCACGCCCGACCACCACGAGCTGGCTGTCACCCGCCCAGGAGATAGCGGTGACCTCCTCAGAGCCCGGGGTCGCAGAGCGTAGTCCGTGGACCGAGACCTCCTGCTGACCGTCTGACCCACTGCGCTCGATCCGCCCGATGAACAGGGACTGTTGGCCGTCCTTCTCGACGACGATCGCGATCCGCACCCCGTCGGCGGCAACCCGCACGCTTTTGATACGACCGTCTAGCTCGGGAATCTGCACGGTCAGCGGCCGACTCGAGCCGTGCGTCAGCACGTACAGCCGCGCACGGTCAGGGTTCCGGTCGGCCACCCACAGGTCGCCCCGGGCATCCCAGCTCGGCGCCGTCAGCCGGTCGTCCGCGGTCGCTCCCTGGCTGCTCACCACCGGGTTGCCGAGCTCAGTGTCCGACACGATCGAGGTGACGTACAGCGCCTTGCCATCGCTGCTCACGCCGGCCGCGGTGCGCTCGTCGCGGGCGACCGCTACCGACCGCAGCGGCTTGGTGCCCGTGCCGAAGGCACCGGACACCGGGACGAGCGTGGTGCTGGCTTTGCCAGTGGTGCCAGTGCCGCCGGACGGCATCCGCACCAGCCGGTGCTTGGTGTCGATGTAGTACAGGTAGTCGGGCCGCTTGGTGTGCGCGCGCCAAGCGATCATGTCTGCCTGCCGCTCGTTGACTTCACACATCGGCGAACCGTCGGCACCCTCCAGCACAACCGAGTCCACGGTGTTCGTCAGGTCCCGCAGCGTGAACACCAACTGGGTCGCCATCTCGGTGCACCTGGCCGAGCCGACCTTGGACGCCTTGATGTTCAGCGGCACGGTGAGCCTGTTCCGGTCGTCGGGCGTCAGCCCGGACGTGCCCTTCTTCAGGGTCGTACCGGTCGGGAAACTCGACCGGACCACCGGACCGAGCCAGGTGGTGGGCCCGTTGAGCAGCGAACGCACCACCTGGGTCACGGCATCCACCTGACCGCGTACGTAGACGGGGTCAGCGACCGCCATCGGCTGTCCGCTCGTCTGGTCCGAGCTGTCAGACGCGAAGTAGTACTTGTCTACGGACGTGTACCGGCGCTGGAAGTCGGACTGGCCTATCACGACCCCCTGGGGCAGCGAGTCGATCCGCCACTGCCCGGTCTTCGCATCCTTCGCCAGATGCACCTTCTCGCTGTACGAGCCGTCGGCGGGCGTATACGACTGCTCGACGTCGACAGTGGCGACCTGGTTGCCCCCGAGCGTGTACGTGATGCTGTCCGCTCCCTCCCTCCCGGCCGGCCGGGAGTCGGTCTGGATGCTCGGCCCGTTCTCCAGCACCGTGGCCTGCGAATCCGGCTGCCAGATCTTCGCCGCAGCCGTGGTCAGATACTTTCGGGCCGTGTCATAGTGCGGATCGTCGCTGGTCAGGGCCTCCAGGAAGCCCTGAACTATCGCGCTGGCCGAGGCATTCTGCTGCGGCGGCATGGCGAAGACCCGCACTTGTGCGTCCTGCCGCGGCGTGGACTCGACATCCCGCAAATCGCCACTGTCCGGCATGGAGGCACAGCCCGCCAGCACTACGGCTCCGCAGATGGCGTACACCACCGCGCGCACCGACGTGCGCCCGGCGACCCGCTCGCGGTCAGCGCCCACGAAATGCCTCCCCTGGCTTGTTCAACTCGTCCGGTGCGGCGGCGCTCCCGTCTCCGGCCGACCCGGGCTTGGGCGTGCCTTCCTGATGCCGTGCGCCGCCGGCCGGCCGGGGTACCACGCGCGCACCGTTGCCGGGTAGCGCGGTCGGGTCGACGGCCGGCCACTGCACTGCCGAGGCGAGCGGCGAAGTCTGGCCGCCGCCGGGCTGCACCGGCACGGTGGCCCGTTTGTCCCCATCGCCGCGCGGCAGAGCGACATCTTTGAGCCCCCGGTTGCGCCGGGAGTCCTTGGGCTCCAGAGGTATCGGCGAGCCCCGCAGCGGCTCGTCCGCGGTCCTCGGCAGAGTCAGCCGGAACTGCGACCCGCCGCCCGGCTCCCCCCAGGCCTGCAGCCAGCCGCCGTGCAGCCGTGCGTCCTCCAGGGCGATCGACAGACCCAGCCCCGTACCACCGGTGGTACGCGCGCGTGCCGGGTCCGCCCGCCAGAAGCGGCTGAAGACCCGGGTCGCCTCACCGGGCTTGAGCCCCACGCCGTAGTCGCGCACCGCGACGGCGACGGCGCCGCCGGCCGCGGCCAGCTTGACGACGACGTCCCTGCCCTCACCGTGTTCGACGGCGTTGACGACGAGGTTGCGCAGCACCCGCTCCACCCGTCGCGCGTCCGCCTCGGCCACCACCGGCTGCAGGTCGCCGACCACGCGTATGTGCGTGCCCTTGCGCTCCGCGAGCGGCTCGGCGCCGCTGACCACCCGCCGTACGACCTCCCGGAGGTCTATCGGCTCGGCCTCCAGCGCCGCCGCGCCCGCGTCGAAGCGGCTGATCTCCAGCAGGTCGGCGAGCAGCGACTCGAACCGGTCCAGCTGGTCGGCGAGCAGCTCCGCCGACCGCGCGGTGATCGGGTCGAAGTCCTCGCGCGCCTCGTGGATGACGTCGGCGGCCATCCGTACGGTCGTCAGCGGGGTGCGCAGTTCGTGCGACACGTCCGACACGAACCGGCGCTGCATCCGCGACAGGTCCTCCAGCTGTTGGATCTTCAGCTGGAGGTTCTGCGCCATCTTGTTGAAGGCCTCGCCGAGCCGGGCGATGTCGTCCTCGCCGGTGACCTTCATCCGCTCCTGGAGCCGCCCCGCCGACAGCCGCTCGGCGATCCCGGCCGCCATCCGCACGGGCGTGACGACCTGCCGCACCACCAGCCAGGCGATGGCCCCGAGGAGGACGACGACGAAGAGCCCGGCGGTCGCGAGCGTGCCCTTGACCAGACTGAGGGACTTCTCTTCCTGGGTGAGCGGGAAGAGAAAGTACAATTGGTACCGGTCGCCGTTCGGGTCGTTGACCTGCTTGCCGATTACCAGGGCGGGCTGCGACGGCCGGTCGCTGTCCAAATAGATGACGCGGGTGTAGCTCTGAGCAGCCCCCGCGCCGCTGTTGATCCGCGTGCGTAGGTCCTCCGGCACACTCGCCGTCGGGTCCACATGGCCGGAGCCGCGCGGGCTACGCCCACCGCCGCTGTTGTTGCCCGCGGGCAGCGTCACCACGTCGAAGGCTCCCTGGCCCCCGCTGGAGAGGGACTCGACGAGGTCGCTCATCCACTGGATGACGTTCTGCGACTGTCGTCCGCCCGCCGACGCGGCGGTGCCACCATTGCCAGCCCCGGCCTCGTCGGCCTTCTGCTTGGCCACCGCGAAGCCACCGGTGGCCTGGGACTGCGAGGCCTTCACCTTGGCGTCCAGCAGGCCGTTGCGCACCTGGCCGATGACGACGAAGCCGAGCAGGAGAACGACGCCCAGCGACATCAGCAGGGTCGTGACGACGACCTTGAGCTGGATGTTGCGCCGCCACAGCCGCATGACCGGCAGCAGCGGCCGGCGCACCCAGCGGATGAGCAGCCGCAGCACCGGGCTGCCCTGGACCCCGCCCTGGAGCAGGCCGCCCTCGAAGAGCAGCCGCAGGCGCGAACCGGGCCGGTTTCCGCCGACAGGCCGCTCCGGGCGGTCCCCGGACCGGCCGGGGGCCGAAGCGGCACTGTCCTCGGACATGTCAGCTCGGTCCTGCCTTGTATCCGACACCACGGACGGTCACCACGATCTCCGGCCGCTCCGGGTCCTTCTCGACCTTGGAGCGCAGCCGCTGGACGTGAACATTGACGAGACGGGTGTCCGCCGCGTGCCGGTAGCCCCAGACCTGCTCCAGGAGCACCTCACGCGTGAACACCTGCCACGGCTTGCGGGCGAGCGCGACCAGCAGGTCGAACTCCAGCGGGGTCAGCGCGATCGACTGCCCGTCCCGCTTCACCGAGTGCCCGGCCACGTCGATGACCAGGTCACCTATGGTGAGCTGCTCGGGAGCCGGCTCCTCCGACCTCCGCAGCCTCGCCCGGATCCGGGCGACCAGCTCCTTCGGCTTGAACGGCTTCACGATGTAGTCGTCCGCGCCCGACTCCAGGCCCACGACCACGTCGACGGTGTCGCTCTTCGCCGTGAGCATCACGATCGGCACTCCGGACTCCGCCCTGATCAGGCGGCACACCTCGATGCCGTCCCGACCGGGCAGCATCAGGTCCAGCAGCACCAGATCCGGCTTGGTCTCACGGAAAGCGGCCAGCGCCTTGTCACCGTCGGCTACGAAAGACGGCTCAAAACCTTCACCACGCAGCACGATGCCGAGCATCTCGGCCAGTGCGCTGTCGTCGTCGACGACAAGGACTCGTCCCTTCATAAACGACATCATCCCATTCTCATAACAGTGAAGGTTGCGCAGGTGACCAGGGTCACCGGCTGGTGACCATAGTCGCAGGGAACCGTCACTGTCTGCCCCCGGTCCACCGAGGTCGATGTCAGTCCGGGACGCCGGCACCCGCCCGCACGTCGGCCTCTACGCCTGGCTGATCAGCACGCCGCCGGCGCACAGGGCCACCGCAAGCCACAGCAGGCCCCACCCGCCGCTCCGGCCTGCAGCCCGCCGCTCGAGTTCCCGCGCACTCAGCAACCCACCGCAGAGCAGCAGAGCGCCGGCGACCACACGTCTGATCAACCCATGTCCTCACTGACTCGTCGTCCCCCGGCGCGACCTGGCGCACAGCTCGGCAAGGGCCTCGGCCGTGACCGGCGAAACGACGCCTTCCTCGGTGACGACGGCCGTCACCAGCTCGGGCGGCGTCACGTCGAACGCCGGGTTGTACGCCTGGGTCCCCAACGGTGCCACCGCAGCCCCGCCTCCCGCTCCCGTCACCGGCACATGCGGCGCTGTGACCTCGGTCACCTCATACCCGGGGCGCTGTTCCACCTCGATGGCCGCCCCGTCCGGAGTCCCGGGATCAACCGTCGTCAACGGCGCCACCACGATGAACGGCACATGGTGGTACCGCGCGAGCACCGCGAGCGGATAGCTCCCCACCTTGTTCGCCACCGAACCGTCGGCCGCGATCCGATCCGCCCCTACCAGCACCGCATCCACCTCCCCCGCCGCGAACAGCGAACCGGCCGCGCTGTCGGTGAGCAAGGTGTACGCCATACCGCTGCGAGCCGCCTCGTACGCCGTCAGGCGCGCGCCCTGCAGCAACGGACGCGTCTCGTCCACCCAGAGCCGCCGCAGCCGCCCCGCCCGATGCGCCCGCAGGGCCACCGCGAACGCCGTGCCCTCCCCTCCCGACACCAGCGCACCGGTGTTGCAATGGGTCAGGATCCGATGCCCTCCGCCGGGCAACAGCTCGTCGAGGAGCGCCAGCCCGTGCTCGGCCATCCGGCTGCTGGCCTCGGCGTCCTCCCGGTGCAGCGCCCGCGCCGCAGCCAGCGCGGCCGCGGCCGCCGCCCCCAGATCGCCCTCCGCGGCGAGGGCGGACCGGTACGCCGAGGCGGCCCTGCGCACCCCCACCGACAGATTCACGGCGGTGGGCCGGGCGCCCTCGAGCGCCGCCGCCGCCTCGTCCACGTCGAAGCCCCGCGCGGCGGCCAGCGCGACGCCGTACGCCCCCGCGATCCCGAGCAGCGGAGCGCCCCGCACCGAAAGCGAGCGGATCGCCTCCACCAGCGCCGGTGCGTCCGTGCACACCAGCTCGACCTCCTCCGCCGGCAGTCTTGTCTGGTCGAGAAGAACCACCACGGGCCCCTCGGGCGGCTCCTCCCACCGGATCACGGGTGTTCCCGTCGGCCGCTTGTCCTCGCCGATGTACGCGTCCTGATCAGCCATGCGGTCAGTGTTCCCCGTATCCCGCGGACAATTGAAGGTGTGCAGCCACTACCGCGGCAGGTCACTGGGCGACCGCACCATGGCACGATGGCAGCCAACCTGCCACCGCGACCGCGGACGGGCACCGTGAAGGAGCTTCGATGAACGACACTCCGGGCTGGGCCTCGCCCGGATCCGACCCGTCCGACGGGCGGGAACCCGGCGCGTCCGCCCCTGCCGACCGCCCCGTCCCCGCAGGACCCGCCGAACAGCCTGCCGCCCAGCCGGTCACGGATCCACAAGGCCCCGGTTCGAAGTGGTCCAAGGAACAGCCACCGCCCGGCCAGTGGTCCGCGCCCACCGGCGCCCCGGCACCGGGCCAGGCACCACCGCCGCCACCGCCCCCCGGCTCCGGCTGGGGCGGCCGGCCCCCCAGCGGCTACGGAGGCTACGGCGGACCCACCCCTCCCGGCGGCCCCGGTGGCTACGGGCCGCCCGGCGGATACGGAGCCTGGGGCGGCGGCTGGGGCGGCCCCCCACCCGCCGCCAAACCCGGCGTGATCCCCCTGCGCCCGCTCGGCGTCGGCGAGATCCTCGACGGCGCCGTCTCCACCATGCGCACCTACTGGCGCACCGTCCTCGGCATCTCGCTCACGGTCGCCGTGGTCACCGAGGTCGCGGTGATCCTCCTGCAGGGCCTCGTCCTGAACGACACGCAGACCACCGACGTCCTCAACGACCCGAACGCCTCCCTCAGCGAGGTGAGCCGCGCCGCGGGCGGCGTCGTGGTCAGCTCCGGCGCCGTCCTGCTGATCACCCTGGTCGGCACCATCATCGCGACAGCCCTGCTGACCACCGTCACCAGCCGCGCCGTGCTCGGCAGGGCCGTGACCATCGGCGAGGCCTGGCGCGACGCCCGCCCCCAGGTCCTCAAACTGTTCGGGCTCATCGTCCTGCTGGGACTCATCGCGGTCGGCGTCCTGCTCGCCGGCGCGCTGCCCGGCATCGTCGTCGCCGTCGCCGGCGGACCCGGCGGCGCCATCGCGGCCCTGCTCGTCCTCGGCATCCTCGCCGGCGCCGTCGTCGCCGGGTGGCTGGTGATCCGCTTCTCGCTGGCCTCGCCCGCCCTCATGCTGGAGAAACAGGGCATCACCAAGTCCCTGAGCCGCTCCGCCAAGCTCGTCCGCGGCTCCTGGTGGCGGGTCTTCGGCATCCAGTTCCTGGCCGGCATCATCGCCAACATCGTCTCGTCGCTCGCCGTGATCCCCTTCGCCCTGCTCGGAGCCGTCGTCAGCGGCAACGGCTTCTCCGGCTTCCTCGAGAACACCGGCGACAACACCGGCTGGACGTTCCTCGTCATCAGCGGCATCGGCTCGGTGATCGGCTCGATGCTCACCTTCCCGATCAACGCCGGCGTCACCGTGCTCCTCTACATCGACCAGCGCATCCGCCGCGAGGCCCTCGACCTCGAACTGACCCGCGCCTCCGGTGTCGGGACCCACGGCACCGCCACCCCCGGCGCCGTCCCGGGGAGCTGATGCGGTGAACGGGACGGGGGGAGTCCTCACCGCGGTGCCGGCAGCCCTGCCACGCGCAGCGGGCCAAGCCGTACGAGGCGTGCTGCGGGCCCGGGAAGCGGGCCTGACAACGCTGACCGGTTCGGGCGACGAGCCACCCGTGACCGTCCCGCGCGATCCCGCGCGGGACGCGGCACGGCACGAACTGTCCAAACGGATGTACCACGAGAACGACCCCGGGCTGCTGCAGCGCGCACTGAACGCGGTCTTCCACTGGATCGACCGCCTGCTCTCCGCCGCCGCGTCCGCGACACCCGGAGGCACGCTGGGCCTGGTCATCGTGGTCCTGGCCGTCGTCGCCGTCCTGGGCGCCCTGTGGTGGCGCCTGGGCACCCCCCGCCACCAGCCCGCCTCCGGCGCCACCCTGTTCGACGACCGCCCCCGCAGCGCCGCCGAACACCGCGCGGCGGCCGAGGCGCACGCCGCCCAGGGCCACTGGAGCCAGGCCCTCCAGGAACGCATGCGCGCCGTCGTCCGCGCCCTGGAAGAACGCGCCCTGCTCGACGTCCGCCCGGGCCGCACCGCCGACGAGGCCGCCGCCGAAGCCGGCCGCACCCTGCCCGCCCACACCGACCGGCTGCGCACCGCCGCCCGCGAGTTCGACGACGTGACATACGGCGGACGCCGGGCGACCCAGGCATCGTACGAGCGCATCGCCGAACTCGACCGCGACCTGGAACGCACCAGGCCGATGCTCACCGGCAGCACCCCCGGCACGGCCCACGACGCCCACCGGGGAGCCGCGCGATGACCACTGATGCGGTCCCCGCCATGGCGGCCCCTCTCCCGACCACGTCCACCGCGCCCAGCAGCCGCCAGGTGTGGACCCGGACCCGAGGCGTCGTCCTCGCCGTGGTGCTCCTGCTCGCCGGTGCGGTCGCCATCGCCGTCATCCGCTCCGACACCAGGCACGGCACCCTCGACCCGCGCTCCGCGGACCCCTCCGGCAGCCGCGCCGTCGCCGAACTCCTCGCCGACCGGGGCGTGTCCACCCGCGTGGTGACCACCCTCGCCGAAGCCCGCGCGGCGACCGGCCCCGACACCACCCTGCTCGTCGCCGTCCCCGACCTGCTCACACCGCGCCAGCAGTCCGGACTGCGGGCGGCGACCGGCACGTCGGGCGGCCGCATCGTCCTCGTCGCCGCGGGCAGCACATCCGTCGAACGACTCGCCCCAGGCGTCACCGCGGACCCCGCCACCAGCTCCAGGTCCACCCTCGAACCGCACTGCGACCTGGCCGAAGCCCGCCGCGCGGGAAGCGCCGACACCGGTGGCATCCGCTACACCACCACCCACCTCGACGCCGACTCCTGCTACCCCAGCCAGCGCCTGGCCACGCTGATCCGCGTCCCCGCCGCCTCCAAAGGCGGCGACACCGTCGTCCTCGGCTCGCCCGACATCCTGCTCAACGACCACCTCGACAAGGAGGGCAACGCCTCGCTCGCCCTCCAGCTCCTCGGCTCCCGGCCCCATCTGGTCTGGTACCTCCCCTCGTTCTACGACACCTCGGCCACCGGCGCGGGCGACCAGAAAAGCCTGTTCGACCTGCTCCCCTCCGGATGGCTCTGGGGCACACTCCAGCTCTTCATCGCCGCGGGCCTCGCCGCCTTCTGGCGCGCACGCCGACTCGGCCCCCTGGTGACCGAGAAACTCCCTGTGGCGATCCGCGCCTCCGAAACCGTCGAAGGCCGTGCCCGCCTCTACCGCAAGGCCAACGCCCGCGACCGCGCGGCCGCCGCTCTTCGCTCCACCACTCGCACCCGCCTCGCCCCCCTCGTAGGCGTCCCCGCCTCCCAGGCCCACGCACCCGAGGCCCTGATCCCCGCCCTCTCCGCCCACCTGCACGGCGACGGACAGGCCCTGCACCCCCTGCTCTTCGGACCGCCGCCCGGCGACGACACGGCCCTCGTCGCCCTCACCGACCAGCTCGACGCCCTCGAAAGAGAGGTACGCCGTCCATGATGGACCCGACCACTGACAACGCCGGGATCACCGGGAACCCGGCCGACGCCCGGGCCGCCCTGGAGGCCCTGCGCGCCGAGATCGCGAAAGCCGTGGTCGGTCAGGATCCCGCCGTGACCGGCCTCGTCGTCGCCCTTCTGTGCCGCGGACACGTCCTGCTCGAAGGAGTCCCCGGAGTCGCGAAGACGCTGCTCGTCCGCGCCCTCGCCGCCGCCCTCGAGCTGGGGACCAAACGCGTCCAGTTCACCCCCGACCTCATGCCGAGCGACGTCACGGGCTCCCTCGTCTACGACACCCGCAGCGCCGAGTTCTCCTTCCAGCCCGGCCCGGTCTTCACCAACCTCCTCCTCGCCGACGAGATCAACCGCACCCCGCCCAAGACCCAGTCGTCCCTCCTCGAAGCCATGGAGGAACGCCAGGTCACCGTGGACGGCACGCCCCGCCCGCTGCCCGACCCCTTCCTGGTCGCCGCCACCCAGAACCCCGTCGAGTACGAGGGCACCTATCCCCTTCCCGAAGCCCAACTCGACCGCTTCCTCCTCAAACTGACGATCCCGCTCCCCTCCCGCCAGGACGAGATCGACGTCCTCACCCGCCACGCCGACGGTTTCAACCCCCGCGACCTGCGCGCCGCCGGCGTACGCCCCGTGGCAGGCCCCGCCGACCTGGAAGCCGCCCGGGCCGCGGTCGCCAAGACCTCCGTGTCCCCCGAGATCACCGCCTACGTGGTGGACATCTGCCGCGCCACCCGGGAGTCGCCTTCCCTCACCCTCGGCGTCTCCCCACGCGGCGCCACCGCCCTGCTGGCCACGTCACGCGCGTGGGCGTGGCTGACCGGCCGCGACTACGTCATCCCCGACGACGTCAAGGCCCTCGCCCTGCCCACCCTCCGCCACCGGGTCCAACTCCGCCCCGAGGCCGAGATGGAGGGCGTGACCGCCGACTCCGTCATCAACGCGATCCTCGCCCACGTCCCGGTCCCCCGCTGATGCCGCTCACCGGACGGGCCGCCCTGATCGCGGCCATCGGATCGATTCCCGTCGGCCTGTGGGGACCCGGTTGGACAGGGATCCTCACGGTCGACGGCACGCTGGCCCTGGCCTGCGCCTGCGACGTCGCCCTCGCGGCGCCCGTACGCCGCCTCGTGCTGAGCCGCTCCGGCGACACGTCGGTCCGCCTCGGCGAACCCGCGGACGTCACCCTGACGATCACCAACCCTTCCCGGCGCCTGCTCCGGGCCCGCCTCAGGGACGGCTGGCCACCCAGCAGCTGGCAACCCGGAACGGAGGCCGAGGCCTCACGCCACCGCCTGACCGTCCCCCCGGGCGAACGGCGGCGCGTCATGACCCGGCTGCGTCCCACCCGCCGCGGCGACCGCCAGGCGGACCGCGTCACGATCCGCTCCTACGGCCCCCTGGGCCTGTTCTCCCGCCAGAGCGGCCACAAAGTGCCCTGGTCCGTACGGGTTCTCCCCCCGTTCACCAGCCGCAAGCATCTCCCGTCGAAACTCGCCCGATTGCGTGAACTCGACGGCCGCACCAGCGTCCTGACCCGAGGCGAGGGCACCGAGTTCGACAGCCTGCGCGAGTACGTCCCGGGCGACGACACCCGTTCCATCGACTGGCGGGCCACCGCGCGGCAGTCCACGGTGGCGGTACGCACCTGGCGTCCCGAACGCGACCGGCACATCCTGCTCGTTCTCGACACCGGCCGCACCTCGGCCGGCCGGGTCGGCGACGCGCCGCGCCTGGACGCCTCGATGGACGCGGCGCTTCTCCTGGCCGCCCTCGCCTCGCGCGCCGGCGACCGCGTGGATCTACTGGCCTACGACCGTCGAGTCCGCGCTCTCGTCCAGGGCCGCGCGGCAGGCGATGTGCTTCCCTCTCTGGTCAACGCGATGGCAACGCTCGAACCGGAGCTCGTGGAAACCGATGCCCGGGGTCTCGCCGCGACGGCGCTCCGTACGGCTCCCCGACGCTCACTGATCGTTCTGCTCACGACGCTCGACGCCGCCCCGGTCGAAGAGGGGCTGCTTCCCGTACTGGCCCAGCTGACCCAACGCCACACCGTGCTCCTCGCCTCTGTGGCCGACCCGGGCATCGCCCGGATGGCGACGGCCCGCGGAGACACCGACGCGGTGTACGAGGCAGCCGCGGCCGCCCAGGCCCAGAGCGAACGACACCGGACCGCGGAGCAACTCCGTCGGCACGGGGTGACCGTCGTGGACGCGACACCCGACGATCTCGCCCCCGCACTGGCGGACGCGTACCTGGCTCTGAAGGCAGCGGGACGACTCTGAGACCCTGGTCGTGCGCCTCGCGCGGAGGCGGCCGGGGCCTCAAAGACCTGTCACGCGACCTATAACGCAGAAAACCCCCGCATCCGTGGATGCGGGGGTTTTCCCAATATTTGTTCGGCGGCGTCCTACTCTCCCACAGGGTCCCCCCTGCAGTACCATCGGCGCTGTGAGGCTTAGCTTC
>NZ_JBVHFU010000016.1:72759-192660 GCF_055562175.1 Streptomyces sp. NPDC020958 | reverse complement strand
ACTCCAAGCCTTCGACATCACCTTCGACGGCCGGCTCACCGCCGGACGCCGCTGAACAAAACCGACCGAGTTCCACCGTTCGCTACACAGACCCTCTTTGCCGGGTGGTGCTTGTCTCTGCCGAGCGCCGGTATTTGAGCAGGCCAGCGGCGCCCAGCATGTTGGCTAATCTGGTTCGCGGCGGTTGATGTTGGGCCGTCCGCTCACGCAGCGCTCACGCAGGAGGGCGGCACGGGGCCGGGTGCGCCACGAGAATGGTGCGGTGCACCCGGCCGCTGTCGCCGTGCTACGCGTCTGGCCCGAGTGAGGCAAGGTCGAAGGCGTTACTGATGGCGCTGTAGCCGTCGGCGGTGAGGTTGACGTGGTCGCCGGAGTCGTAGTCCGCCGGGGCCGCGTCGGTGCCGAGCTTCAGTGCTTGTGGGTCGGCCTTACTCGCTGCGTCGACGACCGCCACGACCGCCTCTGCGTCCACGTAACTCACCGTGGGCGTGGTGAAGTCGGCTTGGTTGGTGATCCAGGTGTTGGCGTCGATGCGGTTCTGGTCGACGGTCGCAGTGCAGGCGCTGTAGCCGTCGCAGGGCGTCAGGGTAGTGAAGATGACCTTGATGCCCCAGCCTTTGAGCTGGTCGCGCAGGAGGCCGAGGGAGTTGTCGATGTCGACGTCGTCATGGCCCGCGATGATGTCCTGCAAGCCTTGCGTGACCACGACCGTGCGGACGCCGGGTACGGACAGGACGTCCCGATCCAGGCGGGTGAGTGCCGCGCGACCGCCTGCGCCTGGACCCTGGTCGGTGCCGAGGTAGTTGTTCTCGATGCCGGAGGCCACAACGCCGTAGACCGGCACACCGTCGGAGTTGGTGATCAGGCGGTCCGCCAGGTCTTGGTTGAAGCGTGGGGTGCTGTAGCCCGCAGTGTTGCCCGTGGTACCGGTGTTGACGAGGCCGTCGCCGAGCACGGAGACCGTCGGCTGGTGGCTGGTGGTGACGTCGACTTCGGTGAGGATGTCGGTGGAGCGGCCCGCGACCGTGCCCGTGCCTGTGAACGCCGTGTTGGCCGTGTCCGAGGTGTGGTCGCCGCTGCCGACGGCGCTGACGTAACCGAGGGTATCGTTGCCCGCCCAGGGGTGCATGACGAGGAAGCTCACTCGGTTCACCAGGTGGATGCTGGTCGTGATGACCCCGCCTGGGGCGACCGCCATGGGAATCGGATCGCTGTATAGTTCGCCGCCCTGCGGGATCACCACCGATGTGACGCCGCCGAAGGTCACGTCCACGGGTGCGGACGCTGTGGTCGCGCCGCTGCTGTACGGGGCGACGGTGACATGGTCGATGGTAAGTGAGTCGGTGCCCACGGCGTTGGACAGACGCAGCCGCACGTGGTCGCCGCCGGCGCTTATCTGGCTGACTTCCCGGAAGGTCTGGTTGCTGAAGGCGCCCATGGAGGAGAACTGGAACAGGCCCTCGGTGGGCGCGCTCCAACTGCCGCTCCATGCGGCACCGTTGGCTGCGGTGGTGGTGTCGCGTACGGACATGCCGATGATGTGCATTCCCGGCACGTACTTGCGCGCGGTATCGGCCAGGTCGGGCAGTGTCACCGAGTTGACGGTGGCACCGGCCTTCAAAGGTACGGCGAAGGCGTAGATGTGGGTGCTGTGGGTCACCTGGGCGCTGGGGACGTTGCGGTACGGCAGGGTGACGGTGGCCGGTGCGTCGGGGCCGTCCAGCCAGTCGGGCATGGTCAGGTAGTAGGGCTGTGAGGTGCCGTCTCCGTAGGTGATGGATCCCTTCGGTGTGACGCAGTCCTCATAGGTTCCGTTGCCCAGACTGCAGTTGGTGGCGGAGGTGTTGGTGTTGTCGGGGACGACGGGGCTGGTGGTGTCGCCATCCTGATGATGGGAGCCGACGGACCCGTAGGTGGAGAAGCCGAGGAAGACCAGGGCTTGGCCGCTGGTGCCGTTCATCTGGATGGTCTGGTTGGCTGCCAGAACGTTGTCCCCGGTGCTGGCGCCGAAGTTGGGCAACGTGAAGGTGGTGCCGTCCACGGTGATCTTGCCGCCGGGCTGCCAGCCGGCTGCCTTGAGGGTCTGGAGGGAGAGGGAACCGCCCACTCCGTCGGCGTCGGCCGTGGTGTGGTTGCTGTCGTCGGTGGTGGCGGTGTTGTTGAAGGCCGCCTGCAGGCTGGGGTAGGTATGCGCGGCGTGTCCGAGCGCGGCGAACTCGTACTGCTGCTGCGAGGAGACGTTTCCTGCGGAATCGACGGCGTACACGTAGAGCGTGTGCGTGCCGGGTGCCGCCGGGGTCACGGTGATCGTGGCGGTGTTGTTGTCGGCCTTTTTAGTCTGTGAGGCGGGGGTGTTGGACGTGGGGGGCGCGGCGTCCAGACCGTAGAGGAACTTGGCGGCGTTGTTGCCGTTGGTACCGGGGTTTACGGAGAGAGTGAAACTGCCCGGAGTGCCTGCGGTGGTGATGGCGGGCGCGTCCTCCGGATAGAGGCTGTCAGCGGTCTTGACGGTGGGCTGGGCCGGGCTGTGCAGGTCGACAGTGAAGTGGCAGGTGGCCGAGGTAGCGGAGGTGTCCTCGCCGTCCGTCGAGGTGACCTTCCAGCTGACCACGCTGCCGTCGGCGAGGCCGCTCATGAACGAGGAGGGCAGTTGTTTGGGCGCGTTGGCGCCGCTGGCGACGGTGGCGCTGGTCGTGGTGGTGGCCGTACCGCTGCCCACCCAGTACGAGTAGGTCGCCGCGAGGGCGTCCTTGTCGGTGTCGCTGATGGTGGCGTTGAGGGTGGGCGGGGTAGTGGCCAGGGTCTTGCCGACGATCGGGTAGTCGCCGGTGGTGCCGCAGCCGAGCGAGGTGGAGCCGACCTTGGTGGCCAGGGTGCCGGGTTTGTTCGGCACGTGGTTGTAGGTGATGGACATGGAGGGGTTGTTGGCGAAGCGCTTGAAGTAGTTTCCGTCGCTGCTGCCGTTCTGGCTGTTGACCAGTGCGAAGGTCCAGCTCGTCCAGTGCGCGGCGGCGCCCTTGGCGATCGTGGAGGTCACGGAGAAGCCGCCGGAGGGCTCGCTGGTGCAGGCCGGGCCGAAGCTCTTGGTGGCCAGCTTGCTGGTCAGGGACGGCTTGGCGTTCCAGGTGGTGCCTGAGCTGATCGCGCCGGACCAGTACAGGTAGATGTCCGAGGAGAGGCTGCAGCTGGCGGAGTAGTTCTCCTTCGCGTCGACCGTGGCCGAGACGATGTGCGCACCCCAGATGCCCGAGGGGACGGCGAGCTGGAAGTAGGAGCGTTCACCGCCGATGCAGCCGGACCAGCTGTTGTAGCCGACGCCGGGGTCGCCGTACTGGGTGGAGTCGTAGTTCTTCGCCGTGGGGCAGCCCTGCTGGGTCTCGACGTAGTGCTGTTTTGCACCAGAGGCGTCGTGCGGGTTCCAGGTGGGGTCGATGAAGACCGGGAACCTCGTGTGCGCGCCGGTGAGCAGCTTGGCGTCGGGGACCAGGGACAGCGTCCTGCCGCGCAGGCGGCCCTGGACGCGGGCGACTCGGGCCTTGGGCGCGGGACCGGCCTCGAGAGGCGTGTGGGCCGCGCCGATGCCGCTGGAGTCCCACATCGCCGGCTGCGGGGCGCTGAAGAGCACCTTGCCGTCCGGGGTGGTCGCGGCGAGGTTGCCGTGACCGTCATCGGTGACGGCGACGCCCTTGGCCCGGGTGGTCAGGGCAAGTTGGGCGAGCGCGGGGTTGGCGGCTGCCTGCGCGTTCTTGACAACAAGGACCTGTGACCAGCCACCTTGTGTATCGGCGGTGACTCGCAGGTCCACGGCGGGCAGCACATCCGGGTAGGTCAGGCTCGCGCCGGACGCGTGCGGGGCGGGCAGCGCATGGGGCCAGGACAGAGCGAGGGACGCCCTGCCCTTGGCCATCGTGGCGAGCGGGGTCGTACCGCCGCCGGAGAAGGCGAGCGGTTCGGCCGCAGTCCTCGGGCTCCAGGTACCGTCCGCGTTACGCGTCAGGGTTGCGTCGACCGGAACCCAGCGGTGCGCCTTGCGAACCCGCACCGGCAGCAGGCTGGAGTCGTAGGTGACCGTACCCGACGGGTTCGCCGTGGTGGTCGCCGTCTCAGTGGTCAGGGCGTCCACCCGAACAGGTTTGCCGGTTGCCGTGGCCTCCTTCTGAGCGCCGGCCAGCGCCGATTCCTCGGCCGTCGTGAGCCCGTCTTCGTCATCGGCCGGGCGCAGAGAGCCGGTGGGCTCCGGCGGCTTCGTGCCGTCCGTCGGCGCCGCAGTCAGGCCCGGCCGGTCGGTGTTGACATCCGCGACGGAGCCCGGCGCGGGATCGGCCGCGGCCGGCTGAACTGCGAGCGGTGTCAGGCAGAGCGCGCTGACCGTGGCAAGGACCAGGAGTCTGCATGGTATTCGCGAGCTCCTTCTGAATGGACCGCCGGATGAAAGTCGGCGGAAACGATCGGACATCTGCCCCCCAATTTGAGTCCGAGTGATAAATGCCTGTGGGCGCGAGGGAGGCTACCTGCATTCACTGCGGAGCCACAACGGTCCGAGGGGGATGTCGCCGGGAAAGGGACTCGCGGACGTGTAGATGAAGTGTGCAACTTTACCGCGTGACAACCCTGTTGAACACGTTGTTGAGTAATCGCCACTATTCGTAGCAAATTTGACTCATTTGACCTGGAAATTTAGTCGAACAGAGGTCGATGCATGGTGATCTCTATACCTTTTGAACATGCGGAGGGTCTGTGAGTGGCGTCGTTAATCTGATCGAATATCTCTTCGGCAGCCGTGCTGGAATGGGGGGGTCCACAGTGCGTCGGAATTCGCGTTGGCGGATGTACGGAAAGACTATGCGGATACGCAGGTTGCCCGCTTTATGGACTGTCGCGATCGGCGTGCTTGCCCTGCTCGTCGGGTTTCTCTCGCCGACGGACGCGCTCGCGTCCGGACAGCACGCGGATTACTTCGTAAAGGCGAAGAAAGAACCCTCGGTACCCGTCTCGCCGGTCAAAGGCAAGGCCGCCAAGGTTCCGCACATGCCGCGCTGGAACGCCGCCGAGGCGCACAGGACCTGGCCTGCCAAGGGGGCGGCCGACGTGGCGGTTCCCCCGCGCGGAGCCGCTGCCAAGCGGGCTGACGGTGTCCCGGTGATCGTCGCATCGGTGAAGGGTGCGCACGCGACGGAAGCGGGCACCCGTGTGCACGTGTCGCTGCCGGGGCAGACAGCCGCGCAGAAGCTCGGCGTCCGCGGCGTGGTTCTCACCGTCCAGCCGGACAGCACTGCGTCGGGCAGCACCGCTCAAGTGGGTCTGGACTACTCGGCGTTCAAGGATGCCTACGGCGGCGACTGGGCCGGCCGGCTGCGCCTGGTGCGCCTGCCTGCCTGTGCGCTGACCACTCCGCAAGCCGCTGCCTGCCGTAAGCAGACTCCGCTGATCTCGACCAACAACGCCAAGACCCAGACGGTATCGGCCGACGTCGCGCTGCCGAAGTCCACCACCGCGCAGCCGCTCGTCCTCGCGGCGGAGGCGACCGCCTCGGGCGGCGGCGGCAGCTATGCGGCCACCTCGCTGGCCCCGTCCGGCCAGTGGTCGGCAGGTGGTTCGGCCGGCGCGTTCAGCTACTCGTACCCCATCTCGGTGCCGGACGTGCCCGGCAGCCTGGTTCCGAGCGTGTCCCTGGGCTACAGCTCACAGGGCGTGGACGGGCGGACCTCCTCGACGAACGCGCAGTCGTCCTGGATCGGTGACGGCTGGGACTACTCGCCCGGCTTCGTCGAGCGCAGCTACGCCTCCTGCTCCGACGACACGGCGGGCGGGTCCCCCAAGACCGCTGACGAGTGCTGGTCCGACGACGTCGACACACTCACCCTGTCTTTGAACGGCTCGTCCAACACACTCGTCCACGACGACAAGTCGGGTACATGGCACCCGCAGGGCGACAGCGGCGAGAAGGTCGAGGTCAAGACCGACACCGTCAACGGCGACAACGACAACGAGTACTTCGTCGTCACCACCGCCGACGGCACGCAGTACTACTTCGGCAGGAACCGGCTGCCCGGCTGGACGACGGGCAACGCGACCACCAACTCGGTGTTCACCACGCCCGTCTACGGCAACGACACCGGCGAGCCGTGCCACGCCGCCACCTTCGCCGACTCCTGGTGCCAGCAGGGCTACCGCTGGAACCTCGACTACACCGTCGATCCGCACGGCAACGCGATCAGCTACTGGTACACGCCGGAGACCGGCTATTACGGCCGGGACAACTCCACCACCCCGACCACGTACGCCCGTAGCGGCTACCTTTCCAAGATCCAGTACGGGCAGTTGGCGGGCAAGGTCTACGACAGCACCGCCCCGGCCGCCGCCCAGGTGTTCTTCGACACCTCCGAGCGCTGTCTGGCCGACTCCAGCTTCGACTGCGCCACGTCGAAGATGACCGCGGCGAACGCGTCGCACTGGCCGGACGTTCCCGTCGACCAGACTTGCGCCTCCACGGGAACCTGCAACAACCACGGCCCGGCGTTCTTCACCACCAAGCGTCTGACGGGTATCCGTACCCAGGTCCTGGTCGGCTCGGCCTACCAGGACGTGGACGCCTGGACTCTTACCCAGACCTTCCCGCCGACTGGCGACACGACCACCCCGTCGCTGTGGCTGAGTCAGATCGTGCGCACCGGCAAGGACGGCGGAAGCCTCGATCTGCCGCCGGTGAAGTTCGACGGACAGGCACTTGCCAACCGTGTGGACGGCCTCGACGGCTATCAACCCATCACTCGTTACCGGATGACCAAGGTCACCACCGAGTCCGGCGAAGTGATCACCGTCAACTACACAGGGCCCCAGTGCCACCGCACGGGCACGGCGGTACTGCCGTCCAGCGAGGACAGCAACACCTACCGCTGCTATCCCCAGTACTGGACCCCGCCGGGGCAGACGTCCCCGCAGCTGGACTGGTTCAACAAGTTCCTCGTCAACTCCGTGACGACACAGGACTCCACCGGCGGCGGCCTCCCCGTCCAGACCTCCTACGCCTATATCGGCGATCCGGCCTGGCATTACAACGACGACCCGCTGACCCAGGCCAAGTACCGCACCTGGAACCAGTGGCGCGGCTACGGCACGGTCGAGACCCGCACCGGCACGTCCCCGGAGAAGATCACACTCTCCCGGGAGACGTACTTCCGGGGCATGGACGGCGACAAGACCTCCACCGGCACCCGCAGCGTCACGCTCAACGACACGGCCAAAGACGACTCGCAGAAGGACTCCGACTGGCTGGCAGGCCAGACCTTCGAGACGCAGTCGTTCAACGGAGACGGCGGCGCACTCCTGTCCGACGGCATCACCGACCCGTGGAGTTCACCGGCGACGGCCACTCAGACCCGTACGAAAGCGGGCCTGGACCCGCTGGTCGCGCGCCGCACGAACATCCAGCGGGCCCGCACCGTCACCACCAAGGCGGACGGCACCACGCGCACCACCGAGATCGACTACACCATCGATGGGGCCAGCGGTCTTCCCAAGGCCGTGGACGACCAGGGCGACACCTCGACGTCTACCGACGACAAGTGCACCCGCACCTGGTACGCGACGGACGCCGCCGGCAACCAGCTGCCCGTACCGCGCCGGGTCCAGGAGGTCGCCGTCTCCTGCACGGCCACGCCGAAGTACCCGCAGGACCTGCTCAGCGACGATCTCACCTTCTTCGACGGCTCCACTGACAACACCGCCACGCCCACCAAGGGCGATGTGACGATGGTCCAGAAGGCCGACTCGGTGGCGTCCGACGGCACCCCGCACTACATCACGGCGCTGAAGAACACCTACGACTCCTACGGCCGCGAACTCACCGAGACCGACGCCGACAACCGCGTCACGACCACCGCCTACACCCCCGCGACCGGTGCCTCCCCGACCTCCATCACGGTCACCCAACCGAAGGTCACCGGGCAGACCGCCGGTTTCGCCACCGCGACCACGCTGGACCCCGCCCGCGGCCTGGACCTGAAGACCACGGACGCAGCCGGCTACTCCACCACAAGCACCTACGACCCGCTGGGCCGCCTGACCGCGGTGTGGAGCCCGGGCTTCCCCACCGACAACAACCCCAACGTCAAGTACAGCTACAACCTCTCGCCGTCGGTGCCGTCCACGGTCACCACCCAGACCCTCGACGATGACAACGCCTACCGCACCTCCATCTCCCTCTACGACGCGATGCTGCGCCCGCGGGAGACGCAGACGGCGACCGTCGACGGCGGACGTACGATCACCGACACCGTCTACGACTCGCACGGCTGGGCGGTCAGCTCCTCCGACGCGTACTACAACAGCGGCGCCCCGTCCGGCACGCTGGTCGACGCGCCCGACAACAAGACCCCGTCCCAGACCGCCACGGTCTACGACGCCGCGGGCCGGGTCACGGCTTCGATCGCCTACCACTTCGCCTCCGAGACCTGGCGCACCACCACCGCCTACCCGGGCTCCGACCGCGTCGACGTCACCCCGTCCGCCGGCGCCACACCCTTCGGAGCCACCCCCACCACCACATACACGGACGCCCGTGGCCAGTTGGCCAAGCTGCTGCGCTACCACGGCACCACAGCCACCGGCGCCGCCGACACCGTCACCTACTCCTACGACGCGGCGGGCCACCAGACAGGCGAGGACGACGGGCAGGGCCACACCTGGTCCAGCGGCTACGACCTTCTGGGCCGCCGCACTTCTCAGACCGACCCCGACACCGGCTCCTCCAGCTCCACGTACGACAACGCCGGCCAGCTGCTGACCTCGACCGACAACCGCGGCAAGACCATCAGCTACACGTACGACGAGATGGGCCGCAAGAAGGCCGAGTACGACACCACGGACGGCGTAGCGCAGTCGACATCTAACGAGCTGGCCGCCTGGACATACGACACGCTGAAGAAGGGCAAGCCCACCGCGTCCATCCGCTACGTCGGCGGCACCGGCGGCTCTGCCTACACCGACAAGGTCCTCGGCTATGACAGCCACGGCTGGGTACAGGCCACCGAGCTCGTGATCCCTGCGGCCGAAGGCGCCCTGGCCGGCAACTACATCCATCAGAACACGTACAACCTCACCGGCACGCTGAGGAATTACACCGACCAGGACCCGACGGCCGTCAAGCTGCCGCAGGAGACCGTCTCCTACAACTACGACGCCTACGGCCGCCCCACGTCCGTCGGCGGCACCACGAACAGCTGGGACTACGTCGACAAGCTCAGCTACACGGAGTTCGACGAGCCGTACCAGTTGACCTACGGCACCACGGGTAACTTTGCGCAGCAGACCCTGAACTACGACGACCAGACCCACCGCCTGACGGACTCCACCACCGTCACCCAGTCAGGCGCCGCGATCGCCGACAAGACCAGCTACACCTACCAGCCCTCCGGCAACATCACGAAGATCACCGACAAGCTGGAGACCGGTTCGACCGACACCCAGTGCTTCGACTACGACTGGGCACAGCGTCTGCAAGACGCGTGGACAGCCACGGACGCCTGCTCGGCCACCCCGGCATCCGGCGCGTCGACGACCGTGGGCGGCCCGTCGCCGTACTGGCAGTCCTGGTCCTACGACGTCACAGGCGCCCGCTCCTCCCAAGTCGATCACGACACGACAGGCGACACGTCCCACGACGCGACGTCCTCCTACAACCCGTTCACGGCAGGCAAGGGCCCGGCCCACGCCGTGCAGACGGTGAAAACGGTCGTCCCGGGCGACCCGACAGCCAACACCACCAACGCCTACACCTACGACGAGGACGGCAACGTCCACACGCGCAGCACCCGCGCGGGCACCGACACCCTCAACTACGACGACGAGGGCCACCTCTCCGAACTGTCCTCGACGGGCTCGGCCGGTGACACGAAGTACCTCTACGACGCCGACGGCAGCCTGCTGATCCGCCACAGCCCCGCCGCCACCACCCTCTACACGGGCGACGAGGAGATCACCCTCAAGACCGGCGCCACCAGCGCCGACGGCGTGCGCTACATCTCGATCGCCGGCCAGACCGTCGCCACCCACTCCTCCGACGGCAAGTTCACCTACCTGATCCCCGACCGCCAGGGCACGGGCACCCTGGAGATCGACTCCCAGACCCAGCAGATCACCCGCCGCCAGTACAAGCCTTTCGGCGAGTCACGCGACCAGACCGGGGCATGGGTCGGGCAACGCGGCTACGTCGGAGGCACCCAGGACGACAACACCGGCCTGACCAACCTCGGCGCCCGCGAATACGACCCCACCATCGGTCGCTTCCTGAGCCCCGACCCCGTCCTGGACCCGGGCTCGCCACAGAGCTGGAACGCCTACGACTACGCCGACGACACCCCGGTCTCCAGCTCGGATCCCTCCGGCGGCTGCGCGGACATCGACTGCCCCACCCGTAACTGCCCCTACTGCATCAACGGCACCCCCACAGACCCGGACTCCATGCACCGGGCCATGAACGACCACCCTGGCTCAGGCAGCACCCCCAACAACACCAAGTCGTACGCCAAGAAGTACAAGGCCGACATCAGCAACAGCACCGCCAACGCCCAAGCGGAACAGCGAGCCCTGGAGCGGCAGAAAGCCACCGCTGACGCAGCGGCCGCCGCGGCCAAGAGACAGGCGTCGGGCTTCAAACACCGATTGCTCAGCCTGGTCGCGGATGTGCTGGGCGTGACCGACGCCTACAACTGCTTCACCAAGGGCGACGTCATGGGCTGCATCAGCACGGCCCTGACCTTCGTGCCCTGGGGCAAGGTCTTCAAAGCCATCAAGGTTGGCGTCGAAGCACTCAAGATCTGGCGCGCGCTGGACCGGGCCTACACCGCTGTGAAGGACACCGAGGAAGCCGCGAAGGTCGCCGAGGACGCGGTGAAGGCGGAACGGTTCGTGGCGGAGGCGGAGGGAGCCGGTGAGGACGTCGCTAGAGGATGCGGCGCGGTGCACAGCTTCGTCCCCAGTACCGAGGTCCGTCTGGCCGACGGCACATCAAGACCGATCAGCAAGCTCAAGGCCGGCGACACAGTCCTGGCCACCGACCCCCAGACGGGCGTCACAGCCCCGGAGGAGGTCCAGCGGGTCATCGTCACGAAGACCGACAAGGACTTCACGACCCTGACCCTGAACACGGCCCCGACCCGAGGCCCTCCGCAGCAGAAGTCCGAGAAGCAGACCCTCACCACCACCTGGCACCACCCCTTCTGGGACGCCACCCACCACCGCTGGACCGACGCCCACGATCTGACCTCGGGTACGAAGCTCCGCACTTCGGGCGGCAGGACCGTAACGGTTGCCGAGGTCCACAATTTCCACCAGCACGAGACGACTTACGACCTCACGGTCGGCACCCTGCACACGTACTATGTGCTGGCGGGCGAGACTCCGGTACTCGTTCACAATGCAACGCCAGGTCAGAAGTGCGATCTGACGCTGGGTGCTGGTCCGAATGCCCGAGAGGGAGTAGGCCTGGAGAACGGTGACATTGAGGCAGATGGCGTTCGAGATCTGATCAATGAATCCGGAAATGCGCACGGTTGCCACACTTGCGATGCCACGACCCCCGGCACCAAGGACGGGGACTGGATTCCAGATCACCAGCCGCCGTCGAGTCTCGTCGCTCCCGGATCTCCTCAGACGGCGTATCCTCACTGTCTGCCCTGCGCTAGGCGGCAGGGTGGGGTCGTCTCACAACTTTCACAAGGAAAGAGCAAGAAGGAATGGTAGCTAATAGCCCTGTGGTTGCATTCCTGGCAAAAATCGAGCACGGATGCCTGATCTTGCGGGATGCGGGAAGTGACGATGACGTCAGCGACTGGGACCCGGCGTCGAGCAGTTGGTATCGAGAGGGCAGTTCACTCATCTTCGGCGTTCAGGCCAGTGTCGACGGTCCTGTCGAATGCGAGGTATGGAAGTCGACTCCGCCTGTGGTGCTTCCTGTGAACCTCTTTGAGGTGTCGCTCCCGTGTCCGTCCGGGTGGCTCGTATTGCACGATCCGAACGAATACGCCCGAATGCAATTTGCGGGATTCCGTGGCTCTGTGATCTGTTCGGTAATGGTGGATGATCCGCAATTCCCGTCAAAGGTTCAGATCTTGCTGAGGGGAGAGGGCAAGTAGCTTCTTGACGCTCGCAGGAACGGGCGAGGCTCTATTCGAGGGTCTCGCCCGTTCCTCGCATGCGGCGTGAGGGCGTCGTTCCGCTGGGGGATGTCGACCTTCCCACGTCATTCCGAACTGCAAAGTTGAAGCCCCGTCAGGCGCGTCCTGACGGGGCTTCTGCATGGGGTGACGCTGAGGTTGAAAGGGTGGGGTGACAGCGGGCGTTGGCGGTGCTAGATCCTCGTCATGAGGTACGCGGATGGCGGCGGCCTGACCGCTGCGGGGCGGGCGAAGCGTGAGGCAGTGCGCTTCGAGGCCGCGGAGATGTTCGAGCGAGGCCTGCGGCCGCCGGAGGTGGCCCGCAGGTTACGGGTGTCGCGGAAGTCGGCGTACGCCTGGCACGCCGCCTGGCGCGAGGGCGGTAGCGGGGCTCTGGCCTCCAAGGGGCCCGGCGGCTTCCCGTGTCAGCTCAGCGATGCCCAGGCGGAACGACTGCAGGCCGAGCTGGAGGCGGGGCCGGCGGCGCACGGCTGGACAGAGGACCAGCGGTGGACCCTGGCGAGGGTCGCGGAGCTGATCCATCGCCTGCTCGGCTACCGGTACACCCCGCGTGGGGTGTCGTATCTGCTGCACCGACTGGGCTGGTCGCCGCAGGTCCCCGCGCACAGGGCCGTCGAGCGCGATGAGCGGGCAGTAGCCAGGTGGCGGACGGAGCAGTGGTCACGGGTAAGAGGATGGCCCAGCTCCTGGGCGCGTGGATCGTCTTCGAGTTGCGCCGTGAGGCGCTGTGTTTCGTGTGGAGGTGAGAGACCTTCGCCGCTGACCTGTCGTAGCAGGGAGGTGGAGCTGAGGGCAGCCTGATCCGGGTGATGCCGGGGAGGGCGGGAGCGGCCCTGACAAAGCCGGGACGTGCCAGTACTGCCAGATGGTACGGGTTCGGCGAGCGGGACGGAGAGGAGTACGCGAGGAACCGGCGTCTTTACGTCTCTTAACGATGCCACCGGCTCGAACCTGGCGGATCTGGGCCGGAAGCGGTGCGCACCCATTGCCGTTGGCGGTGGGGAACTTCCTGGCCGGTCTTTCGAAGCCGTCCAGAAGGCCACGAGGAAGGACTACGGCGTACTCGTGGCGATGCCGCAGGGACACAGTCGGGCTCCTACTTCGACGAGCGAAACACAGTGAACACGGGAACCATCCGGTCTCAACTCCCCGGCAGCGGACTGCCAGTTCGTCTGCGGGGATAGGTGCATCGACCGCTGAACGGGCCGGGTGGGGCGGAGCCGCCGTAGTACTCCGAGCCGGGGAAAGCCCGGAGCATGGGGAAGGGCGGCAGCGGGATCGAGAAGGGAAGGATGCTGCAATGCCGAAAGATGCACCGCTGAATGGCGGCGCTCTGCTGGAGGCGGTCCCGGTGGGGCCGATCCAGCGGGTATCGGAGATGCAGGCCAAGCTTCACCGTTGGGCGGTGGCTGACCCTGGCCGCCGGTTCGATGATCTGTTCAACTTCGTGCACGATCCGGCGACGCTGATGGTGGCGTTCGACTGGGTCGCCGGCAACCGGGGAGCCAACACTCCGGGCATCGACGGCCTGAGTGCTACCGATGTCGAGGAAAGGATTGGCATTCCCGGGTTCCTGGACGACTTGCGGGTCCAGCTCAGGCAGGGCTCGTTCCAGCCCCTGCCGGTGCGGGAGCGCACGATTCCCAAGCCGGGTGGGTCGGGAAAGGTGCGGCGGCTGGGGATTCCCGTGATCGCCGACCGGGTTGTCCAGGCCGCGCTGAAGCTGGTGCTGGAGCCGATCTTCGAGGCCGACTTCAAGCCGGTCTCTTACGGATTCCGGCCCAAGCGACGGGCCCAGGACGCGATTGCCGAGATCCATTTCTATGGCACCCACGGCTATCGCTGGGTGCTGGACGCGGACATCGCGGCGTGTTTCGACGAGATCGACCACGCCGCGCTGATGGACCGGGTCCGGATGAGGATCAAGGACAAGCAGGTCCTGGCGCTGGTGAAGGCGTTCTTGAAGGCCGGTCTCCTGACGGAGCTCGGTGAGTATCAGGACACCTTCACCGGCACGCCGCAAGGGGGCATACTCTCCCCGCTGCTGGCCAACATCGCCCTGTCGGTGCTCGATGAGTACCTGCACCGGGCGTGGGAAGCAGGCGGAGAGATGTCCACCGACTACCGGCGGGGCCGACGCCGGGCCGCCGGTCTGCCGTCGTGGCGGCTGGTCCGCTACGCGGACGACTTTGTCGTCCTGGTCGACGGGACCAGGCAGGACACTGAGGCACTGCACGAAGAGATCGCCCGGGTTCTTGCACCGATGGGGCTGCGGCTGTCACCAGCCAAGACTCAAGTGGTGCACCTGAGCGAGGGGTTCGACTTCCTGGGGTTCCACATCCAGTGGCGTCGCAAGCGCGGAACGAACAAGTGGTACGTCTACACCTTCATCGCCGACCGGCCTGTCCGGTCGGTGAAGGCGAAGATCCGTCACCTCACCCACAGAACGTCGCAGCAGGACCTCGCCGTGGTGCTGATCAATCTCAACCGGGTCACCCACGGCTGGGCCAACTACTTCAGGCATGCCGTCGCCAAGCACGTCTTCAGCAGGCTGGACGACCTCGTCTGGTGGAGGGTCATCCGGCTGCTGAGGACACGGCATCACTGGAGCTGGTCGGACGTCCGCAGACGGCTTACCACCGCGACGGGGCGGTGGCTTCCAGTCAGCGCGGACGGGATCGAATTGCGGAAGATCAGTGCGATCCCGGTCACCCGGTATCGCTACCGCGGCAACCAGATCCCCACCCCCTGGGGCCCTGCAACCACCTGACGGCAGAGACCGTGGAGAGCCCGTTGCCTAGTAATAGGCACGGCGGGTTCGGCGAGAGGTCCGGGGAAACGGACCGGGAGCAATCCCGACACCGCGCCCCGGGCCTACTCAGCGACGAGGCCGGGCAGGACCTGAAGCCCGGCAAGGGCCGCACGTGGTCAAGGCAGGGCAGGACGCCGCTGGTCAAAGTGGTGGGAAAGGGTTCGGGCCGGGTCTTGATGGCCGGGATGATCTGCGTCAGGCCGGGCCACGAGACCCGCCTGATCTACCGGACCCAGACGTACCGGGGCCGTACCGGCGAGAAGAAGGGCTTGCGGGCCCGCGAGTTCGCGGACCTGCTGACCGCTGCCCGTCGGCAGCTCGGCGATGTCCCGCTGACCGTGGTCTGGGACAACGCCAGCACCCACCACGCCAAGCCCTTGCGGGAGTTCTGCGAGCGCAACAGCGACTGGCTGACCATCGTCAAGCTCCCGCCCTACGCGCCAGACCTCCACCCCGTCGAAGGCGTCTGGGCCCACGTGAAGAAGTCCCTGGCCAACCTCGCACCCCGCACGATCGAAGACCTCACCCCGCTCGTGAAGAACCGTTTACGCGGCATCCAACGCCGACCCGAAGTACTCGACGGCTTCATCGCCGGGACCGGACTGGCACTGGAGCCTCCGTAACGCTGTCACCCCGCCCTTTCAACCTCAGCGGCAGTAGTTGACGCTGAGGTTGAAAGGGTGGGGTGACAGCTGGCGTTGGCGGTGCTGCATCCTCGTCATGAGGTACGCGGATGGCGGTGGTTTAACCGCCCTGGGGCGGGCGAAGCGTGAGGCCGCGCGCTTCGAGGCCGCGGAGATGTTCAGGCAAGGGGTGTGACGCCGGAAGTAGCCCATCGAGGCGTACGACCTGACCGAGACGGTCTGGTCGGCGGCCGCCCTCACGGGAAATGACCCGAAGACGGTCAAGCGGTACGTCGAGGCCCATTCCAGCGGGCGGAACCCGTTCGAGCGCGAGCCGCGACTGAAGATGATCGACGCGTTCTAGGAGAAGATCGAGGAGTGGGTCGAGCAGTCGAAAGCGACGATCCGTGCTGGCGTGGTCCACGACAAGCTGGTGAAGATGGGCTTCCGGGGCAGCGCGCGATCGACCTGGCGGGCGGTAACGCCTTGAGCCCGGGCGGTGGCTGCAGCTCGACTGGGGCGAGGGCCCGAAGATCGGCGGGTGGCGGACCTGGCTGTTCTCCGCGTGGCTGTCCTGGTCCCGGTTCCGGGTGGTGATCCCGGTCTGGGACTGCACCTTGGGCACCCTGGTCACCTGTCTGGACACCACGCTACGGCGGATCGGCGGGGCTACGTCCGGTTAGGGCGGGCACACAGGGCTGTCCGTCAATGCCGGTCACGAGTGCCCGAAGAGTCAACTCATTGTCAGCCCGTCCAGACCGGGTTGAGCGCTGGTTCGGACGAAGTCATCCGGCAGTGATCGAGTCACGCCGATGTACCGCGATCGATGGGACAGTTGTGCAGTGCCGTCCCGGACGGGGTCTGACTCGTGAGATCTATGACCAAAGTGTCCAGTCACAGACCTGTCGACTGCCGTTGCGGGATGCTGCCTGCCACCGAGCCACGGGGCGTGTCCCAATAGGGGCCTTGCCGAGTTCCGGCGCCATCACGGTTCAGACCGCCCGAGCAGGCCGGTGCCATTCACCCAGTACGTCACCACGCGGGAGGCGAACCACCATGACGACCCGACAGCGCAGCACCTCCTCGAGTACGGATCCGCCCGTTCGGCGCGAGGTCGTTCTGGGAGTGGACACGCACGGCGAGGTGCATGTTGCCGCCGTGATCTCCCAGCTCGGGAAGATCCTGGGAACCGAGTCGTTTCCGGCCACGGCGGTCGGCTATCGGCAGCTGCTCGTGTGGGCCCGCAAGCGGGGGACGGTGCGCCGGGCCGGTGTGGAGGGCACCGGCACCTTCGGCGCGGGCCTGTCCCGCTACCTGCTGGCCCAGCAGATCCAGGTGTTCGAGGTGAACCGCCCCGACCGCTCAGCCCGCCGGCTACTGGGGAAGTCGGACCCGCTCGACGCGCAGGCCGCCGCGCGGGCCGTGCTCAGTGGCCGCGCCCGGGCCCGGGCCAAGTCCGGCGACGGTCCGGTGCACAGCGCCCGGATCTACAAACTCGCCAAGGACTCCGCGGTCAAGGCCCGTACCCAGGCGATCAACCAGCTCAAAGCCGTCCTGGTAATCGCCGATCCCGCCCTGCGGGAACGGCTGTCCAGTCTGGGCAACCGCGAGCTGTTCCGCACCTGCGCACGCCTCGGCCTACCCGGCGGTGGGGGAGACGAGGACGCGGTGACCCAGGCCACCCACCTGACGTTGCGCATGCTCGCCGAGCGCGTTGAGCAGCTCACCGGGCAGATCGATGAGCTGAACCAGCGCCTGACCCGGCTCGTCGAACGCCACGCCCCACAGCTGCTCTTACCGATGGGCATCGGCCCGGACAGCGCCGTCACTCTCCTGATCACTATGGGAGACAACCCCGAGCGGCTGAACACCGAGGCGTCCTTTGCTGCCCTTTGCGGAGTCAGCCCTATCGAGTACTCCTCCGGCCGGCGGCGCACGCGCCGCCTCAACCACGGCGGCGACCGGCAGGCGAACGCAGCCCTGCACCGCATCGTGTTCACCCGCCTGCGCCACGACCCGCGCACCCAGGCGTACTACGAACGCCGCACCCAGGAGGGCAAGACCCGACGCGAGATCATCCGATGCCTCAAGCGGTATGCCGCCCGCGAGGTCTTCAACCTGGTCAGACCGGTTTCTCGCGCCCCCGCGTTATAGGGGCGTCCGTGAGACGTGAGAGGGTCTGGGGCGTGAGTGAGACACCCCCGAACACCCTGCAATACCGCTTTGACGGGCCAGAAGACGCTCCGGTCCTGATCCTGGGTCCCTCACTGGGTACCACATGGCACATGTGGGACCGGCAGATCCCGGAGCTGACCCAGCAGTGGCGGGTCTTCCGGTACGACCTGCCCGGGCACGGTGGCGCGCCCGCGTACCCGGCCGGTTCCGTCGCCGAGCTGACCGCCCGGCTGCTGCTCACCCTCGACTCCTTCGGCATCCAGCGCTTCGGCTACGCGGGCTGTGCGCTCGGCGGTGCCGTCGGCATGGAGCTGGCCCTGCGGCACCCGGAGCGGATCGCCTCGCTCGCGCTGGTCGCCGCCTCGCCCCGGTTCGGGACGGCGGACGAGTTCCGCCAGCGCGGGGTGATCGTGCGGACCAACGGTCTCGACCCGATCGCCCGGACCTCGCCCGACCGCTGGTTCACCGGCGGTTTCGCCGCCGCCCAGCCCGCCATCACCGAGTGGGCCGTGCAGATGGTGCGCACCACCGACCCCGGCTGCTACATCGCCGCCTGCGAGGCGCTGGCCGGCTTCGACGTACGGACGGAGCTCGGCCGGATCGGCGTGCCGACGCTCGTCCTGGTCGGCTCGGACGACCAGGTCACCGGCCCCGCCGAGGCCCGTACCCTGGTGGCCGGGATCCCCGACGCCCGGCTCGCGGTGGTACCCGGCGCCTCCCACCTGGTCCCGGTCGAGCAGCCCGCCGCCGTCACCGACCTTCTCGTCCGGCACTTCTCCACCGCCTGGCAGCCCGCCTTCGACTCCACCACCGGCCAGATGGCCGTCCCGGCCGCCCCCGCCCAACCCGTGCTCGCCGCCGGACCCCAGGTCGTGCTCCAGCCCGCGCCCCAGGTGGCACCGCAGGTCAAGCCGATCGCCGAGATCGCCCCGGCCGCCGCGGCACCGCAGCCGTACGGCCGGCCCGATCCGTACGACGCGGGGCTGAAGGTCCGCCGGGAGGTGCTCGGGGACGCGCACGTGGACCGGACGCTGGCGCAGGCCGACGACTTCTCCGGGGACTTCCAGGACCTCGTCACCCGCTACGCCTGGGGCGAGATCTGGGACCGGCCCGGACTCGACCGGCGTTCGCGCAGCTGTGTCACGCTCACCGCGCTGGTCGCGGGCGGCCACCTGGAGGAGCTGGGCTTCCACATCCGGGCGGCCCTGCGCAACGGCCTGACCCCGGACGAGATCAAGGAAGTGCTGCTGCAGGCGGCGGTGTACTGCGGGGTGCCGGCGGCGAGCAGCGCCTTCCGGGTCGCTCAGCAGGTCATCCGGGAGGAGACCACTCCTGAGCACTCCTGAGGCCCGAGGGGCGTCGTGGGGGCAGGATGGACACCATGAAGCTCACCAAGAAGTCGCATTCGTGCGTGCGGCTGGAGAAGGACGGGCGCACGCTCGTCCTCGACCCCGGCGGGTTCAGCGAACCGGACGCGGCCGTCGGCGCGGACGCGATCCTGGTCACGCACGAACACATCGACCACTTCGACGAGGGCCGGCTGCGGGCGGCGCTGGAGGCCGACCCGGGCACCGAGGTGTGGACCCTGAAGTCCGTCGCCGACCAGCTCGCGGCCGCCTTCCCGGGCCGGGTGCACACCGTCGGCCACGGTGACGCGTTCACCGCTGTCGGCTTCGACGTCCAGGTGCACGGCGAACTGCACGCGGTGATCCACCCGGACATCCCGCGCATCACGAACGTCGGCTACCTGATCGACGACGGCAGGCTCTTCCACCCCGGCGACGCCCTCACCGTCCCCGACCGGCCCGTGGAGACGCTGATGCTCCCGGTGATGGCCCCCTGGAGCAAGATCTCCGAGGTCATCGACTACGTCCGCGAGGTGAAGCCGCAGCGCGCCTACGACATCCACGACGCCCTGCTCACCGATCTCGCCCGGCCGATCTACGACAGCCAGATCGGCGCCCTCGGCGGCGCGGACCACCGGCGGCTGGCGCCCGGAGCCTCGGCGGAGGTCTGAGGCAGGTTGTCAGAGGGGCCCGGTAGGTTGTCAGGCATGCGCATCGCGACCTGGAACGTGAACTCGATCACCGCCCGCCTGCCGAGGCTCCTGGCCTGGCTGGAGAGCAGCGGCACCGACGTGCTCTGCCTCCAGGAGGCCAAGGTCGCCGAGGAGCAGTTCCCGTTCGGGCCACTGCGCGAGCTGGGCTACGAGGCGGCGGTCCACGCCACCGGCAGGTGGAACGGCGTGGCGGTGCTCTCCAAGGCCGGCCTGGAGGACGTCGTCAAGGGCCTGCCGGGCGACACGGGCTACGACGGCGGCGTGGAACCCCGCGCGATCTCGGCGACCTGCGGCCCGGTCCGCGTCTGGTCGGTGTACGTGCCCAACGGCCGCGAGGTGGACCACCCGCACTACGCGTACAAGCTCCAGTGGTTCGAGGCGCTCAGGGCCGCGGTGGCCGGTGACGCGGGCGGCAGCCGCCCCTTCGCGGTCCTCGGCGACTACAACGTGGCGCCGACGGACGACGACGTCTTCGACACCGCCGCCTTCGAGGGCCTCACCCACGTCACCCCGGCCGAGCGCGCCGCCCTGGCCGCCCTGCGCGAGACCGGCCTGTCCGACGTGGTCCCGCGGCCCCTGAAGTACGACCACCCGTACACCTACTGGGACTACCGCCAGCTCGCCTTCCCCAAGAACCGAGGCATGCGCATCGACCTGGTGTACGGCAACGAGCCGTTCGCCAAGGCCGTCAAGGACGCCTACGTCGACCGTGAGGAGCGCAAGGGGAAGGGCGCGTCCGACCACGCGCCGGTAGTGGTGGACCTGGAGGTGTGAGTGTCAACCTGGGACCATGAACATCCCCTTCCTGGGCAACAGGCACGACCGGACCGGTGACCTCCCCCACACCGCGGACCCCGAGCTGCTCGCCGAGTGCGAGTTCCTGCGCGCCCAGGCGGCCGAGGAGGGTGTCGCGCTCGACGACACCCCGGCCTCGCTGGAGGCACTCGACCAGCTGCTCCCGCGCTGGCGGGACGACGAGGAGACCCTGACCTGGCTCGGCACCGACGCCGGCCTGTACCTGGGCACCGTCCTGGTCCGGACCGTGTCCGGTGCGCGGTGGGAGATCCGTGCGGACGGCGAGGCGGTCGTACGCCTGTCGTCCGGGCGGGAGTTCGAGGTGGTCGAGGCCGGCCACGCATGGGCGGAGAGCGGTGCCCCCGAGCTCTCGCAGCTGTACGCGGAGGTCGCCGAGGCCTGATCGACGGCCGAGTCCCGAGTCTCGCGCCCGGCCGCGGGCCCCACATAAGTACGGCGTAAATACGGCTTATGCGGGAGAGGCGCGTGTCGCACCGAAGGACCGCTCGCGGCCGGATAGTTTGCGCCGTCGAACCCACCGTCCACGCCCCCGCCCTCCACGAGGAGTTCGTCCATGCCGGGAAACCGACCGCGCCGAACCTCGACTACGATGTGCCGTTCATCCCTGTGGTGATGGTGATCTCGCCGATCGCACCGGGATGTACCTGTTGCTCTCGTGGTTCGCCGGCCGGGTGAACGGGAGCGGCAGCCAGGGCCAGGCCCGGCCGGCGGCAGCCGGAGATCACTGCTCGCGCAGCGGAACGGACACGTACGACGGGTCGTTCACCGGCGAGGAGAAGGTCAGCTGCGCGCCGGACGGGTTGTGCTCGATGTAGAGCGGGTCCACCGTGTCGATCACCAGCGCGAGCCGGTGGCCGGCCGGGACGTCGTAGGCCGTGGCGAACAGGTCCAGGTCCACGTCGAACGCCTTGCCGGGCGTCCGGTCGTACCACGTGTACGGCGCGTTGCTGACCAGCTTGCCGAGGCCGAGCGGGCCCACGTCGTAGAGGTAGGCGACGAGGGTGCCGCTCTCCTTGGTCGGGGTCAGGGTGGTGTGCAACCGGGCGATGCCGCGGACCTGTTGGGCACTGCCGTACCGCTCGGACTGCCAGACGGCCGCCCAACGGCGGGGCAGCAGCGGGATCGAGGCGACCGGCGGCACCTTGGCGACCTGGTCGAGGAGTCCGGAGAGCAGCACCACTCCGCCGTCCGCGCCCGAGTCGACGTTCGCGTGGATGGTGGTGGAGCCGGCGAGGTCGAGCTTGCGGCGCGTGGCGCCCACCGACTTCCAGTCCGGGTATCCCTCGTAGCCGCCGTCGGTACGGGCCTTGAGCTGGACCGGCTGCTCGCGGTCGATGCCGTTGTCCGCGCCCCTGAGGTAGTGGTCGAACCAGCGCTCGGTGTCGGTCCACACGTCGTTGGGCAGCCCGAGCAGGCCGGTCAGTTCGGCGGTGGCATGGTCACCGGGGCGCAGCTCCAGGCGCTTGGGTACCGTCAGTTTCCCGTAGAAGTCGGCGTACTGATTGGCCGAGAAGATGCTGTCGCTCCAGGCGTTGGCCATGAAGACGGCCGCGCCGTTCTTGTTCAGCTGGTCCACGTAGGTCGCGACGGAACGTTTCGCTCCCCAGTCGATCATGGCCTGTTCCCGGTCCAGGTTCGAGGCGTAGAAGTCCTTGAAGACCTGCCGGACTTCGGGGCTCTCGCGCCCGGTGAGGGTTGCCGTGCCGTCCAGGAGGGCCGCCGCCTCCACGTGCTGGGTGCGGCCCGAGTAGATCGAGTCGATCAGGTCGGTCCAGCCGCTGAGCGCACCGACGGCCTTGATCCGCTTGTCGTGCGCGGCGGCCAGCAGGCTGATCCCGGCGCCGTACGAGACCCCCGCGATGCCGATGTGGCGTGGATCGGCGTCGGTGTGGGCGAGGGCCCAGTCGATGACCTTGGAGGCGTCCGCCGCGTCCGGCGGGCCGGCCACTTCTATCCGGCCGCCCGACTGCCAGAACCCGCGCACGTTGTAACTGAGCACGATGTACCCGGCGTCCGCGAGCTTCTGGGCCTGGGCCAGGTACTCGACCTGGGGCAGGGACCAGCTCGTGGGCAGCACGATGAGCGGATAGCGGTGCCCGGCGCCGGTGTCGGCGTCCGTGGGCGTGACGACGTTGGCCTTCAGGACCGTGCCGCCGTCGCCGGTGATGTCGACGAAGCGGACCGGGCCGGCGGCCCGGGCGGCCGGAGCCAGGCCGACGACGGTACCGGCGATCAGGGCCGCGGCGGCCGCGGCGCCGGAGGTGCGCAGGGCGGTGGTACGACGACCGTGTCCCATCGGTCACTCCTCACTCGTGTCAGTGCAAAGTGACCAGACGGTAACCGCGCCGCCTTACCGGAAGTAACCCGCCGGTAAGTTACGTGCCGGTAAAGATTGTTGAAGTGTGCAGGCACTCAGGAGGCGCGGTGCGTGGACCGTGCGGTCTCGGTCGTCGCCGCCGGCGGCAGCGGCGCCTGTGCGGCCCGGGTGACGTCCGCGACGAGTTCGACCACGTCCGGGCCGTACGCCTGCGAGTTGACGACCTTGAGCAGGAGGACGAAGGAACCGTTGCCGTGCTTGCGGGCGAGCCGCTCGTGGTTGCGGGCCAGGTAGCGGGTGGCGGCCTGGTTGGTGATCGCCCGCTGCCCGCAGAAGAGGAACACCGGGCGGGCGTCGGGGCGCTGTCCGGCCGTGAGACGGGCGAGCAGGACGTACTCCGTGACCCCGGGATCCAGCCGGTAGCGCTCGCTTCCGATCTGGAAGGCGCCGCGGTCCGGGCCCGGCTCGGGATCGATGTTGACGCGTATGCCGGGCAGCATGGCCCCCATGTGGGCGAGCATCCGGCGATTCGAACCCGGACCGCCGACGCAGAACTCCGTACGCTCGCCGAACCCCTGCTGGACGTTGTCCTGCGTCACCATCTGGAGGTTCGCCCCGCAGTCCTTGATCAGCGCGGCCAGTTCGAGGAGCGCGAACACGTCGAAGCGGTGGACCGCCGGCTCGGAGGTGGCCGGATCGCGGTTGACGACCAGCAGCGACTCGGAGTTCTCCGGAAGTCCGAAGAAGGCCTGCTTGCGGCGGAGCTTGCGCCGCCAGAGGTAGGTGCGGGCCAGCCAGCCGAGCGCGGCGCTGATGCCGGCGGCCACCACACCGAGGACAATGTTGCGCAGGTCGTCATTCATGGGCGCGCATGCTAGCGGGCACCGGTGGCCGGAACGTATCCGTGTTCGAAGTGTGCCAGTCGTATGAAGTGCCCTGAATCCGGCTGTCGAGGGCACGGCCTCGCGGATACGCTGCGCGGACGTCCCGAACTGGAGGTGCGGATGCGTCGCCCTGTCGCGCGGAAACTCACCGTTCTGGCGGTCTCGGCCGCCGTGGTGTCGGTAGGAGCGGCCGGGCCCCCGGCCCCCTCCGGCGCCAAGGCCGCCCAGAAGACCCCGGTCGCCGTCGGGTACGGCGGCGCGGTCTCCAGCGTCGACGCGGACGCCACCGCCGCCGGGATCGAGGTACTGCGCAAGGGCGGCAACGCGGTCGACGCGGCCGTGGCGACCGCCGCGGCACTCGGCGTCACCGAACCCTACTCGTCCGGCATCGGCGGAGGCGGCTACTTCGTCTACTACGACGCCAGGTCCCGGACCGTCCACACCATCGACGGCCGCGAGACCGCGCCGCTGACGGCCGACTCGAACCTGTTCGTGGAGAACGGCAAGCCGCTGGCCTTCGCCGACGCCGTGAGCAGCGGCCTGAGCGTCGGCACGCCGGGCACCCCGGCCACCTGGCAGTCGGCGCTGAGCCAGTGGGGCACGGAACGGCTCGGCACGGTGCTCAAGCCGGCCGAGCGGATCGCCCGCAAGGGGTTCGTCGTCGACGACACGTTCCGCTCGCAGACCGCCGCGAACGAGACCCGGTTCCGGTACTTCCCCGACACGGCCAGGCTGTTCCTGCCGGGCGGGCAGCTCCCGGTGGTCGGGTCCACCTTCAAGAACCCCGAGCTGGCCCGTACGTACCAGGAGCTGGGGAAGAAGGGGGTCGGCGCGGTCTACCGGGGCGACCTCGGCCGGGACGTCGTCGCGACCGTCGACAACCCGCCGGTGGACCCGGGTTCCGGGTGGAAGGCGCGAGCGGGCAAGCTGTCCCTCAAGGACCTCGCCGCCTACCGCGCGAAGTCGCAGGCGCCGACCGAGACGTCGTACCGCGGGCTGAAGGTGTACTCCATCGCGCCGTCCTCGTCCGGCGGGACCACGGTCGGTGAGGCCCTCAACATCCTGGAGAACACCGACCTGTCGAAGGCCAGTGAGGTGCAGTACCTGCACCACTTCATCGAGTCCAGCCGGATCTCCTTCGCCGACCGGGGGCGCTGGGTCGGCGACCCCGCGTTCGAAAACGTGCCGACGGCCGGACTGCTGTCCCAGCGGTACGCCGACGAGCGGGCCAAGCTGATCAGCGACGACGCCGTGCTGACCAGCCCGGTCGCGCCCGGCGACCCCAACGACCCGGGCTCGACGGGGACGGCGGCGCCGACCACGTACGAAGGGGAGAACACGACGCACCTCACCGTCGCCGACAAGTGGGGGAACGTCGTCTCCTACACGCTGACCATCGAGCAGACCGGCGGCAGCGCGATCACCGTTCCCGGCCGGGGGTTCCTGCTCAACAACGAGCTGACCGACTTCTCGTTCACCCCGGCGAACCCCGCGGTGCACGACCCGAACCTGCCCGGGCCGGGCAAGCGGCCGCGGTCCTCCATCTCGCCGACGATCGTGCTCGACAAGGCGAACCGGCCGGTGGTCGCGGTCGGGTCGCCCGGTGGGGCGACCATCATCACCACCGTGCTCCAGGTGCTGACCGAGTTCCTCGACCGGCATCTGCCGCTGGTGGACGCGATCGCGGCGCCGCGGGCCTCGCAGCGGAACGCCGCCAAGACCGAGTTGGAACCGGCGCTGTACAACGACCCCGTGGTGAGGGGGAAGTTGGAGGCGATCGGGCACTCCTTCTCGTTGAACCCGGAGATCGGGGCGGCTACCGGGGTGCAGCGGTTGCCGGGTGGGAAGTGGCTGGCGGCGGCGGAGACCGTGCGGCGGGGTGGCGGGTCGGCCGCCGTGGTGGAGCCTGCGCCGTAGCCGCCGGGTGCGGGGCCTGGGTGCGGGGCCGGGGGACTTTCGCCATAGGGCCTAGTGGGGAGGTGCGTTCCGCGGGCGGAATTCCAGGCGGCCGTCCGCGGCGTCCACGGTCACTTCGCTGCCCTCCCTGATCGTGCCGTCCAGGAGCAGGCGTGACAGCTGGTTGTCGACCTCCCGTTGGATCGTGCGGCGCAGCGGTCGGGCGCCGTACTCCGGCTGATAGCCGTGTTCCGCCAGCCAGTTGACCGCCTTGTCCGTGAAGTGCGCGGTGATGCCCTGGGCGTGCAGCATGCGGCGGGTGTTCTCCAGCAGGAGTTCGGTGATCTGGCGCAGCTGATCGCCGGTGAGCTGGCGGAAGACCACGATCTCGTCGATGCGGTTGAGGAACTCCGGGCGGAAGTGCTCCCGGAGCGGGCGCAGCACCTGCTCGCGGCGGGCCTCCTCGGTCGCCGCCGCGTCCCCGGAGCCGAAGCCGACGCCCGCGCCCCGCCTGTTGATCACGTCCGAACCCAGGTTGCTCGTCATCACGACGACCGTGTTGGTGAAGTCCACCGTGCGGCCCTGGGAGTCGGTCAGCCGGCCGTCGTCCAGGACCTGGAGCAGGATGTTGAAGACGTCCGGGTGGGCCTTCTCCACCTCGTCGAGGAGGAGCAGCGAGTAGGGGTGGCGGCGGACCACCTCGGTGAGCTGGCCGGCCTCCTCGTGGCCGACGTAGCCGGGCGGGGCGCCGACCAGGCGGGAGACTGCGTGGCGTTCCTGGTACTCGCTCATGTCCAACCGGACCATCCGGTCCTCGCTGCCGAACAGGACCTCGGCGAGCGCGCGGGCCAGTTCGGTCTTGCCGACGCCCGTCGGGCCGAGGAAGAGGAAGCTGCCGATCGGGCGGTTCGGGCTGGCGAGGCCGGCACGGGAGCGCAGCACGGCCTCGGCGACGGCCGCGACCGCCTCGTCCTGGCCTATCACCCGCTGGTGCAGATGCGATTCCAGGCCGAGCAGCCGCTCCTTCTCCTCCTGGGTGAGGCTGCTGACCGGGATGCCGGTCCGGCGGGACACCACCTCGGCGATCGCCTCCGCCGTCACCTCCAGGTCCAGTCCCTCGTCCGCCCGGTCCTCACCGGAGACTTCGTGGATGCGGGTCTTCAACTCGCCAATCCGATCGCGCAGTTGCGTGGCGCGTTCGTACTGCTCGTCGGCGACGGCCTGGTCCTTGTCCCGGACCAGCTGCTCGATCTCGCGTTCCATCGTCCGTACGTCGCTGCCCTTGGTGCGCGAGCCGAGGCGGACCCGGGCGCCCGCCTGGTCGATCAGGTCGATCGCCTTGTCCGGCAGCCTGCGGTCGGTGAGATAGCGGTCGGAGAGTTCGACGGCGGCCACCAGCGCCTCGTCGGTGTAGCGGACCTGGTGGTGGGCCTCGTAGCGGTCACGCAGGCCGCGCAGGATCTCGATGGTGTCCGCGACCGTCGGCTCGGGCACCAGGATCGGCTGAAAGCGGCGGGCCAGCGCCGCGTCCTTCTCGATCTTGCGGAACTCCTCCAGGGTGGTCGCGCCCACGATGTGCAGCTCGCCCCGGGCGAGGGCCGGTTTGAGGATGTTGGCGGCGTCCATCGCACCGCCCTCGCCGCCGCCTCCGGCGCCGACCACGGTGTGCAGCTCGTCGATGAAGACGATCAGCTGGTCGGAGTGGGCGCGGATCTCGCCCACGATGGTGTTGAGCCGCTCCTCGAAGTCGCCCCGGTAACGGGTGCCCGCGACCACGCCGGGCAGGTCGAGGGCGAGCACCCGGCGCCCGGAGAGGATGTCGGGCACGTCGCCGTCGGCGATCCGCTGGGCGAGGCCCTCGACGATCGCGGTCTTGCCGACCCCGGCGTCGCCGATCAGCACGGGGTTGTTCTTGCCGCGCCGGGACAGCACCTCGATGGTCTGCTCGATCTCGTCGTCGCGCCCGATCACCGGGTCGATCCGGCCCTGGGCGGCCTGCTCGGTCAGGTCGCGGCCGAACTTGTCGAGGGTGGGCGTGCCGGTACGGCGCCGGGTGTCGGCGCCGGGGTGCGCGCGGTCGGTCTCGGGGGCGTCCGGCGGCAGGCCGGCGGCGGCGAACCGGGCCGCGTTCAGGATGTGCCCGGCGGCCGAGTCGGGGTTGGCGGCGAGGGCGCCCAGGACGTGCTCCGGGCCGATGTACCCGGCGCCGCCGGCCCGGGCCAGGTCGTGCGCGTCCAGCAGGGCCCGTTTGACGGCGGGGGTGAGGGACAGCGAGGTCGGCGGGGGCGTCTCGCCGGGCGGGTGCTGGACCGGACCGGCCCGGTCGTCGATCTGGTGGGCCAGCGAGTCGGGATCCGCGCCGGACCTGCTGAGCAGGGAGCGGGTGGGCTCCGCCGCGAGGGCGGCGCGCAGCAGGTGCTCGGTGTCCAGGTCACGGCTGCCGTGTTCGGCGGCGTACTGGGCGGCGCCCCTGACCAGTTCCCTCGCGGGCTGACTGAGCAGCCTCCCGATGTCGATCTGGCGGGGTCCCTGGCGAGGTCCGCCGCCGCCGAAGAAGCGGGCGAGGAAATCGCCGAAGGGGTCCTGTCCGTAGTCGCCCGGTCCGGGGTAGCCGCTGGTCATGAGCGTTCGTTCCGTTCCGGCGTCCCGGCGCCTGGCGGGACGCGCTCGCTGGTCGACGTGCCGGTCCACGCGGGTGCCCCTGCAGGGCCCGGTCACACCACCTTCGCACGCCCGCTGATGGGGGGCATGTCCAGTGATGGGGGGCATGCCCGGTGCGGGGGTTGCGGCGGCGGGTGGGGGATACGGCGGCGGGTGGGCTGCGGTGGCAGGTAGCGGGCGGAGGGTGGCTGTCGTCGTCCGGGCCGCCCCGTGATGCTGCCGGGTGACGGGTGCCGCTCCTGGGAGCCGGGGCGGGGCCTCGGGCGCTGCCGGGTGGGCCGGGGGGAGCGGCACCGGTAGGCACGGGGACGGACCGGGTCAGTTCTCCGGGGTGCGGGCCGTGAGGACCCGCGGCCCGGCCTCGGTGATCGCCACCGTGTGCTCCGCGTGGGCCGCGCGCGAGCCGTCGTCCGTGCGCAGGGTCCAGCCGTCGGGAGCCGGGTGGTAGTCGTCCCGTCCGCCGCCGATCAGCATGGGCTCGATCGCGATGACCAGGCCCTGGCGCAGCGGCAGGCCACGGCCGGGGCGGCCCTCGTTCGGTACCCCGGGGTCCTCGTGCATGCGGCGGCCGATGCCGTGGCCGCCGAAGTCCTGCGGGATGCCGTAGCCGGCCTCCCGGCACACCCGGCCGATCGCGTGCGCGATGTCGCCGATGCGGTTGCCGACGACGGCCGCCTCGATCCCCGCCGCCAGCGCCCGCTCCGCGGTCTCCACGAGCCGCGTGTCCGCCGGGCGCGCTCTGCCGACCGTGAAGCTGATCGCCGAGTCGCCCACCCAGCCGTCGAGTTCGGCGCCGCAGTCGATCGAGACCAGGTCACCGTCGCGCAGCCGGTACCCGGTCGGGATGCCGTGCACGATCGCGTCGTTCACGGAGGCGCAGACGACGGCGGGGAAGGGGGTGGGCGCGAACGAGGGCCGGTAGCCGAGGAAGGGGGAGGACGCGCCGGCCTCGCGGAGCACGTCCCGGGCCACCTCGTCCAGCTCCAGCAGGGAGACGCCGACGTCGGCGGCCTCCCGTACGGCCGTCAGGGCCCGCCCCACGACCTGCCCGGCCGCGTACATGGCGTCGATCGATGTGTCTGTCTTCAGTTCCACCATGCCAATTAATATACCGGCTTATTCGACCGGAGTAGAATGACGGCATGGTGCGCACCCCTCTCACCCCGGAAGAGCGTGAACGCGGCGAGCGGCTCGGGCGGCTGCTGCGCGAGGCGCGCGGCGCCCGGAGCATGACGGAGGTGGCCGCGGAGGCGGGCATCTCGGCCGAGACGCTCCGCAAGATCGAGACGGGGCGGGCCCCGACCCCCGCCTTCTTCACCGTGGCCGCGCTGGCCCGCGCGCTCGGCCTGTCGATGGACGACCTGGTGGCGCGCTGCGCGCTGGTCCCGGCCTGACGCCCAGCGGCCGGAGCCGGGCGGCGAGGGCTCTGGGCGCGCGCTGAAAACTCCCCGTAGCACCCGTGTAACACGTCTGGTGTTGCCTACGGAACCGGAGTGTTCCGGGCCGGCGGGAGTGGGACGATGACGGTGGATCAACTCCCGGGCCGGGTGCGGGAGTTCGCGAACTACTTGGACGGGTTGCTGGCGCGTCTGGACCAGGGCGGCGGCTGGTGTGCCGTCTTCTGGCGGCGCGACCCGGACGGCATGCTGGCCTGCCTCGGCGGGCGGGAGGTGCCGCCCTGGGACGTCGTGGCGGCGCTCCTCCAGGACCTCGCCACCATCCACGGCTCCGAGGCCGCCGCGCGCGAGACGGAGCGGGCCCGATCGCTGCACACGGATGCCGTCGCCGCGTACGACGCCAGGCCGGGCGCCCGGCAGGACCTCGACGAACGCCTCGACGCCATGGTGCGCGAACAGCGCCACGCCGCCGAACGACTGGCCCAGCTCGGCCGGGCGCTCGGCGCCGCGCACTCCCGGCAGGAGGCCGAGGCCCTGAACCTCGACCTCGCCTGGGCCCACGACGACCACGAACGGGCATCGGCCCGGTGCGCCGAACTCCGGGCACGCCTGGCCCGCCTGGACACCGCACGAGCAGCTGCGGGGGCGCCGCACGGCGAGGACGCGGGCCCGCCGTACGACGCCGACGCACCTGCCGGTGCGCGGTACGGCGGCGACGGCCGGGCGCCGCGCGCCGCCGCCGCGTATGGCGACGGCGCGGGAGCGCCGGGCGTCGACGACTCCGCTTCGCCGCGTGGCGCCGGCGCCGGCGCGTCGTACGTCGATGGCAGGAGTGGTGAGGGCCCTGTCGGCGCCCCCACCCCCGCGTCCACCCCTGACCCCACCCCCGCCCCCGCCAAGCAGCGCAAGCGGCGGCGTGGCAGTGCCCGGTTCGCCGGGATGGCGGTGGAGGAGGCCGCGCCCTCCGTCGTACCGCGGGCGCCGGAGCCGCCCGCGGTGGCCGGTGGTCGGGGCGGGCCGCGCGGAGCCCGGTTCGCCGGGGCCGCCGAGACGCCGGAACGGCCGGTGCCGGAGCCCGTACGGCCCGACGAGGACGCCCGGACGGCCGTGACCGCGGCCGTGGCACGGCTGGTCCCGCTGCGGGCGGCGGGCCGCACCGGCGAGGCGCACGCGCTGCTCGCCGAGGTCGCGCAGTGGCCCGCGGCCCGGTTCCCGTTGCTCGCGGACGCCCTCCAGGGCGCCGGGCTGGGCGCCGACTGGGCCACGTTGCTGTGGGAGGCGGCCTCGCTGCCGCCCGCCCGCCTCGTGCCGGTCGCGGACGCCCTCACCGCCGCCGGCCGGACCGAGGAGGCCCGGCAGGTCCTGCGCCAGGGAGTGGTCCGTCCCGCCCTCGAGATCGGCGAGGCGGTCCTCGCCCTGGACACGACCGGCCGCCACCGCGAGGCCACCACCCTGCTCGACGCGTACGTCCAGGTCCGCACCCCGGAAGAGGCGGCGGGCAGCGCGGAACCGGATCCGCAGCGGCTGGCCCCGCTGCTCCTGCGCTCGGCGCGGCGGATCTCGGAGCAGCACCACCGGGACCTGCTGCACGCCCTGCGGGTGGCGGGCCTCTCCTCCTGACCGGCGGGAGTCCGGACATTCGCCCCCGCATCCGCCAGCCAGGTACGAAACACGATCGACTCCGCGGCTTCACGACGATGGTCTTGGCAAGGGCCCCGAGGACGCTTACTTTCGACCCTCTACGGGCGTAGAAGGAGCAGCTCATGGCGAACGTCGTACGCGCCGCTCTGGTCCAGGCCACCTGGACCGGCGACACCGAGTCCATGGTGGCGAAACACGAGGCGCACGCCCGCGAGGCGGCCCGCCGGGGCGCGAAGATCATCGGGTTCCAGGAAGTCTTCAACGCCCCCTACTTCTGCCAGGTCCAGGAACCCGAGCACTACCGCTGGGCCGAACCGGTCCCCGACGGCCCGACCACCCGCCGTATGCAGGAGCTCGCCCGCGAGACCGGCATGGTGATCGTGGTCCCGGTGTTCGAGATCGAGCAGTCCGGCTTCTACTACAACACCGCCGCCGTGATCGACGCCGACGGCACCTGCCTGGGCAAGTACCGCAAGCACCACATCCCGCAGGTGAAGGGCTTCTGGGAGAAGTACTACTTCAAACCGGGCAACCTGGGCTGGCCGGTCTTCGACACCGCCGTCGGCAAGGTCGGCGTCTACATCTGCTACGACCGTCACTTCCCCGAGGGCTGGCGGGAACTCGGACTCGGCGGCGCCCAGTTGGTGTACAACCCGTCGGCCACCCACCGGGGGCTCTCGGCGCACCTGTGGCAGCTGGAGCAGCCGGCCGCCGCCGTCGCCAACGAGTACTTCGTGGCCGCCATCAACCGGGTGGGCCGGGAGGAGTACGGGGACAACGATTTCTACGGGACGAGCTATTTCGTCGATCCCCGTGGGCAGTTCGTGGGGGAGGTCGCGAGCGACGTGAGCGAGGAACTCGTCGTCCGGGACCTCGACCTCGACCTGATCGAGGAAGTGCGGCAGCAGTGGGCCTTCTACCGCGACCGCCGTCCCGACGCCTATGAAGGGCTGGTAAAGCCGTGAACGACCTCTTCGCCCGCCACCGCCAGGTCCTGCCCGACTGGCTGGCGCTCTACTACGACGAGCCGCTGGAGATCACACACGGCGAGGGCCGGCACGTCTGGGACGCCGACGGCAACCGCTACCTCGACTTCTTCGGCGGCATCCTCACCACGATGACCGCGCACGCGCTGCCCGAGGTCACGAAGGCGGTGAGCGAGCAGGCCGGCCGGATCATCCACTCCTCCACCCTCTACCTCAACCGCCCGATGGTGGAACTGGCCGAACGCATCGCCCAGTTGAGCGGCATCCCGGACGCCCGGGTCTTTTTCACCACCTCCGGCACCGAGGCCAACGACACGGCCCTGCTGCTGGCCACGACGTACCGCAGGACGAACACGATCCTGGCGATGCGCAACAGCTACCACGGCCGCTCCTTCAGCTCGGTCGGCATCACCGGCAACAAGGGCTGGTCGCCGACCTCGCTGTCCCCGCTCCAGACGCTCTACGTGCACGGAGGCGTCCGCACCCGGGGGCCGTTCGCCGAGCTGAACGACCGTGACTTCATCCAGGCCTGCGTCGCGGACCTGCGCGACCTCCTCGGTCACACCCGCCCGCCGGCCGCGCTGATCGCCGAGCCGATCCAGGGCGTCGGCGGCTTCACCTCCCCGCCCGACGGGCTGTACGCGGCCTTCCGCAAGGTCCTCCAGGAGCAGGGCATCCTCTGGATCGCCGACGAGGTGCAGACCGGCTGGGGCCGCACCGGCGAGCACTTCTGGGGCTGGCAGGCGCACGGCCAGAGCGGCCCGCCGGACATCCTGACCTTCGCCAAGGGCATCGGCAACGGCATGTCGATCGGCGGTGTGGTGGCCCGCTCCGAGATCATGAACTGCCTGGACTCCAACAGCATCTCGACGTTCGGCGGCACCCAGATCACCATGGCGGCCGGCCTCGCCAACCTGTCGTACCTCCTGGAACACGACCTCCAGGGCAACGCCCGCCGGGTCGGCGGCCTCCTCATCGAACGCCTGCGGGCCGTCGCCGCCCAGCTGCCGGGCGTACGGGAGGTCAGGGGCCGCGGACTGATGATCGGCGTCGAACTGATCAAGCCCGGCACGGACGAGGCCGACCCCAAGTCGGCCGCCGCCGTCCTGGAGGCGGCCAGGGAGGGCGGCCTCCTGATCGGCAAGGGCGGCGGCCACAACACCAGCGCCCTGCGCATCGCCCCACCCCTGTCCCTGACGGTGGCGGAGGCGGAAGAGGGCGCGGCCATCCTCGAGCGGGCCTTGCGGAGTGCCTACTAGCCGACCCGCCGTGTGTCGACCGCGGCGCCGTCGTGGCCGGTCGCGCGGTTCCCCGCGCTCCTCAATGCGGGGGGCTGCATGGGCGCCCCTTCAGGGGCGCGGGGAACTGCGCGACCAGCCCCCGTGCACCCGCAGTCTCCGAACGCACCGAACCCGACCAAGGGATCACGCAAGATGACCGCCACCTGGGATCCTCCGAACGCCACAGACCCCACACTGTCGGTCCGTCAGATCCTCACCCTGGAACGCGTCCTCGCCGGCGACCCCGAGGTGGTCGCCGGCACCGCCCACCTCGACCGCCCCGTCCGCTGGGTGCACGTCGCCGAGGCCCCCGACGTCGGCGTCATGCTCACCGGCGGAGAGATGGTCCTCACCACCGGCGTCCTGCTCGCCGGCGACGAGCAGGGACAGGCCGAGTACATCCAGTCCCTGCACCGGGCCGAGGCCGCCGCGGTCGTCCTCGGCCTCGGCCGCGCCTTCCCGGCACCCCCCGACGCCATGCGCCGCGCGGCGGACCGCTGCGGCCTGCCCATGGTGGTCCTGCACCGCCCCTTCCCGTTCGCCGAACTGACGGAGGAGGTCCAGTCCCGCCTGGTGCGCCGGAAGTTCGCCGCCGTCAGCCTCTCGGAGTCCGTCCGCACCGCCCTCACCGGTCTCATCACGGCCGGCGCCCCCCTCCAGCGGCTCCTCGACGAGGTCGCCGTGCACAGCGCCTGCCCGGTCGTCGTCACCAACCTCGCACACCGGGTGCTGGCCACCGCGGGGGAGCGCTCGGCGGTCGACGACGTGCTGCGCGACTGGGAGCGCATCGCACGGCAGGCCGGCGGCGCCGAGGGCGACGGCTGGATCCGCGCCGAACTGGGCGGCCGTGGCGAACGCTGGGGCCGGATCATGCTCTGCGGCTACCGGGGCGACACCGCCACCGGACGCCTCCTCGCCGACCGCGGCGCCGAGGCCCTCGTCCTGCACCGGATGCTCGGCGGCGGCTCGGCCCACACCTGGGAGGAGCAGTCCGCGCAGAGCCTGCTGACCGACCTGGTCTCCGGAGTCGTACCGGCACGGCAACTGCTGCCCAGGGCACGAGCGGCGGGCCTGCCGGTCAACCGGCGCACCTTCGTGCCGCTCGTCGTACGCGACTGCGACCCCGCCCGGCTGGAGAGAACCCTGCGCCTGCTGGGGCTGTCCGGACTCGTCGCCGAACTCACCGAACATCGCACCGCCGTCCTGCTCAGCCTCGCCCGCGACCAGGACGCCGACGCCCTCGCCGCGCACTTCGCCGCCCGGCTGCACGGCGAGGCCCCCGCGCACGGAGCGGTGATCGCCGCCGCGGGCCCCTGCACCGCCTGGGACGACGTGCCCGCCGGGCTGCGCGAGGCACAGCACGTGGCCGACGCGGTCGCCGACACGGCCGCCGCCCTCGACCTCCCGGCGGTCGTCCGGCTCCGGGACGTCCACCTGCGCGGCCTGATCAGGCTGTTGCGGGACGACCCGGACGTCCAGTCCTTCGCCGAGCGCGAGCTGGACGGACTGCTCTGCGGCAACAGCACCGAGCAGGACCTCCTGAACGTCCTGCGGACCTATCTCGCCACCGGCCGCAACAAGTCCCGCACCGCCCAGCTGCACCACGTCTCCCGGCCCGCCCTGTACCGCAGGCTGGAGGCGATACAGACCCGGCTCGGTGTCGACCTCGACGACTTCGAGCAGGCGGCCTCGGTGCACATCGCGCTCCTCGCGCACGACGCGCAACAGCAGTGAAACATGCGACGACCTGGGAAAACGGTGGTGAAACATGGGCCATGGAGAGCGTGACACGGTGGCACGCCGACCGCCCCCGGACGTGACACGGTGGCAGTCGAAGCCCGCCCGCGGACTTCCTAGGCTCCTCGCACCGAGCGACGCACCCCCGAGCGACCGGAGGTCCCGATGAGCCGAGTGATTCGTGCCGCCCTCTTCCAGACCGCCTGGACCGGCGACAAGGAATCGATGATCCAGGTCCACGAGCAGGCGGCCCGCGACGCGGCCGCGCAGGGCGCCCAGGTCCTCTGCTTCCAGGAACTGTTCTACGGCCCCTACTTTTGCCAGGTGCAGGACAAGGCCTTCTACGAGTACGCCGAGCAGGTCCCCCACGGCCCGGTCGTCCAGCGCTTCCAGGCTCTCGCCCGGGAGCTGGGTCTCGTCCTGATCCTGCCGGTGTACGAGGAGGAGCAGCCCGGCGTCCTCTACAACACCGCCGCCGTGATCGACGCCGACGGCTCCTACCTCGGCAAGTACCGCAAGCACCACATCCCCCAGGTCCCGGGGTTCTGGGAGAAGTTCTACTTCCGCCCGGGCAACGCCGGCTGGCCGGTCTTCGAGACGGCCGTCGGGAGGATCGGCGTCTACATCTGCTACGACCGTCACTTCCCCGAGGGCTGGCGGGCGTTGGGCCTCGCCGGTGCCGAGATCGTCTTCAACCCGTCGGCCACCTCGCGTGGACTCTCCCGCTACCTCTGGCAGTTGGAGCAACCGGCGGCGGCCGTCGCCAACGAGTACTTCGTCGGCGCGATCAACCGGGTCGGCGTGGAGGACCTGGGCGACAACGACTTCTACGGCACGTCCTACTTCGTGGACCCGGAGGGCCAGTTCGCCGGCGAGGTGGCCTCCGACAAGGAGACCGAACTCGTCGTCCGCGACCTGGACCTGGCCAAGCTCCGCGAGGTCCGCGACCGCTGGCAGTTCTTCCGCGACCGCCGCCCGGACGCCTACGGCCCCCTGACGGCACCGTGAAGGCGCCCCGTCAGGGGCGCGAGGAACCGCGCGACCGGCCACGTCGGACCCGCACCCGACCACGAAGGAGAGGACCCCAATGAGCACCGGCCGCACCCTCGTCCGCGGCGGACTCGTCATCACCGCGTCCGACGAGATCCACGCCGACGTCCTGATCGAGGACGGCCGCATCGCCGCCCTCGCCGCCTCCGCCACGCCCGCCGCCGAGGCGTTCACCGCCGAGCGCACCATCGACGCCACCGGCAAGTACGTCATCCCGGGCGGCGTCGACGCCCACACCCACATGGAGCTGCCGTTCGGCGGCACCTTCGCCTCCGACACCTTCGAGACGGGCACCCGGGCCGCCGCCTGGGGCGGCACCACCACCATCGTCGACTTCGCCGTGCAGAGCGTCGGGCACAGCCTGCGCGAGGGCCTGGACGCCTGGCACGCCAAGGCCGAGGGCAACTGCGCCATCGACTACGGGTTCCACATGATCGTCTCCGACGTGAACCAGGAGACGCTGAAGGAGATGGACCTGCTCGTCGAGGAGGGCGTCACCTCCTTCAAGCAGTTCATGGCCTACCCGGGCGTCTTCTACTCCGACGACGGCCAGATCCTGCGCGCCATGCAGCGCTCCGCCGAGAACGGCGGCCTGATCATGATGCACGCCGAGAACGGCATCGCCATCGACGTGCTCGTGGAACAGGCGCTGGCGCGCGGCGAGACCGACCCCCGCTACCACGGCGAGGTCCGCAAGGCCCTCCTGGAAGCCGAGGCCACCCACCGCGCCATCAAGCTGGCCCAGGTCGCCGGCGCCCCCCTCTATGTCGTGCACGTCTCCGCGATGGAGGCGGTCGCCGAACTCGCCCGGGCCCGCGACGAAGGGCTCCCGGTCTTCGGCGAGACCTGCCCGCAGTACCTCTTCCTCTCCACCGACAACCTTGCCGAGCCGGACTTCGAGGGCTCGAAGTACGTGTGCTCGACGCCCCTGCGCCCCAAGGAGCACCAGGCCAAGCTCTGGCAGGGCCTGCGCACCGACGACCTCCAGGTGGTCTCCACCGACCACTGCCCCTTCTGCTTCGTCGGCCAGAAGGAGCTGGGCCGCGGCGACTTCTCGAAGATCCCCAACGGACTGCCCGGTGTCGAGAACCGGATGGACCTGCTGCACCAGGCCGTCGTGGACGGGCACATCACGCGCCGCCGCTGGATCGAGATCGCGTGCGCCAACCCGGCCCGGATGTTCGGGATGTACCCGAAGAAGGGCACCATCACCCCGGGGGCGGACGCCGACGTCGTCATCTACGACCCGCACGCCGAGCAGGTCGTCTCCGCCGAGACCCACCACATGAACGTCGACTACTCGGCGTACGAGGGCAGGCGCCTCACCGGCCGGGTCGAGACGGTCCTCTCGCGCGGCGTACCCGTCATCACCGAGCGGGAGTACACCGGTCACGCCGGACACGGCGTCTACACCCCGCGCTCCACCTGTCAGTACCTCAACTAGGAGTGGCGCCCATGGACTTCGGACTCGTCCTGCAGACCGACCCACCGGCCTCGCGCGTCATCAGCCTGATGAAGCGCGCCGAACGCAACGGCTTCTCGTACGGCTGGACCTTCGACTCCGCCGTGCTCTGGCAGGAGCCGTTCGTGATCTACAGCCAGATCCTGGCCAACACGACGAAGCTGAAGGTCGGCCCGATGGTCACCAACCCGGGCACCCGCACCTGGGAGGTCACCGCCTCCACCTTCGCCACCCTCAACGACATGTTCGGCAACCGGACCGTCTGCGGCATCGGCCGCGGCGACTCCGCGATGCGGGTGGCCGGCCGCAAGCCCAACACCCTCGCCCGGATCAGCGAGGCCATGAAGGTCATCCGTGCCCTCGGCAGCGGCGGCGAGGCCGACTTCGGCGACGGCACCGTGATCAGGTTCCCCTGGATCAAGCCGGGTGCCGAACTCCCCGTCTGGATGGCCGCGTACGGCCCCAAGGCCCTGAAGATGACCGGTGAGGAGGCCGACGGGTTCATCCTTCAGCTGTCCGACCTGTACCTCACCGAGTACATGGTCAAGGCGGTGAAGGACGCGGCGGTGGCCGCCGGACGCGACCCGTCCGAGGTCACCATCTGCGTCGCCGCACCCGCGTACGTCACCGAGGACGACTCGCCCGAGGCCCTCGCCCACGCCCGCGACCAGTGCCGCTGGTTCGGCGGCATGGTCGGCAACCACGTCGCCGACCTGGTCGACAAGTACGGCGCGCACTCCGCCGCCGTCCCCGACGAACTCACCGACTACATCAAGGCCCGCCAGGGGTACGACTACGCGCACCACGGGCGCAGCGGCAACCCCGACACCGCGTTCGTGCCCGACGAGATCGTGGACCGCTTCTGCGTCATCGGGCCCGTGGAGAAGCACATCGAGAAGCTGACCGCGCTGCGCGAACTGGGCGTCGACCAGTTCGCCGTCTACGACATGCACGACGCGCAGGAGGCCACCATCGACGCGTACGGGACAAAGGTGATCCCCGCCGTCAACCGCTAGCCGTCTCCTCACAGTTGGTCTCCCCCTTCCCGCCGTCCCGGGAAGGGGGTCAGGGCGCACCCCACACGCGCACCCCCCCGCCCCGCCCGCACGGCCTCTCTCCCGTCCCATCCCACCCGATTGGCCTGCCCATGACCGACACCGCTCCCTCGGCCATACCCCTCTCCGGTCAAGTCACCCTCCCCGACGGACGCGTCGAACTCACCCCGGACTCCCCGCCGCCGAACGGCCCGTACGCCAACGAGGACCTGCTGCCGGTCCCCGTCGTCAAGCGCACCTGGACCACGTACAACTTCTCCGCGCTGTGGGTCGGCATGGCCCACAACACGGCGTCCTGGACCCTGGCCTCCGGGCTGATCGCGGTCGGCATGGACTGGAAACAGGCCGTGTTCACCATCGCCCTGGCCAACCTCGTCGTCCTCGTGCCGATGCTGCTCACCGGGCATGCCGGACCCAAGTACGGCATCCCCTTCCCGGTCTTCGCCCGCGCCTCCTTCGGGGTGCGCGGCGCCAACCTCCCCGCTGTCGTACGGGCGTTGGTGGCCTGCGGCTGGTTCGGCATCCAGACCTGGATCGGCGGCGAGGCGATCTACTTCCTCGCCGGCAAGCTGATCGGCGACAGCTGGGCGAACGCCTCGCACATCGGCGGCTACGCCTGGACCATGTGGCTGTCGTTCGCGATCTTCTGGGTGCTGCAGGTCGCGATCATCTACCGGGGCATGGACACCATCCGCCGCTTCGAGAACTGGGCCGCGCCCTTCGTCCTCGTCGGCGCCTTCGTGATGCTGATCTGGATGAGCCACAAGGCCGGCGGCCTCGGCCCGCTCTTCGACCAGCCCTCCAGACTGGGCTGGGGCGGCGGCTTCTGGAAGATCTTCTGGCCCTCGTTGATGGGCATGATCGGCTTCTGGTCCACGCTGTCCCTGAACATCCCCGACTTCACCCGTTACGGCAGGAGCCAGAAGGCGCAGACCCGGGGGCAGGCCCTCGGCCTGCCCACCACGATGACCCTGTTCGCCTTCCTCTCCGTGCTGGTGACCTCGGGCTCGCAGGCCGTCTACGGGCAGCCGGTCTGGGACCCGGTCCAACTGGCCGCCAAGACCGACAACGTGGTGGGCCTGCTCTACGCCCTGGTCACCGTCCTGGTCGCGACGCTGTCCGTGAACATCGCCGCCAACCTGGTCTCGCCCGCCTTCGACTTCTCCAACATCGCGCCCAGGAAGATCAGTTTCCGCACCGGCGCACTGGTCACCTCGGTCCTCGCGGTGCTGATCTTCCCCTGGAAGCTGTACTCCGACCCGCAGGGCTACATCTTCACCTGGCTCGGTCTGGTCGGCGGTCTGCTCGGCACCGTCGCCGGCATCCTCATCGCCGACTACTGGCTGCTGCGCCGCACCCGCCTGGACCTCACCGACCTGTACCGCACGGGCGGCCGGTACTGGTACGACGGCGGCTGGAACTGGCGGGCGGTCGTCGCCTTCCTGGTCGGCGGCGTCCTCGCGATCGGCGGCGCCAGCTTCAAACCGCTGATCGACGGCCGGCCAGTCCCGGCGCTCTCCCCGCTCGCCGACTACGGCTGGGCGGTCGGTCTCGGCACGTCCCTGGTGCTGTACCTGGCGCTGACACGGCTGGTGCCGCCCAGGGAGTCCTGAGCGGGTGCCGCGTGAGGGGCAGCCGGGCCCGTCGGCTACCGGCTGCCCTGCAGCGCGGCCACCGCGCTCTTCGCGGCCTTGATGGCGCCCTTGTTGATCTCGTCGGTGCCCGGTGCCTTCTTGTTCTCGAAGTCGCTGCCGTTGTAGGTGACGATCACCAGCGCGTTGGAGACCTGGGCCATCACCACACCCTCGCGGGTCTGCTGCTTGTCCTGGGTGGTCAGGTTCACCACGGAGTAACCGTTGTCCCCGAGCCCCGGCACCGCCCCGCCGCCGCTCTTCTCGGTGACCCGGTCCCGGTACTCCTTCGCGGCCGCCGCCTCGGTGTCCATGATCTCGAAGGAGACGTCGAGCCAGCGGTAGTCGTACCCCTTGAGCGCGTTCCAGGAGCAGGTGCGGCGCAGCTTGGTGTCCGTGGAGGGGATCTCCTTGCCGGCCGTCTTCGCGCCGGGCACCAACGACGTGACGGTCGCCGCGGGGATGGACCCGCAGGGGGCCGGGGAGGTGGTGTACGTCTTCGTCGCGGCCGCCCCGGTCGCCGAGGACGACGACGGGGTGTCGCCCGCCGACTGGCCGGCCGACTGCTTGGTCGTGTCACCTGAGCTACCGGCTGTCGCCGTCGTGTCGGGACCCGACGCCATCGCCCAGCCCGCACAGGCGAGCACGGCGACCGGCGTCAGGCGCGCGGTGAGGGCGAGCGGCAGTGGAAGAGATCGCAAGTCGCACTTCTCGCTGGGGACGGGGTGCGGAGGGTCCACCCTGTGGACGGGACGCCAGTCTCACACGACTCCCTGTGGGGTGGAAGCGGAATCGGTGCCTTGCCTGTGAGGCTGGTGTGACGGCCCGTCGACGGCCCGGCACGACCGTCCCGTACATCCGGAATGTCGCGCGGGCGGGGTCCCTGTACTTCCGGAATGTCGTGACTGCGGCGGCCCGTCGAGGGTGACCGGAGTCACCGTCGGTCGCGCGAGTTGCCGAAGAGCAGCCGGTAGCCGATGAGGAGGACGAGGGAGCCGGCGATCGCGGCGCCCCACGTGTAGAGGTCGAAGAAGTGCTTCTCCACCGGGCGGTCGAGGAAGCGGGCGGAGAGCCAGCCGCCGACGAAGGCACCCGCGATGCCGATCAGGGTGGTGCCGATCAGTCCGCCCGGGTCGCGGCCGGGCAGCAGGATCTTGGCGATGGCTCCGGCGAGGAGGCCGAGGATGATCCAGCCGATGATGCCCACGTTGGTTGTCCTCCCGGTACGGGCTGTCGGTCGTGTCGACGTGCCTTGCTGACGTGTGCCGACGTGCCTTGCTGACTTGCCTTGTTGCGCAACCTTATGAAGCGTCGCGGGCGTCCGGGGCGCCTGACGCCGAGCCGTCGACGAGCTGTCACCCGCTCATGACAATGCGGATGACACAGGGGCGGACACCGCGGGGGCCGGCACCGGACCGGTGACCGCGCGCCTACACTGAGTGGGCGTCTGTGCCGGAGCTGTGACGGGAGGGAGTGGGCTGTGGGGGAGAACGCCGGTGGCTTCGTCGAACCCTCCGAGGGGGTGCTCACCGAGGCGGCCGCGGTGTTCGGGCTGCTCGCCTCGCCGGCCCGACTGCACCTCATGTGGGCGCTCTCGCAGGGCGAGAGCGATGTGACGTGCCTCGCCGACCGGGTCGGCGGCGCGCTGCCCGCGGTCAGCCAGCATCTGGCCAAGCTCAAGCTGGCCGGCCTCGTGCGCTCCCGCCGTGAGGGGCGGCGGCAGATCTACTACGTGGGCGACCCGGATATCGTGACCGTCGTACGGGTGGCCGTCGGTCAGCTGACGGCCCGCTCGGGGCAGATTCCGGCGCCGCCCGTGCGACGGCTGCGCGAGGCGGGTGTCTGAGCGCGCCGGACCACACGTGCGTATGAGGGGTGACGGAACGGGCGTGGCGGAGGTTCCATGACATCCCTCACCTGTGAATTCGGCTGGGCTTTGTGCTCTCGGGGCCGCGGGTTTGTTAGATTGCGCAATCACGCAACCCAAAAGGGCCCGGCTCGGGGCTGCCCGTACCCAGCCGTGGCCGCCCGACCGTACCCGCCGACGGACCCGACCGTTCATGGGAGTGGAAGATGACCGACCCGTGGGACGGCCCGGGAGGCCAGGCCACACGCCGCCGCACCGACCAGGTGCCCGGCCAGCGTGGTGCCCTGCCCGACGGGACACGGACGACCGGAGGCCGGGCCGCGGCCCGGCAGGCGGCCAAGTCCCGCGGCGGAAGCGGCGGAAACAGGGGCTCGCGGCGCGCCAGGCCGGCCGGGCGCGGCAAGCGGGTACTGAGGATCGTCGGCCTCTGCACGGCCGTCCTGGTGCTGGTCACTGCGGGCGCGGGCTGGTGGTTCTACCAGCACCTCAACGGCAACATCAACAGCGTCTCCCTCGACGGCAAGGGCGGCACGGAGAAGGCCGACGCGTTCGGCCGGACCCCGATCAACATCCTGGTGATCGGCTCCGACGGCCGTACCAGCAAGGCCGACTGCAAGCTGGGCGGCGGCTGTTCGAAGACCGGCGTCCAGACCGGCCACGGCAACGCGGACGTGGAGATGGTGGTGCACATAGCCGCCGACCGCTCCAACGCCACCGTCATGAGCATCCCCCGGGACACCATGGTCAACGTCCCGGCCTGCAAGGACGCCGCCAGCGGCCAGTCCACCTCCGGCTACTACGGCCAGGTCAACAGCGCCCTGGAGTACGGCCCCGCCTGCCAGGTCGACACCATCCACCAGCTCACCGGCATCCCCATCGACCACTTCGTCAAGCTGGACTTCTCCGGCGTGGTCAAGATGTCCGACGCGGTCGGCGGCGTCTCCGTGTGCGTCAACGACAACGTGTACGACACCTACTCGCACCTGAAGCTGTCCAAGGGCTCCCACACCCTCAAGGGTGAGGCGGCACTGGAGTTCGTCCGCTCCCGGCACGGCTTCGGCGACGGCAGCGACCTCGGCCGTACCGTCTCCCAGCACATCTTCCTCAGCGCCATGATCCGCAAGTTCAAGAGCGCGGGCACGCTCACCGACCCCACCGCCGTCTACGACCTCGCCGACGCGGCCACCAAGGCGCTCACCGTGGACGACGGCCTCGGCAGCGTCAAGAAGCTGATCTCGCTCGCGGCCGACGTGAACAAGGTCCCCACCAAGCGGATGACCTTCACCACCATGCAGACCGCGCCCGACCCGACCAACAGCAACCGGGTGGTGGTGGGCCCGGGCGCCAAGGACCTGTTCGCCACCATGGCCAACGACCAGGCGCTGACCACCAGTTCGGGCAAGAAGTCGTCGGCGGCCGAGGCGACCGCGAAGCCGTCGGCCACCGCCGCGTCCGTGCCCGCCGCCCAGATCGCCGTGACCGTCGAGAACGGCACCACCATCACCGGCCGGGCCTCCGCGATCGCCACCTACCTGATCTCGCAGGGCTTCAGCACCAGCACCACCACCGCCAACGCACCGAGTTCGGCGACCACCACCACCGTGACCTACGGCTCCGGCGACAAGGGCGAGGCGGCGACCGTCGCCAAGGCCCTGGGCGTGCCCGGCTCGCACGTGAAGCAGGGCTCCGGAACCGGCGTCGTGCTGGTCATCGGCAGCGACTGGACGAGCGGCACCAGCTTCCCGGCCGCCTCGGGCGACACCAAGGCGGCCGTCTCCCACGCCAACGCCTCGACCGCCGACGACTCCAAGACCTGCGCCAAGGTCAGCCAGTACAGGACGGTCAGCCTCAACGGCGTCCCGATGACCCCGGCGCAGGCGTACGCGGCGGCGCGGAGCAAGCCCGACTCGGACCAGTGAGGCGCATTCCCGTCACGGCGGGAACAGAAGACCGGAAAAGATCGTGCGGCGGAGGATTGCGCGCGCGGCGACCGTGAAAGCATCCAGCCGGCAGGCGGTTCGGGCGGTGTCCGCTCGGGCGGCGCACAGCGGTCGGTCGCGCGAGCAACGAGGTGACAGATGCGGTTCACCACCCGCCCCACGCTCCAGGGCATCTTCGGCATGGTGTCGTCCACGCACTGGCTGGCCTCCCAGTCGGCGATGGCGGTCCTGGAGACCGGCGGCAACGCCTATGACGCCGCCGTCGCCGGAGCGTTCGTCCTGCACGTGGTGGAGCCGCACCTCAACGGGCCGGCCGGCGAGGTGCCGATCCTGCTGGCCCCGGCCGGCGGCGAGGTGCGGGTGCTGTGCGGGCAGGGCGTGGCCCCGGCCGGCGCCACCGTCGCCCACTACCGCGGCCTCGGACTGGACCTCGTCCCCGGCACCGGCCCGCTGGCCGCGGCCGTCCCCGGCGCCTTCGACGCCTGGCTGCTCCTGCTCCGCGACCACGGCACCAAGCCCCTCGACGAGATCCTGACGTACGCCATCGGCTACGCCGAGCACGGGCACGCGCCGGTGGAGAACGTCGGCGCGACCGTGCGGAGCGTGCGCGAACTGTTCGAGACCGAGTGGACGTCGTCGGCGGCGCTCTACCTGCCCGGCGGCCGGGCGCCCCGGCCCGGCGAGCTGCTGCGCAACCCGGCCCTCGCCGCCACCTGGAAGCGGCTGCTCGCCGAGACCGCGGGGGCCGGCGACCGGGAGGCGCGCATCGACGCCGCCCGCGAGGTGTGGCGCTCCGGCTTCATCGCCGAGGCCCTGCTCCGGCAGGCCGCCCGCCCCACCATGGACACCAGCGGCGAGCGGCACACCGGCACCCTCACCGCCGCCGACCTCGGCGGCTGGTCCGCGAGCTACGAGAGCCCGGTGTCGTACGACTGGAACGGCTGGACCGTGTGCAAGGCCGGCCCCTGGAGCCAGGGTCCCGCCTTCCTCCAGCAGCTCGCCCTGCTGCCGCCCGAGCCGTCCGCGCTGCCGGCGTACGGCTCCGCCGACTACGTCCACCTGCTCGTCGAGGGCTGCAAGCTCGCCATGGCCGACCGGGAGGCCTGGTACGGGGACGCGGCCGAGGTGCCGCTGGCCGACCTGCTCTCCGAGCCGTACAACGCCGGCCGGCGGGAGCTGATCGGGGCCAGGGCCTCCGGTGAACTGCGGCCCGGAAGCCCCGGCGGACGCGCGCCCCGGCTGCCCCGGTACCCCCGGGTGGAGACCCGGCCGGGCACCGCCTTCGATCCCCTGGGCGTCGGTGAGCCGACCGTCGCGCAGGTCGCCGCCGACGGCGCCACCCACGGCGACACCTGCCACCTGGACGTCGTCGACCGCTGGGGCAACATGGTCGCGGCCACCCCCAGTGGCGGCTGGCTCCAGTCCAACCCCGTCGTCCCCGAACTCGGCTTCCCGCTCGGCACCCGGCTCCAGATGGCCTGGCTCGAGGAGGGGCTGCCGAACTCGCTCACTCCGGGGCGGCGTCCCCGCACCACGCTGACCCCGTCGATCGCGCTGCGCGACGGGACCCCGGTACTGGCCTTCGGCACGCCGGGCGGCGACCAGCAGGACCAGTGGCAGCTGCACTTCTTCCTCGCCGCGGCCCTGCGCGAGCCGGTCCGCGGCGGACTCGACCTGCAGGGCGCGATCGACGCCCCGAACTGGCACAACGACAGCTTCCCCAGCTCCTTCTTCCCGCGCGGGCGGCGCCCCGGCAGCCTGACCGTCGAGTCCCGGACGGACCCCGGGGTGGTGGCCGAGCTGCGCCGGCGCGGCCACGACGTGACGGTCGGTCCCGGCTGGTCGGAGGGGCGGCTGTGCGCGGTGGCCCGGGACCCGCGGACCGGGGTGCTCTCGGCGGCGGCCAACCCCCGCGGGATGCAGGGGTACGCCGTGGGGCGCTGACGCCCGTGCCCTCCGAGGCACTTGATCGCCGGCCCCGTCTGTTCCGCCGGATTCCATCGCCCGTACACCGGGGCGGCGGGGATTGTCAGTGGCACGTGCTCTCATGGAGGCATGATCGAAGCAATGGAGACCATCGACGAGTTTCTCCTCCGGCACGCCGTCGACGTCGAGGACGCGATCCGCAAGGCGGCCCGCACCGAGATCCTGCCCCGCTGGCGCAGGCTCGCCGACCACGAGGTCGACCAGAAGGCCGGACCGCACGACCTGGTGACGGACGCCGACCGGCTCGCGGAGCGGTACCTCACCGAAGCCCTCGGCGCCCTGCTGCCGGGTTCCGTGGTGGTCGGCGAGGAGGCCGTGCACGCCGACCCGGAGACGTACGAGGCGCTCCAGGGCGCCGCGCCGGTGTGGATCGTCGACCCGGTCGACGGCACCCGCCAGTTCGTGCGCGGCGAGGACGGCTTCTGCACGCTCGTCGCGCTCGCCCACCGGGGCGTCCTGCTCGCCTCCTGGACCTACGCCCCGGCCCGCGAGCAACTCGCTACGGCGGTGCGCGGCAAGGGTGCCCACCTCGACGGCGTCCGGCTGGTCTCCGGGTCCCCGGAGCAGGGCCGGGACCTGCGGATAGCCACCTCGCACCCGGACTACACGACCGACGCGCAGAAGCGCGAGCTGTTCGCCCTGTGGGTCGACGGCGTCGCCCCGCGCCCCTGCGGCTCGGCGGGCCTGGAGTATCTCGCCGTCGCCCGGGGCGAGTCGGACGCGACCGCGTTCTCCTGGGAGGCCGCCTGGGACCACGCGGCCGGGCTCCTGCTGGTCGAGGAGGCGGGCGGCGCCCACCTCACCCGGGACGGCGTGCCGTTCCGCGTCACCGGCGGCAACGCGCTGCCGTTCACCGCGGCCCGCGACGCGGCCACCGCCCAGCGGGTCGTGGACCTGCTGCAGAACCCGCACTGGTAGCCCGCGCGGGGAGCGTGTCAGTCCTCCGGCATATCCTGAGGCCGAGTGGCCATCGGCTGACGAAGGGGTCCGAAGGTGCCGTCGATGCTCGATGCGGTCGTGGTGGGGGCGGGGCCGAACGGCCTGACGGCCGCCGTGGAACTGGCACGGCGCGGTTTCTCCGTCGCCCTCTTCGAGGCGCGGGACACCGTCGGCGGCGGCGCCCGCACCGAGGAGCTAACCCTCCCCGGCTTCCGGCACGACCCGTGCTCCGCCGCGCACCCGCTCGGCATCAACTCGCCCGCCTTCCGGGCCCTGCCCCTGGAGCGCTACGGCCTTCGGTGGCTGCACGCCGACCTGCCCATGGCCCACCCCTTCCCCGACGGCAGCGCCGCCGTGCTGGCCCGCTCCGTCGCCGAGACCGCGGCCTCCTTCGGGCCACGCGACGCCGGCACGTACCGCAGGCTGGTCGAGCCGTTCCTGCCCCGGTGGGACACGCTCGCCCGGGACTTCATGTCGCTGCCGGCGACCGCCCTGCCCCGTGACCCGGTCACCCTCGCCCGCTTCGGCCTGACCGGGCTGCCACCGGCCACGCTGCTGCTGCGCCGGTTCCGTGAGGAGCGGGCCAGGACGCTGTTCGCCGGGCTCGTCGCCCATGTCATGGCCCCGCTCAGCGGCTTCGCGACCGGCGCCGTCGGCCTGGTCTTCGCGCTCGCCGCACACGCCCGCGGCTGGCCGGTCGCCCAGGGCGGCTCCCAGGCCGTCTCCGACGCCCTCGCCGCCTATCTGCAGGACCTCGGCGGCGCGATCCACACCGACTACGAGGTCAAGCGACTGGACGACCTGCCGCCCGCGCGCTCGTACGTCTTCGACACCTCGCCCACCGCCCTCGCCCGCATCGCCGGCTTCGGCACCTACTACCAGGGCTACCGCTACGGCCCCGGCGTCTTCAAGGTCGACTACGCGCTGGACGGGCCGGTCCCCTGGACCGCCCCGGAGGCCCGCCGCGCCGGGACCGTGCAGATCGGCGCCGACAGCGCCGAGATCGGCGCCGCCCTGCGCGCCGTCTCCCGCGAGGGCCGCGCCCCCGGCCGGCCGTTCATGATCACCGTGCAGCCCGGCGTGGCGGACCCGAGCCGGGCCCCCGAGGGCAAGCAGGTGTTCTGGGCGTACGCCCACGTGCCGAACGGCTGGACCGGCGACCTCACGGAAGTGATGGAGCGTCAACTGGAGAGGTTCGCCCCGGGGTTCCGCGACCGCGTGCTGGCCCGCGCCACCGCGGGCCCCGCCGAACTCGCCGCCCGCAACGCCAACTACGTCGGCGGCGACATCGGCACCGGCGCGGTCACCGGCCTGCAGGCCCTGCTGCGCCCCAGACTGTCCCTGTTCCCGTACGCCACCCCGCACCCGGCCGTCTTCATCTGCTCGTCGGCGACCCCGCCCGGCCCGGGCGTGCACGGCATGTCGGGGCACAACGCGGCGAAGGCCGTATGGAGGAGGCTGAGACAGCCATGACCCGCATCACCCTCGTCCGGGGCGACATCACCCGGCAGCGCGTCGACGCCGTCGTGAACGCGGCCAACTCCTCGCTGCTCGGCGGCGGAGGCGTCGACGGTGCCATCCACCGGCGCGGCGGCCCCGCGATCCTGGCGGAGTGCCGCAAGCTGCGCGCCGGCCACCTGGGCAAGGGGCTGGCCACCGGCCAGGCGGTCGCCACCACCGCGGGCGAACTCGACGCCCGCTGGGTCATCCACACCGTCGGACCGGTCCACGCCACGACCGAGGACCGCTCCGCGCTGCTGGCGTCCTGCTACCGCGAGTCCCTGCGGCGTGCCGACGAACTCGGCGCCCGCACGGTCGCGTTCCCGGCCATCTCCACCGGCGTCTACGGCTGGCCGATGGACGACGGCGCCCGGATCGCCGTGACGACCGTCCGGGAGACGGACACCGCCGTCGAGGAGGTGCGGTTCGTCCTCTTCGACGAGCGCGCCTACGACGCGTTCGCCGCCCAGCTGGCCTGAGGACGCCCGCGGGTCAGCCCAGGATGCGGCGCTTCTGCTCCGCGAACTCCTCCTCGGTGAGGATCCCCTGCGCCTTCAGCTCGCCGAGCTGCTTGAGCTGGTCCATCCGAGCGGACATGTCATCGGCGGCGGGCGGTGCCGCGGGCGGCTGGGCGGCGGGCGGCTGCTGTTCGTAGTCCTGCTGGGCCCAGCGGCCCGCCTGGCGCCGGGAGACGCGGTTCGACACCGCGGTGGCGGTACCGGCGACGACGGCGGTGCGCGCGACCCCGCGCAGCAGTCCGGGCATGTCGGTCATCTCCGTTCAGTCGACGGCGCCGAGCGACGCCAACAGGGCCTGCACCGGGATCCGGCCGTTCGCGACCAGCTGGGCGCCGCTGCGCCGCAGCGCCGCGGCCAGCGGCGCGGCCCACAGGTTCTCGTACACGAGGACCGCGGCGGAGTTGCCGGGCTCCAGCGCGTTCCCGGCCTCGGCTAGGTCGCCCTCGTCCAGCAGGCCGGAGGAGGCCCCCTCGAAGACGGTCAGGTCGACCGTGTCGTCGCCGAGGTCCCGTAGTTCGAGTGCGGTCACCGAACCGTCGGCGTCCTTGCGCAGGAAGGCCAGGTCGAGGATCCGCACGATGCGGCGGTCGGCGAGATCCACCAGCAGGGGAAAGGCCTCGCCGGTCATCTTGTTGCCCGGGAACTCGATCACCAGGTAGTCGACGGGGCCCATCTCTTCGACGCTGTCCATGGGTCACTCCTCCTGGACGGGACGGCACGGGACGGGAGCGCGGGGGCGGTCGCCGGCCGGTGCCTCCATTCCAGCACCCACGCCGGGGCACCGCATGTGCGGGAACCGGCCGGGGCGGTCCCGCACCCGTGGCCCCCCGGGTCAACTCGTCAGCTGGTAGAGGCTCCTGCCGACCAGCCAGCAGCCCAGCAGCAGGCACAGCGACACCAGCGCCTGCTCCTGGTGCCGGGTCAGCCAGGCGCGCAGCCGCAGCAGCCGGCCGCGGGCCGTCGTCGGGGCGAAGACCACGTACAGCTCCAGGGCCAGCAGGCTCGAGGTGGCCAGCAGGCAGAAGCCGGACAGGGCGAGCCAGGTCGCGACGTGCGAGGTGTCCGCCTCCACGACCGTCGTGGCCCCGGCCGCGACCAGCCCCCACGGCTGCAGCAGGACGGCGAGACCGGCCGCGCTCCACACCGAACTGCGGTCCATCTCCGAGGTCAGGGACCCGGACGGCGCCGGTTCCGGCGCGGGCCGCCCCGCCCGGCCGTTACGGACCCGGTGGCCGCCCGGGCGCCGGCGCCGATGGGCGCCGTACCCGATGAGGGACACGCCGACGAACAGCTTGGCCGCGAGGACGGCGGTGGACGGCGGGGACTTCGGCGGTGGCGGCTGTCCGCCCGTCAGCACCAGGACGATCGCGATCACGAGGACCAGGCACGCCAGCCAGCTCAGGATGAAGACCAGGCCTTTCCACACGCCCCTGGCGGACGCCACCACCAGGACGAAGGCCGTCGGCGGCAGCGGTTCGAGCGTGATGGCCAGCCCGATGAGCAGCAGGTCGAGGACCACGACGACCCCCAGGGTGTCGGACACCACGAGCGTAGGCGCGGGTCACCGGGACGACACCCGGACCGGGTCCGGCGGGGTGCCTCCGGGGTGCCGCCCGGGCGCCCGCCGCGCACCCTGGACGCAGGAAGGAGCGATGCCATGCGGACCAGGGGGCGGGTGCCGCGCAACGGCTCTCGGCCCGGGCCGTCGCGGTGGCGTGAGCGGACCGCGCGGCTGGCGGCGCGGGCGAAGGCGCTGCACCGGTGGGCGGAGATCCGGTTCCCCGTCGTGATCCATCTCGCGGACCGGATGGTGTCCGTGAACATCTTCGACACCGCCACGCGGGTCGCCGCCCAGTGCTTCCTGACCGCCGTCCCGCTGCTCTTCGTGTTCGTCGCCTACGCCCCGCCCGCGGTCGAGCAGGAGCTGATCCGTTCGGTGCGCTCGGTGTTCGGTCTGACCGGACCGGCGGACCCCCAGCTCCAGCACCTGGTGCAGCCCAAGAGCGAAGGCCTGCGGCAGACCACCGGCGCCGTCGGCGTGCTGATGGTGCTGATCTCCGCCACCTCGCTCAGCCGGGCCGTGCAACGGCTGTGCCAGCGTGCCTGGGGCATCCCCCGCGGCAGCATCCGGATCGCACCGTGGCGCTGGCTCGCCTGGCTCGCCCTGTGGATCGTCGCGCTGGTCCTGCAGGGCGTGCTGCGGGACGGTTTCGGCGTGGGGGCCTGGCTGGGCGTCCCGGTCACCTTCGCCGCCCAGGTGTGCCTGTGGTGGTGGACGCAGCACCTGCTGCTCGGTGGTCACGTCAGCTGGAAGCCGCTGGTCCCGGGGGCCGCGATCACAGCGCTCTCCTTCACCGTCCTGTCGGTGACCGCGCGGTTCTACATGCCGCGCGCCCTCGACCGCGCCCTCGGCGAGTACGGCTCGCTGGGAGCGGTCTTCGTGGCCCTGTCCTGGCTGATCGTGGTCTGCCTGGCCGCCACCCTCAGCGTCACCGTCGGCGCGGTCCTGGCCCAGGAGCCGTTCCTGGCCGGCCGGCTCGGCAGCCCGCCGCCCCGCCGTCCCCCGGACGCCCGGACGCCCGCGGACCGGACACCCCGTCCACCCGGCACCCGCTCCGGATAGCCGTGCCCTCCGGGCGGCCAGCCCCGCGTGTCCTGCGCCGGGGCGCAAACCCTGTGATCCTGAGGGAGTAGAGCGCCGGCCACGGCCGGCCGGACACAGGTGGTGATGTCTGTGGCCGCGCACGACGACAGCGCACTGGTGCGGGCCGCCGGGTACACCGGCCCGCCGGGGGAGCCGCTGCTGCGGACCCGGTTCGCCGCACCGGCCAGGCCCCCCACCTTCGTCCGCAGGCCCAGGCTGACCGCGCACCTCGACCAGGCCCTCCGGACACCGCTGACCATGGTCAACGGCGCGGCCGGCGCGGGGAAGACCCTCCTCGTCGCCGACTGGGCCGCCGGGCTCGGACAACCGGTCGCCTGGCTCACCCACGAGGCGGGCGACCAGCGGCCCGGCACGTTCTGGACCCATGTCCTGCACGCCCTGCGCTCCGCGGGCACCGCGCTCCCCGCCGGCATCGGCGGCCCGGGGACCATCGGCATGGTCGGCCACCGGCTGCTCGGCCGGCTCGCCGACGAGCTGAACGGGAGCGGCCGGCCGGCGATCCTGGTCCTCGACGAGTTCGACCGGCTGTCCGCCCCGGAGCCCGCCGAGCAACTGGAGTTCGTCCTGCACCACGCCGGACAGGGCCTGCGGCTGATCCTGGTCACCCGGACCGAACCCCTGCTGCCCCTGCACCGCTACCGGGCCGCCGCGGCCGTCACCGAGATCAGGAACGACGAACTGGCCTTCACCCCCGAGGAGGCCGCCGACCTGCTGGCCCGGCACGACCTGCCGCTGCCCGCCCAGGCCGCCCGCGCCCTGGTGGAGCGCACCCGCGGCTGGGCGGCCGGGGTGCAGCTGAGCGCCCTCGCCGCCCGGCAGAGCGCGGACCCGGAGACGTACCTCAAGGAGTTCGAGGCCGGTCACAGCGTCATCGCCGACTTCCTGCTGGCCGAGGTGCTCAACCGGCAGTCGCCCCAGACGCAGGACCTGCTGCTGTGCGTCAGCGTCCTGGACCGGTTCTGCCCCGAACTGGCCGAGGCCCTCACGGGCCGCCCCGGAGCCGGGCCGCGGCTGGCCGCGCTGTGCCGCCAGAACGCCTTCGTCGAGTACCTCGGGCACTCCTGGTTCCGGCTGCACCCGCTGTTCGCGGAGATCCTCCGGGTCCACCTGCGGGCCCGCCGACCGGAGCGGGAACCCGAACTGCACCGGCGCGCCGCGTGCTGGCTGCGGGCCCACGGCGCGGTACCCGAGGCACTGGCCCACGGCGCGGCGGCGGCCGACTGGGAGTTCACCGCCGGCGCCGTCGTCGACGACCTGGCGATCGGCCGGCTGCTCACCGGGCCGCGCGCCGACGACCTCACCGAACTGTTCTCCCGGATGGACACCGAGGCCACCGGCGCGGCGGTGGACCTGGTGCGGGCGGCCCGCGAACTGTCCGGATGCGACCTCGACCGCGGCCTCGTCCACCTCGGCCACGCGGCGCAGGATGCGGCTGCGCGGGAGCCCGCCGCGGCGAGCCGGCTGAGCCGGGTGCTCCTGGAGTCCCTGGCGGCCCGGCTGACCGGTGCCCCCGGCCAGGCCGAGCAGGCGATGGCGACGGCCGAGCGGCTCCGCCACGAGGTGCCCGCCGAGCAGCTGGCGCGCCACCCCGAGCTCGGCGCGCTGCTGCTCACCCACCTGGGTTCGGCCCGGGTGTGGGCCGGGCACTTCGACGAGGCCCGCGCCGCCCTCACCGAGGTGGCCGCCCTCGCCGACGCCGCGACGGAGCTGCCGCGCGAGGACTGCCTCGGGCACCTGGCGCTCCTCGACTACTTCGACGGCCGGCTCGACCGGGCGGAGAGCCGGGCCCTGGCCGCCACGGCCGTGACCCGGCACTGCGGCGGCCACCCGTTCCCGGGCGCCGGGCTCGGGCAGCTGGTGCTGGCCACCGTGGCCGTCGACCGCGACGAACTGGACCAGGCCCGGACCCTGCTGGCCGAGGCCGCCGCGTCCGGCCCCGGCCCCGCGGCGCCCGACCCGGTGACCGAGGGGTGCCGGGCCCTGGCGACCGCACGGCTGCTGGCGGCGCTCGGCGACCCGGAGGCCGCCGCGGACGCGGCCACCCCGGCCGTACGCGCCACCGTCACCTCGCCCTGGGTCCGGGCCGGCGCGGCCCTGGCCTCGTCGGCGGCCCACCTCGCCGAGGGCCGCCCGGAGGCGGCCGCCGGGGTGCTCGACGGGGTCCGGGGCCCCGACGGGTCCGTGTGCGCGGCGGAGCTGGCCTGGGCGCGCCTGGTCACCGGCCACCGCGAGGAAGCGGTCGAGGCGGCGGGCCCGCTGTGCGCGGACGAGGGGGGAGGTCCCGGGGTCACGGTGCGGGCCACCCTGGTCCACGCCCTGGCCGCGGTCGAGACGGGGGACGCCGACACCGCCCGCAGACTGCTCGCCAAGGCGCTCCTGGAGGCCCGCGGGAACCGGCTGCGCCGCCCGTTCCTGGACGCGGGACCGCGCATCCGGCGCCTGCTGGACACCCCGCAGCTGCACGGTCTGGCCGCGGGCTGGCTGTACGGCGACGGCGCCGGTGCCGCCCCCGAGGCCTCGCCGCTGCTCGTGGAGGAGCTGAGCGGGCGTGAGCGCGAGGTGCTGAGCAGGCTGGCGCAGCTGATGTCCACCCAGGAGATCGCCGCCGACCTGTACGTCTCCGTGAACACCGTGAAGACGCACCTCAAGAGCGTCTACCGGAAGCTCGGGGTGGGCCGGCGCGGCGACGCGGTGCGCCGGGCCCGCGAGCGCGGACTGCTGTGACACCTGCCCGCCCGCGGCGGTATCCGGAGGCCGGGCCCGGATCACCTCCGCCGGGTGAGGCCGACGGCGCCCGGCGCGGCGCAGGATCGGTGCACAGACCGCAGCACACCGCGGCGGGAGACGGCTCATGCACTACGAGATCCGCGTCGAAGGGGCCATGTCCGAGACGCTGACGCAGGCCTTCCCGGAAATGGAACACGTGACGATGTCCGGCCAGACGGTCCTGTTCGGTCCCGTCATCGACGAGGCACAGCTGTACGGCCTGCTGAACCGCTGTCTGTCACTCGGACTGCGGGTCGTGGAGATGCGGCGCCGCCCGGAGTGACCAGGCGTGCCGCACAGCAGCGCACGATCACCCGCACCGGGTGAGGACCCGGGGAGGCCGCCGTGCGCACCCTGAAACCGCAGAGCGCGGCCGACCGGCCGGCGCCGTGGACGGAGGACACAAATGAGCGCGCAGACCTACCTCGCGTACGACTATCCGCTGCTGAGCGCCTTCTGGACCATGCTGTGGCTGTTCCTGTGGATCATGTGGCTTGTCCTGCTGTTCCGCGTCATCGTGGACATCTTCCGCGACGACTCGATGGGCGGCTGGGCCAAGGCCGGCTGGCTGGCCCTCTGCATCGTGGTCCCCTTCCTGGGCGTGCTCATCTACGTGATCGCCCGCGGCAAGGGCATGGGGCAGCGCGAGATCTCGCAGGCCCGGGACCAGCAGAAGGCCTTCGAGTCCTACATCCGGCAGACCGCCCAGAGCACCGGCCAGACCAGCAGCGTCGACGAACTGGCCAGGCTCTCCGAGATGAAGTCCCGCGGCGACATCTCGGACGAGGAGTTCCTCCGGGCCAAGGCACTGGTCCTGGGCGACGCCGGACCGGCCGCCCCGCGCACCGGCGCCGTGCCCACCACCCACGGGCGCTGACCGCACCACCAGTACCACGAGATCTGCGAGAACGAATCGAGGCAGGCGCATGACAGCGACACATCCCGCGCACCACCCGCACACCGCCAAGATGCAGTGGGCCGGCGGACTGACGACCTTCTCCGCCGTCATGCTGATGATCGCCGGTCTGCTCGCGGTGTTCCGCGGCATCATGGCGATCGCCCAGGACGACGTGTTCGTCACGACGCCCAACTACGTCTTCAAGTTCGACCTCACGAGCTGGGGCTGGATCCACCTGGTCCTCGGCGTGATCGCCGTGGTCGTCGGCGTCGGCCTCCTGAAGCCCGCCGCGTGGGCCCGCGGCGCCGGCGTGGCCATCGCCGCGCTGGTGATCATCGCCAACTTCCTGTCCCTGCCGTACTACCCGGTCTGGTCCGTGGTGATGATCGCGCTCTCCGGGTTCATCATCTGGGCGCTGTGCGTGGTCCGCGGCGACGAATCCGCGGACACGACCTGACGCGTCCGGGCCCACCCGGAACTCCTCCCGACGGCGGCGCCGCCCCGTACCGAGTCCTCGGTCCGGGCGGCGCCGTCCGGGACCAGGTGGGCCTCGGCCGCGCGGCGGAACGCCGGGAACAGCGGGTGACGGTCCCCGGCCCGGACGGCGAGGACCACCTGGAGGGGCGTGGCGTCCGCCACCGGGACGACGGCGATGTCCGGCCGCAGGTTCCCGCCGAACCCGGCCGGTGCCAGCGTCACCACCTCACCGCTCGCGACCAGTTCGAGCTTGTCCTCCAGCGAGTCCACCGAGGGGCCCAGCCGGGTGTGGCCGGGAGGGTTCGCCCCGATCCGGTCGGCGCCGGTGAAACGGGGGAGCGGCTCGTCGGAGAAGTCGGCGAGGGTGACCGACTCCTTGCCCGCCAGCCGGTGATCGAGCGGTACCAGCAGGACCCGCGGCTCCTCGTAGAGGACCGTGACGTCCAGGTCGTCGGCGGTGAACAGGAACCGGGTCACCACCACGTCGACGCGACGGTCCAGCAGCGCTTCGCGCGGGTCGTTCCAGTCCAGGTGCAGGGCGCGGACATCCGCCTCGGGATGACGCCTGCGCAGCTCCCGGACGGCCGGGGTGACGATCATATGGGTGGTGAACCCGACGGTGAACGGGGCGTGGGCGGCCGCCGACCGCGCGCTCGCGGCGGCCCGGCCGGCCGTCCGCAGCAGCTCCCTGGCCTGCGGCAGGAAGACCTCCCCGGCCTCGGTGAGCCGGGTGCCGCGCGGGCTGCGGTCCAGCAGCCGGGCACCCACCTGCTGCTCGAGCCGCCGGATCTGCCGGCTCAGCGAGGGCTGCGCCAGACGCAGCGTGTCGGCCGCGCGACCGAAGTGCAGCTCTTCGGCGACGACGGTGAAGTAACGCACCAGGCGCAGCTCCAGGTCCACCGCCGGTACGGGGGAATCGGGCACCCCGTGACTCTACCCGCGCGCCGGTGAAACCTCGGTGAACTGCGGTGATAACCGGACAGGCATCACAGGGTGCGGAACAGGTCTTGGACCCGGCCCGGTCGCCGGGCGCACGCTGGGGTCATCCCACCAGATGCACTCCCCGTGAGGTGATTTGTCATGCGTGTGTTCGTCACCGGCGCCACCGGTTTCGTCGGCAGCGCGGTCGTCCGCGAACTGCTCGACGCCGGGCACCAGGTGCTCGGCCTGGCCCGTTCGGACGCGGCCGAGGCGGCCCTGAAGGAGGCGGGAGCACAGGCGCACCGGGGCGACCTGAACGACGTCGACGGGCTGCGGGCCGCGGCCGCCGAGGCCGACGGAGTGGTCCACACCGGCTTCCACCACGACTTCTCCGACCTGCACGGCGCCCTGCGCATCGAACTCGCGGCCCTGGCCGCTTTCGGCGACGCCCTCGCCGACTCCGGTCGCCCCCTGGTCGTCACGTCCGTGACCGGCCTGCTCACCCCCGGCCGCGTCGGCACCGAGACCGACGGTCCCGACCCCGCCGCGCCGGGCGCGCACCGGGCGGAGCCGGAACGGGCCGCACTGGCCCTGGCCGACCGCGGGGTGGGGGTCAGCGCGATCCGGCTGCCCTCGGTACACGGTGCGGGCGACCACGCGTTCGTGCCGGCCCTCATCGGCATCGCCCGGGACAAGGGCGTCGCCGCCTACCCGGACGAGGGGACCAACCGCTGGTCCGCCGTGCACCGCCTGGACGCCGCCACCCTCTACCGCCGGGCCCTGGAGGCGGCCCCGGCGGGCGCCGTACTGCACGCCGTCGCCGAAGGGGACGTACGGTTGCGCGACATCGCCGAGGTGATCGGCCGCCGCCTCGACGTGCCGACGGTCTCCCTGCCCCGGGCCCGGGCGATCGACCACTTCGGATGGCTCGGCCCCTTCTGCGTCAACGACAACCCGACGTCGAGCGCCTCGACCCGGCAGCGCTACGACTGGCGGCCCGAGCAGCCCGGCCTCCTCGCCGACCTGGACCAGGACCACTACTTCTGACCTTCCCGCGAGGACCTTCCCGCGGAGACCTTTCCGCGACCCGAGGTCAGCCCACCTTCGTGTCGGATTCCCGCCAGCATCGGCCACCGTCCGTGGCCGATGCTGGACCCATGCAGAAAGGGATGCACCTCGACCGAGAGCACTGCGTACGGGCCGTGCAGTCGAAGGACGCGCGGTTCGACGGCTGGTTCTACACCGCCGTCCTCACCACGCGCATCTACTGCCGGCCCAGCTGCCCGGTGGTACCGCCCAAGCCCGCGAACATGACGTTCTACCCGAGCGCCGCCGCCTGCCAGCAGGCCGGCTTCCGCGCCTGCAAGCGCTGCCGTCCCGACACCAGCCCCGGCTCCCCGGAGTGGAACCAGCGCGCCGACCTGGTCGCCCGCGCCATGCGGCTGATCGCCGACGGGGTCGTGGACCGCGAGGGCGTGCCCGGTCTCGCCGCCCGCCTCGGCTACAGCCCTCGGCAGGTGGAACGCCAGCTGCTCGCCGAACTCGGCGCCGGTCCGCTGGCCCTCGCCCGGGCCCAGCGCGCCCAGACCGCCCGCCTGCTGATCGAGACGACCGCCCTGCCGATGGCGGAGATCGCCTTCGCGTCCGGATTCTCCTCGATCCGCACCTTCAACGACACCGTCCGGGAGGTCTTCGCGCTCTCGCCGACCGAACTGCGCGACCGCCGCCCGAGGACCGCGCGGCACGCTCCGGGCGCGCTCTCGCTGCGGCTCCCCTTCCGTGCCCCGCTCAACCCCGACAACCTGTTCGGACACCTCGCGGCCACCGCCGTACCCGGCGTGGAGGAGTGGCGGGACGGCGCCTACCGGCGGACCCTGCGGCTGCCGTACGGGCACGGCATCGCCGCCCTCGCGCCGAAGCCCGACCACATCGCCTGCCGGCTCGCCCTCAGCGACCTGCGGGACCTGCCCGTCGCCATCAGCCGCTGTCGCCGGCTCCTGGACCTGGACGCCGACCCGGTCGCCGTGGACGACCAGCTCCGTTCGGATCCCGTTCTGGCGCCGCTGGTGGACAAGGCGCCGGGGCGCCGGGTGCCGCGCACGGTGGACGAAGCGGAGTTCGCGGTCCGGGCCGTGCTCGGCCAGCAGGTCTCCACGGCCGCCGCCCGTACCCACGCGGCCCGCCTGGTGACGGCCCACGGCACCCCGGTCGACGACCCCGAGGGCGGCCTGACCCACCTCTTCCCGTCCCCCGAGGCGCTCGCGGACGTACCCCCCGAGTCCCTGGCGATGCCCCGTAGCCGCCGCACCACCTTCACCACCCTGGTGAGCCGACTGGCCGACGGAACCCTCCACCTGGGGGTGGAGTGCGACTGGGCGGAAGCCCGCGCCAGGCTCCTCGCCCTCCCCGGCTTCGGCCCCTGGACCGTCGACGTCATCGCCATGCGCGCCCTCGGCGACCCCGACGCCTTCCTCCCCACCGACCTCGGAATCCGCCGCGCCGCCCAGGAGTTGGGCCTGCCCGGCACCCCGGCCGCCCTCACCGCACGCGCGGCCGCCTGGCGTCCCTGGCGCGCCTACGCCGTCCAGTACCTGTGGGCGACCGACAGCCACCCGATCAACTTCCTGCCCGTGTGAGGACCTTGCCGTGAAGAACCACACCGTCACCGACAGCCCCTACGGCCCGCTCACCCTGGTCGCCGAGGACGGCATCCTGTGCGGTCTGTACATGGAGGAACAGCGCCACCGGCCGCCCGAGGAGACCTTCGGCGACCGCGACGACGACCTGTTCGACGAGGCCGAGGAACAGCTCGCCGCCTATTTCGCGGGCGAGTTGAAGGAGTTCACCGTCGAACTGCGGCTGAACGGCACGCCGTTCCAGCGCAGCGTCTGGGACCAGCTGACCCGGATCCCGTACGGGGAGACCCGCAGCTACGGCGAACTCGCCGACGCCCTCGGCAACCCCCAGGCCTCCCGCGCGGTCGGCCTCGCCAACGGCCGCAACCCCGTCGGCATCATCGTCCCCTGCCACCGGGTGATCGGTGCCAACGGGAACCTCACCGGCTACGGCGGCGGCCTGCCCCGCAAGCAGCGCCTGCTGGACTTCGAACGGGGCGCGGGCCTGTTCTGACGCGGGCCTGTCCTGACCCGGCCTCTTCTAGCCGGCCCGCAGCTCCGCGAGCAGCTTCGGCAGCGCGGTGCCGATCGGTTCGCGGATGACGTCGTCGGCGCGGTCGTCGTACGGCGTGGGCTCGGCGTTGACGATGACCAGCCGGGCGCCGTGGTCGGCGGCGACGCCCGCCAGTCCGGCGGCCGGCTGGACCTGAAGGCTGCTGCCCACCGCGATGAACACCGTGCAGGCCTTGCTGATGGCGAGAGCGTCACCGAGGACGGCCGGGTCGAGACGCTCGCCGAACATCACGGTCGCCGGTTTGAGGACGCCCCCGCACTCCAGGCACGGCGGATCCGCCTCACCTGCCTCGACCCTGGCGAGCGCGTCCGCCATCGTTCTCCGCGCACCGCAGGCCGTGCACACCACCTGCCGTGCGGTGCCGTGCAGTTCGAGCACCTTGCGGGCGGGCATCCCGGCGAGCTGGTGCAGGCCGTCCACGTTCTGCGTGATCACCCGCACCGAGGTCCCCGACCGCTCCAGCTCGGCGACGGCCCGGTGGGCCGCGTTCGGCTCCGCCTGGAGTGTGCGGTTCTCGCGCCGCATCTGCCACGAGCGGCGCCGGATCTCCGGGTCGCCCATGTAGTACTCGCACGTCACGAGCTTCTCGGCCTCGGGATCCGCGCGCCACAGGCCGTTGGGACCGCGGTAGTCGGGGATCCCGGAATCGGTCGAGACACCGGCGCCACTCAGGATGGCGACGAGGGGCTTGGTCATGGGGTCGAGGGTAGGGCGGGGCGGGTTGCGGCAGCGAGTGGATATGGGCGGGCGGGGCCGGGGCCGGGGCCGTGGTTCAGCCGACCCGGTGACCGTTCTCCAGCTCCGCCGTCCCCGAGCCGTCCGTGAGGGTGTCCAGGGCGACCAGTACGCGCCGTCCGAGCGCGCCGGACAGGTGGTCGGTGATCCGCTCGCGGGGGACCAGCCGCCAGGACAGCAGTTCCTCCTCCTGGAGGACGATCGCCCGGAGGTCGTCGTCGGTGAGGACGCCGCCGTCGTACACGTACGCCACGACCGGCGGCCGGCCGGTGCCGTGCACCCAGTCCACCGCCAGCAGCCGGCCCATGGGCCGGTCCAGCCCGATCTCCTCCAGGGTCTCCCGGCGGGCGCCCTGGCGGGGGGTCTCGCCGTCGTCGGACTCGACGGTCCCGCCCGGCAGCGCCCAGCCCTCCCGGTAGTTGGGTTCGACGAGCAGGACCCGCCCCTCGGCGTCCAGGAAGAGCGCGGCGGCCCCGGCGAGGACACGGGGGAGGCTCGCGATGTACGCGGCGTAGGTGTCGGTGGTGGTCACTCCGGCAGGGTAACCAGGCCGGGGCCCCGCCCGGGCCGCCGTGGCGCCGCCCGGGCCGGGGAATGACGGGGAGGGTGTCCTGCGGTTAAGGTCGCAGCGGCGCGACTGGCCTTGACGTGCGCGAGGCCCGGAATGCAAGGGGATACAGGTGACACAGCGCGTGCTCATCGCCGCGGACAAGTTCAAGGGCTCGCTGACCGCCGTGCAGGTCGCCGAGCGGGTCACGGCGGGGCTGCGGCGGGTCGTGCCCGGCCTGGACGTGGCGGCGCTGCCCGTCGCCGACGGCGGGGACGGCACGGTGGCCGCCGCGGTCGCGGCCGGTTTCGAACGGCACGAGCGGCGGGTCGCCGGGCCCCTGGGGCACGAGGTCACCGCCGCGTTCGCGCTCCGTGGTGACACCGCCGTGGTGGAGATGGCCGAGGCGAGCGGGCTGCAGCGGCTGCCCCGCGGTGTGTTCGCGCCGCTCACGGCCTCCACGTACGGCTCCGGAGAGCTGCTGCGGGCCGCGCTGGACGCGGGAGCCCGCACGATCGTCTTCGGCGTCGGAGGCAGTGCCACGACGGACGGCGGGGCCGGGATGCTGTCGGCGCTCGGCGCGCGTTTCCTCGACGCGGACGGCGAACCGGTGCCGCCGGGCGGCGGCGGACTGGCCGAACTGGCCCGCGCGGACCTGTCCGGGCTGGACCCGCGGCTGTCCTCCGTGGACCTGATCCTCGCCAGCGACGTCGACAACCCGCTGACCGGCCCGAAGGGCGCGCCCGCCGTCTACGGCCCGCAGAAGGGCGCCTCGCCCGACGACGTGGAACTGCTGGACGCGGCGCTGGCCCACTTCGCGAAGATCCTGGAGGCAGAGGCCGGCGCGCGCGCCGCCGGGTACGCGGTGGCGCAGGGCGCCGGCGCGGCCGGCGGCATCGGGTACGGCGCGCTGCTGCTCGGCGCCCGGTTCCGGGCCGGCATCGAGGTCATGCTCGACGTGCTGGGCTTCGCGCCGGCGCTGGAGCGGGCGTCGCTCGTCATCACCGGCGAGGGCTCGCTCGACGAGCAGACGCTGCACGGCAAGGCACCGGCCGGGGTGGCCGCGGCCGCCCGTGCCGCGGGCAAGGAGGTGGTGGCGGTCTGCGGCCGCCTCGCCCTGCCGCCCGAGGCGATCGGGCGGGCCGGGATCCGCCGCGTCTACCCGCTCACCGACGTCGAACCGGACGTGGTGACGTGCATCGCCGACGCCGGGCCGATCCTGGAGCGGGTGGCGGAACAGATCGCACGGGACTTCCTGAGCTGAGGGGCGAAAGCCGCGTCCCGGAGCGGAGAACGTGAACGGAAGACGGGTGTGGCCCGGACCTGCGGGTCCGGGCCACACCCGTCTTCGGTGCGGGCGGCGTCAGGGCAGCTGGGCCGCCCGTGCCTCACGCCGGTTGTCGCGGAAGTTGTTCACCCGGCGGGCCGTGGCGAACAGCGGGATCACCGCGCCGGTCACCAGCTGCAGCGCACAGCCGGTCTGGAGGAGCAGCTGGCCGCCCGGGGCGTCGAAGGCCCAGGCCGCCAGGAGGCCCACGCCGAGCACGATCCAGGACAGCATCGCGACCGCGAGGCGCCCGCGCGGCTTCGGGTACTCGACCCGGCTGACCATCAGCCACGCCGTGCCGAGGATCGCCAGCAGCGTCGCGAAGAACGGCAGCTCCAGGAGCACGATCGAGACGACCGTCAGCGCGCCGAACGGCGAGGGCATGCCCTGGAACATGCCGTTGGGCGGTGTCACGCAGGAGAAGCGCGCGAGTCTCAGCACCACGGCCAGCAGCACCACGACCGCCCCGACCGCGGCCACCTTCTGGTACGCATCGTCCGCCACCATGCCGTAGACGAGGACGAAGTACGCCGGGGCGAGGCCGAAGCTGATCAGGTCGGAGAGGTTGTCCAGTTCCGCGCCCATGGGGGAGGAGCGCAGCTTGCGCGCCACCAGGCCGTCGAACAGGTCGAAGATCGCCGCGCACAGCATCAGGATGACCGCCGTGGCCGCGCTGTGGCGGGCCATGCCGGCCGACTGGTCGTCCCCGGTGAGGTGCGGGATCAGGATGCCGGTGGTGGTGAAGTACACCGCCATGAACCCGCAGGTGGCGTTGCCCAGGGTGAGGGTGTCCGCTATCGAGAGGCGGAGAGAGAGCGGCATCTCCTCCTCGTCGTCGCCGATCTCGTCGGCCTCGGGCACCCAGCCCGCCTGGGTCTCTGGATCAATCACGGTCAATGCGAGTCACCCCAGCCACGGTCTTCTGGCCGACCTCGACCGCGACCTCCACGCCTTCAGGCAGGTAGATGTCGACGCGCGAGCCGAACCGGATCAGACCGATGCGGTCGCCCTGCTCGACCTTCGTGCCCTGCGGAACGTAGGGGACGATGCGGCGGGCCACCGCGCCGGCGATCTGGATCATTTCGATGTCGCCGAGTTCGGTGTCGAAATGCCAGACTACGCGCTCGTTGTTCTCGCTCTCCTTGTTGAAGGCGGGAACGAAGCCACCGGGGATGTGCTCCACCGACGTCACCTCGCCCGCCAGGGGCGCGCGGTTGACGTGGACGTTGAGCGGGCTCATGAAGATCGCGACGCGGGTGCGACCGTCCTTCCACGGCATGATGCTCTGCACCACACCGTCGGCGGGCGAGATGACACGGCCCGGGGCGATCTCACGCTCGGGGTCGCGGAAGAACCACAGCATGCCCGCCGCGAGTGCGGTGGCGGGCACGGCGACGGCCTTCGCGGCACCGGAGCGACGGGCGCGCAGGAGGCTGACGGCTGCGGTGGCGACGGTCGGGAGAAGCCACGGCGATGCTCCGCGCGCGAGGCGTACGCCGGCCAGGCTGTCTCGATGTGCAGAGGTTTGGCTGTGGGGCATGGATGACCTTCGTAGCGGATGATGCCGCGCGGGAAACGGGGACGGCGGCTTTCCGGGATCGTACCGGTCGGGGGCCGCAACTGGGCAAGCCAAGCAGCCGAGTCGGCGGCCGAAGACCGTTGACGGGGTGTGATCTTCTTCTCGAAGAAAACACCCCGTACCCGGACAATCAGCCCTGGAATCGATACTCTTCGAGCAGCCTTCGCCCGATGATCATTTTCTGGATCTCGGCGGTGCCCTCGCCGATCAGCAGCATCGGCGCCTCGCGGTAGAGACGCTCGATCTCGTACTCCTTGGAGAATCCGTAGCCGCCGTGGATCCGGAAGGCGTCCTCCACGACCTCCTTGCAGAACTCGGAGGCGAGGTACTTCGCCATCCCCGCCTCAAGGTCGTTTCGTTCCCCGGAGTCCTTTTTGCGTGCGGCGTTGACCATCATGGCATGGGCGGCCTCGACCTTCGTGGCCATCTCCGCCAGTTTGAACTGGATGGCCTGGTGCTGGGCGATCGCCTTGCCGAAAGTGTGACGCTGCTGGGCATACTGGACGCCGAGTTCGAAAGCGCGCTGTGCGACACCGCAGCCGCGTGCCGCCACGTTGACCCGGCCGACCTCGACTCCGTCCATCATTTGGTAAAAACCTCGGCCGGTGACCCCGCCGAGCACCCGATCGGCCGGAATCCGCAGGCCGTCCATGATCAGCTCGGTGGTGTCGACGCCCTTGTAGCCCATCTTGTCGATCTTGCCCGGGATGGTCAGACCGGGGCGGACCTCGCCGAAGCCCGGCTCCTTCTCGACCAGGAAGGTCGTCATCGACCTGTGCGGCGCCGTACCCTCGGGGTGTCCTTCGTCACTCCGGACGAGTACGGCCACGAGGGACGACGTACCGCCGTTCGTCAGCCACATCTTCTGGCCGTTCAGGACGTACTCCTCGCCGTCCCGCACCGCCTTCGAGGTGATCGCCGACACGTCCGAGCCGAGACCCGGCTCCGACATCGAGAACGCGCCCCGGATGTCGCCGGCCGCCATCCGCGGCAGGAAGTGCTCCTTCTGCTCCTGGGTACCGTGCTGCTTGAGCATGTACGCCACGATGAAGTGCGTGTTGATGATTCCGGACACGGACATCCAGCCCCGGGCGATCTCCTCGACGCACAGCGCGTACGTCAGGAGGGACTCGCCCAGGCCGCCGTACTCCTCCGGGATCATCAGGCCGAACAGGCCGAGCTCCCGGAGACCGTCGACGATCGCCTGCGGGTACTCGTCGCGGTGCTCCAGCTCGGTGGCGACCGGGATGATCTCCTTGTCCACGAAGTCGCGGACGGTGGAGAGGATCTCCTGCTGGACGTCGGTCAGACCGGCGGTCTGGGCGAGACGGGCCATGACTAGCGCTCCTGAAGTTCCGGGCGGCCGGGCTGCTCGCCGCCGCGCTCCTTGATGTACGTCTCGGTCGGCACCATCACCTTGCGGCGGAAGACGCACACGAGCGTGCCGTCCTGCTTGTAGCCCTTGGTCTCGACGTGGACGATCCCGCGGTCGCTCTTCGACTTCGAGGGCCACTTGTCGAGCACGGTGGTCTGGCCGTAGATCGTGTCGCCGTGGAAGGTCGGCGCCACGTGCTTGAGCGACTCGATCTCCAGGTTGGCGATCGCCTTGCCCGAGATGTCCGGGACGGACATGCCGAGCAGCAGCGAGTAGATGTAGTTGCCCACCACCACGTTCCGGCCGAAGTCCGTCGTCTTCTCGGCGTAGTTCGTGTCCATGTGGAGCGGGTGGTGGTTCATGGTGAGGAGACAGAACAGGTGGTCGTCGTACTCCGTGACCGTCTTACCGGGCCAGTGCTTGTACGTCGCCCCGACCTCGAACTCCTCGTACGTGCGTCCGAACTGCATCGCGCTCACGCCTCCGGGATCTCGAACTTCGACGTGCGCTGCATGCCCGCGGCCCGGCCCTTGCCGGAGATGACCAGGGCCATCTTGCGGCTGGCCTCGTCGATCATCTCGTCGCCGAGCATCGCGGAGCCCTTCTTGCCGCCCGCCTCGGACGTGTAGTAGTCGTACGCGTCCAGGATCAGCTCGGCGTGGTCGTAGTCCTCCTGCGACGGCGAGAAGATCTCGTTGGACGCCTCGACCTGGCCCGGGTGCAGCACCCACTTGCCGTCGAAGCCGAGCGCGGCGGCCCGCCGGGCCACCTCGCGGTAGCCCTCGACGTTGCGGATCTGCAGATAGGGGCCGTCGATCGCCTGGAGGTTGTTGGCGCGGGCGGCCATCAGGATCTTCATCAGGATGTAGTGGTAGGCGTCCGCCGGGTAACCGGGCGGCTGCTCGCCCACGACCAGCGACTTCATGTTGATGGACGCCATGAAGTCGGCCGGGCCGAAGATGATCGTCTCGACACGCTGGGAGGCCGTCGCGATCTCGTTGACGTTGTTCAGGCCCTGCGCGTTCTCGATCTGCGCCTCGATGCCGATCTTGCCGACCTCGAAGCCCATGGTCTTCTCGATCTGGGTCAGCAGCAGGTCCAGGGCGACCACCTGCTGGGCCGTCTGCACCTTCGGCAGCATGATGCAGTCCAGGTTCTGGCCGGCCCCCTCGACGACCGTGACGACGTCGCGGTACGTCCACTCGGTCGTCCAGTCGTTCACGCGCACCACGCGCGTCTTGCCGGTCCAGTCGCCCTCGTTGAGGAACTTGACGATGGTGTGCCGCGCCTCGGGCTTGGCGAGCGGCGCGCACGCGTCCTCCAGGTCCAGGAAGACCTGGTCCGCCGGGAGACCCTGCGCCTTCTCCAGGAAGCGCGGGTTCGAACCGGGTACTGCCAGGCACGAGCGCCGCGGACGGAGACGGTTGACGGGCGTCGTCATGCGGGGACCTCCAGAGGGTCGAGCTGGTTCGCTTTCCGGATCTCGTCGACGATGCGGCCGATGATTCCGGTGATGTCGAAGTCCTTCGGGGTGAAGACCGCGGCCACTCCGGCTTGCCTGAGCTGCTCGGCATCACCGTTCGGGATGATGCCACCGGCGATCACCGGTATATCTGTGGCACCGGCCACACGGAGTCGTTCCAGGACGTCCGGGACCAGCTGGGCGTGGGACCCGGACAGGATGGACAGGCCCACCGCGTGCACGTCCTCGGCGAGCGCCGCGTCCACGATCTGCTCCGGGGTGAGCCGGATGCCCTGGTAGACCACCTCGAAGCCGGCGTCCCTGGCCCGTACGGCGATCTGCTCGGCGCCGTTGGAGTGCCCGTCGAGACCTGGCTTGCCGACCAGGAACCTCAGCTTGCCGCTGCCCAGGTCGCGGGCGGTGGCGTCCACCTTGGCGCGCACCCGCGCCAGCGCCGAGCCCGCCTCGACGGGGACCGCGACGGGAGCCGAGGAGACCCCGGTCGGCGCCCGGAACTCGCCGAACACCTCACGCAGGGCCCCGGCCCACTCACCGGTCGTCACGCCTGCGCGGGCGCACTCCAGGGTGGCCTCCATGAGGTTGTCGGTGCCCTTGGCGGCCTCCTTCAGGCGCTCCAGGGCCTTGCAGGGCCGCGGGTGGTTGAACGGCGGCTGGTAGCGCGAGTCGCGCCAGCGCCCGATCGCCTCGACGACCCGCGCCTCGACCGCCGGGTCGACGGTCTGGATGGCCGTGTCCAGGTCGGCGGTGAGCGGGTTCGGTTCGGTGGTCTCGAAGATGTTGACGCCGACGATCTTCTCCTGGCCGGACTCGATCCGGGCCCGGCGCTCGGCGTGCGAGGAGACCAGCTGCGACTTCAGGTAGCCCGACTCCACGGCGGCCATCGCGCCGCCCATCTCCTGGATCCGGTCGATCTCGGCCAAGGAGTCCTCGACCAGCTGGGCGACCTTCTTCTCGATGACGTGCGAGCCCTCGAAGATGTCCTCGTACTCCAGCAGGTCGCTCTCGTGGGCGAGCACCTGCTGGATGCGCAGCGACCACTGCTGGTCCCAGGGCGTCGGCAGGCCGAGCGCCTCGTTCCAGGCGGGGAGCTGCACGGCACGCGCGCGGGCGTCCTTCGACAGCGTCACCGCGAGCATCTCCAGGACGATCCGCTGGACGTTGTTCTCCGGCTGCGCCTCGGTCAGCCCGAGCGAGTTGACCTGGACGCCGTACCGGAACCGCCGTTGCTTGGGGTCCTCGATGCCGTACCGCTCGCTGGTGATCCGGTCCCAGATGCGGCCGAACGCGCGCATCTTGCACATCTCCTCGACGAACCGGACGCCGGCGTTCACGAAGAAGGAGATCCGGGCGACGACGTCGCCCATGCGCTCCTGCGGCACCTGGCCGCTGTCCCGCACCGCGTCCAGCACGGCGATGGCGGTGGACATCGCGTACGCGATCTCCTGGACCGGCGTGGCGCCCGCCTCCTGCAGGTGGTAGCTGCAGATGTTGATCGGGTTCCACTTCGGGATGTGGGAGACCGTGTACGCGATCATGTCCGTCGTCAGGCGGAGGCTCGGCCCCGGCGGGAAGACGTGCGTCCCCCGGGACAGGTACTCCTTGACGATGTCGTTCTGGGTGGTGCCCTGGAGCTTGGTGATGTCCGCGCCCTGCTCCTCGGCGACCACCTGGTAGAGCGCCAGCAGCCACATCGCCGTGGCGTTGATCGTCATCGAGGTGTTCATCTGCTCCAGGGGGATGTCCTGGAAGAGGCGGCGCATGTCCCCGAGGTGCGAGACGGGCACGCCCACCCGGCCGACCTCGCCGCGGGCGAGGACGTGGTCGGGGTCGTAGCCGGTCTGCGTCGGCAGGTCGAACGCCACCGACAGACCCGTCTGCCCCTTGGCGAGGTTGCGCCGGTACAGCTCGTTGGACGCCTCGGCCGTGGAGTGGCCGGCGTACGTGCGCATGAGCCACGGCCGGTCCTTGGCACGCGCCCCGTCGGCGATCTGACGCTCAGTCATCGATGACCTCGGGTGTCTCAGATGTTGCGGAAGCGGTTGATGGCGTCGAGGTGCTTGGCCCGCATCTCCTCGTCGCGCACGCCGAGGCCCTCCTCGGGGGCGAGGCAGAGCACGCCGACCTTGCCCTGGTGGAGGTTGCGGTGCACGTCGTACGCGGCCTGCCCGGTCTCCTCCAGGGAGTAGGTCTTCGACAGCGTCGGGTGGATCTTGCCCTTCGCGATCAGCCGGTTGGCCTCCCAGGCCTCGCGGTAGTTGGCGAAGTGCGAGCCGATGATCCGCTTCAGGGACATCCACAGGTAGCGGTTGTCGTACTCGTGCATGTAGCCCGAGGTGGAGGCGCAGGTGGTGATGGTGCCGCCCTTGCGGGTGACGAACACGCTCGCGCCGAAGGTCTCGCGGCCGGGGTGCTCGAAGACGATGTCGATGTCCTCGCCGCCGGTGAGCTCGCGGATGCGCTTGCCGAAGCGCTTCCACTCGCGCGGGTCCTGCTCCTGCTCGTTCTTCCAGAACTTGTAGCCCTCGGCGTTGCGGTCGATGATCGCCTCGGCGCCCATCGCCCGGCAGATGTCCGCCTTCTGCGGTGAGGAGACGACACAGATGGGGTTGGCGCCGCCGGCCAGCGCGAACTGGGTGGCGTACGAGCCGAGGCCGCCGCTCGCGCCCCAGATCAGCACATTGTCGCCCTGCTTCATGCCGGCGCCGTTGCGGGAGACCAGCTGCCGGTACGCGGTGGAGTTGACCAGCCCCGGCGCGGCGGCCTCCTCCCAGCTGAGGTGGTCCGGCTTCGGCATCAGCTGGTTGGACTTGACGAGCGCGACCTCGGCGAGACCGCCGAAGTTGGTCTCGAAGCCCCAGATGCGCTGCTCGGGGTCGAGCATCGTGTCGTTGTGGCCGTCGCTGGACTCCAGCTCGACGCTCAGGCAGTGCGCGACGACCTCGTCACCGGGCTTCCAGGCGTTGACGCCCGGGCCGGTGCGCAGGACGACGCCCGCGAGGTCGGAGCCGATGATGTGGTAGGGCAGGTCGTGCCGCTTGGTCAGCTCGCTGAGGCGGCCGTAGCGCTCCAGGAAGCCGAAGGTCGACAGCGGTTCGAAGATCGAGGTCCACACCGAGTTGTAGTTGACGCTCGATGCCATGACGGCGACCAGGGCCTCGCCCGGGCCTAGCTCGGGCAGCGGGACCTCGTCGAGGTGGATCGACTTGCGGGGGTCCTTGTCGCGGGTCTCCAGACCGGCGAACATGTCCGTCTCGTCCTTGTGCACGGTGATCGCGCGGTACGACTCGGGGAGCGGCAGGGCGGCGAAGTCGGCCGGCGTCGAGTCCGGCGACTGGATCGCGTCCAGGATGGCCTGAGTGGTCACGGTGTTGCCTCCGGCGATGCGCGCCCCTTGCGGGAAGGGGCGCTGAGGGTTACGTCGGTGCTGCTGAGGGTTTCGGGGTGCGTGCCGTCGGTTCGGCGGTGGTGGTGCTGCGGCGGCGCTTTGTGGCGCGGGAGGGTGCCTGTGACGCAGGCGTCCGACGGGGGAGCTGGTGTGCTCACCGGGACAGGCCGGACTCCCTCAACGTATGACACCGCGTGTCATGCCGCAAGGCACTGAGTGCCAGATCTTCCCCTCAGATGAAATCTTTACGTAACAAATGAGCGATGATCGATCGAACGGCAGTGAAAAGCTGCCTGAAAAGGGCCTCTGACATGCCAAAACGGCCACCCGGGCGGGTGGCCGTCGTCACAGGCACGGAGTGTCGCGGGACACTCCGCGTGAGGGGTCAGCGTTCCTTGAGGGCCTGTTCGATGGTGCGCATGACCTCGTCCAGCGGCGCGTCCGTGCGCGCCACCGTCACCAGCACCTCGCCCTGCGAGAGCGCAGAGGCTCCCGCGGCCGGGGCGGTGCGGGGCGCGGTCTCCCGGCCCGCCCCGATCCCGGTCCCGAACGTCTTGCGCACGATCGCGAAGGCGTGGTCGAGCTGGGCCTCCACGTCGCCCTGGCCGCCCGCCCGCAGCCAGCGCCGCAGCACGTGGTTGTGGGCGGTGACCACCGCCGACGCGGCGACCTCGGCCAGCAGCGGGTCGTCGTTCGCGTCGTCCGCGTGCGCGTGCTCGTCGAAGTGCCCGAGGAGGTAGCGGGTGAAGAGGCGCTCGTAGCGGGCCACCGAGGCGATCTCGGCCTCGCGGAGGGTGGGGACCTCGCGGGTGAGCTTGTACCGGGCGACCGAGATCTCCGGCCGGCCCGCGTACATCTTCATCACTTCCTTGATGCCGCGGCACACGGTGTCGAGCGGGTGCTCGTGCGCCGGGGCCGCGTTGAGCACGGCTTCCGCGCGGACCAGCGTGTCGTCGTGGTCCGGGAAGATCGCCTCTTCCTTGGAGCGGAAGTGCCGGAAGAAGGTGCGGCGCGCGACCCCCGCCGCGGCCGCGATCTCGTCGACGGTGGTCGCCTCGTACCCCTTCGTCGCGAAGAGCTCCATCGCGGCGGCCGCCAGTTCTCGGCGCATCTTGAGCCGCTGGGCCGCCGCGCGACTGCCTGCGGCACTTTCCGGCGCGTCCGGCGTGGCGGGGGTACGTGAGGACTTGGCGGGCTGGGACATGACCCGAACGTACTGCATGTGCGCAGCTTGATGCGCATGTCCGGGGCAACCCCCGCCCGCGGGGAGCGGGGGCGTCCCGGAGGGGTCGAGCAGTCCGCCCCAGTCCTTCTCGTCCCGGAACCAGTCGCCGACGCCGTCAGCGGCGGGCATACTCGCGGAAGCCGCGGCCGGTCTTGCGGCCGAGGCAGCCCGCGGCCACCAGGTGCTCCAGGAGCGGCGCGGGCGCGAGGCCCGGGTCGCGGAACTCCCGGTGCAGCACCTTCTCGATCGCGAGCGAGACGTCCAGACCGACCACGTCGAGCAGTTCGAACGGGCCCATCGGGTAGCCGCCGCCGAGCTTCATCGCCGCGTCGATGTCGTCCAGCGAGGCGTAGTGCTCCTCGACCATCTTGATCGCGTTGTTGAGGTACGGGAACAGCAGCGCGTTCACGATGAAGCCGGCCCGGTCACCGCAGTCGACCGGGTGCTTGCGGATCCTCGCGCAGACCTCGCGCACCGTGGCGTGCACGTCCTCGGCGGTTAGCACGGTCCGCACGACCTCGACCAGCTTCATGGCCGGCGCCGGGTTGAAGAAGTGCATCCCGATCACGTCCTGCGGACGCGAGGTGGCGCGGGCGCAGGCGACCACCGGCAGCGAGGAGGTCGTGGTGGCCAGGACGGCGCCCGGCTTGCAGACCTTGTCCAGCGTCTGGAACAGCTGCCGCTTGACCTCCAGGTCCTCGGCGACCGCCTCCACCGCCAGGTCGACCTGGGCGAAGGAGTCGTAGGAGCCGGCCGGGGTGATCAGGTCCAGCGTCCGCGCGGCGGCCTCGGCGGTCATCCGCCCCTTGCCGACCGAGCGGTCCAGGGACTTGCCGATCCGGGCCTTCGCGGCCTGCGCCTTCTCCTCGCTGCGGGCGGCGAGGACCACCTCGTACCCGGCCTTGGCGAAGACCTCGGCTATCCCGGAGGCCATGGTGCCGGAACCGGCGACCCCCACCGAGGAGACCGTGCGGCCCGGGGTGAGGGCGGCGCCGTCCAGTGGGGTCCCCGCGTCACGGACCACGGTGGCGCTGCCCGGAGCCTCGTAACTGTAGAAGCCGCGCCCGGACTTGCGGCCGTTCAGGCCCGCCTCGCTGAGCTGCTTGAGGATCGGGGCCGGTGCGTGCAGCCGGTCCCGGGACTCGGCGTACATGGCGTCCAGGACGGTTCGCGCGGTGTCGATGCCGATCAGGTCCAGCAGCGCGAGCGGGCCCATGGGCAGGCCGCAGCCCAGCCGCATGGCCGCGTCGATGTCCTCGCGGGAGGCGTACTTCGCCTCGTACATCGCGGCGGCCTGGTTGAGGTACCCGAACAGCAGCCCGTCCGCGACGAATCCCGGTCGGTCGCCGACCGCGACCGGCTCCTTGCCCAGCTCGATCGCGAGGTCGGTGATGGTGGCGACGGCGCTCGGCGCGGTCAGCACCGAGGAGACGATCTCGACCAGCCTCATCGCCGGGGCCGGGTTGAAGAAGTGCAGGCCGAGAACGCGCTCGGGGCGGGCCGAGTCGGCGGCCAGCCGGGTCACGGAGAGCGCGTTGGTGCCGGTGGCGAGGATCGTGTCGGGGCGGACGATGCCGTCCAGTTCACGGAAGATCTGGTGCTTGATGTCGTACGACTCCGGGACCACCTCGATGACGAGGTCGGCGTCGGCCGCGGCCGAGAGGTCGGTTCCGGTGCGGACCCGGGAGAGGACGCCGGCGCGCTCCTCCTCGGTGAGCCTGCCCCGGACGACGGCGCGCGCGGTGGCGGCCTCCAGGGCGGCGTGGGCCGCGGCGGCCTGGGCCTCGCTGATGTCGATGCCGATCACCTCGCGGCCCGCCTTGGCGAGGACCTCGGTGATGCCGGTGCCCATGGTGCCGAGGCCGACGACGGCGACGGTCCGCAGGGGGGACAGGGAAGGGTCGGGCTGGGGAGTGGCCATCGCGGGACTCCAGGAATGAGGGTGACGACTGGAAAGGCGCCCGGGTGCGCCGAGGGGGCGCACCGGGTGCACGGGAGCTGCGTGGAATGCGGGTGTCGCCGGGCTGCGAGCGCACACGCCCGGTGCTGCCGTCGCGGGCGCGCACACGCCCGGGAGCAGCGGATTCCGACCGGCCCTGTCCCGGAGCCGGGCCGGACTGCGGTACGAGGTACCGAACCGACCTTCGTGCTCACGACGGCTGCGTCACCAAACCGTGTGAGCGGTGGCGCGAGTGGGTGACTCGCTCGAATGAGCCTAACCGGCGGGTAACGAGCGCGCCAGCCCCCCGACTTTGTGATGTACGTCCCTCCGCTCCCGCAACCCCTCTACGCTGGGCCTCGTGGACGAAGAGTTGCGATCACTCACGGAGCGTTTGCGGCAGGAGTCGCAGGCAACCCCCGCCTACGACCGGCTTCTTGCCACCGAGGACCACGACGAGCTCGCGGAGGTGCTCACCGCCGCCGGACAGCCCCTGTGGGCCAGGGAACTGGCGGCGTACCGGCTGGGCACGGCCGGCGACCGCCGCGCGTTCGAGACCCTGGTCCTCCTCCTCAACCACCGCGACCCACCCCGCTGCGCCTCCGCCGCGCACGCCCTCGCCCGGCTCCAGGACCCGCGCACCGCCCGCGCGGCCGCCGCCCTCGCCACCAACGAACTGCGGGTCGCCTACGCCCTGCACCCGGTCCGCCTGCTGGTCGAACTGCGCGCGCCGGAGTCGGTCCCGGCCCTCATCACCACGCTCGAGCGCCGGCTGCGCCCGCACGACCCTTACCGCAAGGTCGCCCTCGCCTGCGTCGACGGCCTCGGCACCCTCGCCGACCCCCGCGCCCGCCGCGTCCTGAACGAGGCGCTGGCCCACCCCGCCCTCGCCGAGGCGGCGGTCCGGGCGCTGGCCCGCATCCCCAGGCAGCGGTGAGGCGTCCTCACCGGTGTCGGTCAGTCCCCGACCACCGCCAGCGCCTCCACCTCCATCAGGAACCGCGGGGAGACCAGGGCGGCCACCTGGACGGCCGAGGACGCCGGGAGGCGGTCGTCGGGTATGTGGGCGGCGCGGGCGGTGCGCAGGGCCGGCATATGGGCCATGTCCGTGACGAAATAGGTGAGTTTGACGACGTCGTCGAAGCCCGCGCCGGCCGCGGCGAGACAGCGGCGCAGGTTCTCGAAGACCTGGCGGGCCTGGGCCTCCGGATCGCCCTCGCCGACCAGCTCGCCCTGTTCGTCCAGCGGCAGTTGCCCGGAGACGGCCACCAGCCGGCCGGAGGCCGACACCACGTGCGCGTACTGGGCGGCGGGGGCGACCCCGGCGGGGGCGGTGACGCGGATCGGATCACTCATGCGTCCATGGTGGCCCACGGGTCTGACAACGCCCCCCCCGCGGCCCGGGGGAGCCGTTCAGCGGCGGAAGCCCAGCAGGGCGTGCAGGGTGGAGCCGCGGGAGGACGTCGAGGCCGTCTTGGTGGTGAGCGGTGCCGGGTCGGGGGTCTTCCGGCAGACCGCGTCGGCCGTACCGGAGCCGCGTGGGACCGTGCCGTCCGCCAGGTAGGCGGCGAGGTGGTCGTCCAGGCAGGCGTTGCCGCTGAGCGTGATGCCGTGGTTGCCGCCGCCCTGCTCGACCACCAGGCTGGAGCCGGCGAGCAGCCGGTGCACCGCGACGCCGCCCTGGTAGGGGGTGGCCGCGTCGTCCGTGGCCTGGAAGAGGAGCGCCGGCGGCAGCTGGGCGTTGGCGATGGCGGGCGGCTTCAGCGCCTTCGTCGGCCAGTACGCGCACGTCGCGTTGTACCAGGCGTTGTTCCAGACCATGAACGGCGCCTTCCGGTACGCCGCCCAGTTGTCCTTGCGCCACTGGTTCCAGTCCCGCGGCCAGGACGAGTCCCGGCACTGGACGGCCGCGTACACGCTGTAGCCGTTGTCGCCGGCCGCGTCGACCGCGCCGAAGTCGTCGTACGCCTCGACCAGCGCGGCCGTCTTCTTCCCGTTCACGTACGCCGAGAACGCCTCGGCCAGGTAGGGCCAGTAGCCGTTGTAGTAGCCGCCGGGGATGAAGGTGTCCTCCAGCTCGGAGGCGCCCACCCGGCCGCCCGCGGGCTTCTTCGCCAGCGCCGCCCGCATCGCGTACCACTTGGCCTCGACCTGCTCCGGGTCGGTGCCGAGCCGGTAGGTGGAGTCGTACCTGGCGATCCACGCCATCAGGGCGCGCTGACGGGCGTCGAACGCGTAGTCCTGGCTCAGGTTGTCGTCGTACCAGACGCCTGTGGGGTCGACGACCGAGTCCAGGACCAGCCGGCGCACGCGGTCCGGGTGCAGCCTGGCGTAGACCGCGCCCAGGTACGTGCCGTACGAGTAGCCGAAGTAGCTGATCCGCGGGGCGCCGAGGGCCTGCCTCACCGACTCCAGGTCCTCGGCGGCGCTGACCGTGTCGAGGTACGGCAGCACGTCCGCGTGCTTCTTGCCGCAGGCCGCGGCGAACGACCGGACGCGCTTGAGGTTCGCCTCCTCCAGGGCGGGGGTCGCCGGCACCGAGTCGGGGCGCACCGGCTTGAAGTAGCCCGGCGCGCAGTCGATCGCGGGGCCGCTCCTGCCGACCCCGCGCGGGTCGAAGCCGATGACGTCGTAGCGGGCGGCCACCTGTTTCGGCAGCGCGGACGCCACGAAGCCCGCCAGGGACAGCCCGCTGCCGCCGGGGCCGCCGGGGTTGACCAGCAGCGGACCCAGTGCGGCGGCCGCGGTGTGCGGGACGCGGGAGAGGGCGAGCGTGATCTTCCTCCCGCCGGGGTCCCGGTGGTCGAGGGGCACCGTGACCGTGCCGCACTGCAGCGTGGGGTAGTCGGTGGTGCCGCACTTCTTCCAGGCCACCGGGGGCGTCCGGACGGCTGCTCGGGTGGTGGCGCTCGCGGGCGGGGCGGTGAACGACCCGGCCACGACCGCGGCGGCGCACAGCACGGCCGCGCGTGTTCGCATGGAGCCTCCCAGGACGCGGGGATCGCGGACCGCGCGTGTCACGGTCCTGGCCGCATCGTCCCGGGGGCAGGGTCCGGAAGAACCTGTTCAGATGATGAATGACCCGAATGGGCCGAGGGGTGCGCCCGAACGCCCTCGGGCGCACCCCCGCGTACAGCCGCTCGTAGCGCCGTGCCAGATGGGTATGGTGGGCGGCGAGCCGGCTCATGAACCACTCCCGGGCCCCGGAGGGGCAGGTTCACATCCTGTCGTCCGGCAACGGCCAAGGCCCGGTCGCGCCGCGGCGGGGGAGTCCGCGGCGTGACCGGGCCGGTGTGCCGTCCCGGCGGGGCTCAGCCGCCCCAGGACGTGTCGTCGCAGCGGATCTGCGGCAGACAGTCGGCCGTCGTCACGGACGACGGCCGCGCGGGCTGCGCGTGCTGGGCGACCCCCATGAACCCGAATGCCACAAGGGCGGTGACCGCCGCACAGAACCGGACACGCCGTGCGCAGATCAGACGCTTCATCACCAAATCTCCTGTACTCGTGCTTCGTTGCCCGTTCGTCGTGCTTCGTGCGCTGTTCAGTCGCGGCGGGCCGGCTCGGCTTCCGCAGTGAGCGAGCCTGCCATCAAGGGCAGGGCACACAGCAGCAACTGCATGCGGTTTCGTGCGCCGGTCTTCGCCCGGATGCGACGGATGTAGGTGTCCACGGTGTGGCGGCTGAGTGCCATGCGCTGGGCTATCGCGTCGTACGTCAGCCCGTCCGCCATGTGCACCAGCACCTGTCGCTCCCGTCGGCTCAGTGGCGCGGCCGGGGCGGTGACAGCGTGGTCCATTCGCTTGCAGCCCTCCTGGTCGTGAGGCGTGTAGCCGACTCCGAAATCGCCGGACCGTGCATGGGTGGTGCCCGGTCCGGTCCGGTACGGGCGGGTCGGGAGAGGGGGTCCCGAGCGATGCCCGGAGAGCCCTACCCGCCGGGCCGGTCCCTCCGGGAGGAAATCCTGGCTCGGGAGCGGGGTCCAGCGGGGCGCGAAGCCGGGTCATCAAGCTGCCGTGCAAGAAGAGGAGGACTGAACAAACCGGGGCAAACGTGCGAAGCGGTGACCTGCACCGCTCTACCATGGCCGCTGTGCGGCGGCCGGTGTGCTCCGGCCGTGCGCGCCGGGACCGACTGCGGGGAGGGCATGTGCGGACAGTGCGGGTGGCGGGTGCCGAGTTCGACGTACGGGACGAGGGCGAAGGGGACGCCGTGCTGCTCGTGGCGGGCGGCGGGGTCTCCGGGCGGGTCTGGGACCTGCACCAGGTGCCCGCGCTGCGCGCGGCCGGTTTCCGGGTGCTCACCTTCGACCGGAGGCCGCTCCGGAATCCGCGGGCGGCGCCGGATCCGCGCACGGCCGCCGTCGAACTGCTCCATCTCCTCGCGGAGTTGGACCTCCCCCGATGCCGTGCCGTCGGTGTCTCCGCCGGGGCCGAGGTCGTGCAGGAGCTGATGCTCGCCCGGCCCGGCCTGGTGACCGGGGCGGTGCTGATGGCCACGCGCGGCCGCGGCGACCTGTCCGGCAGAGCGATGGCCGACGCCGAACGGGAGCTGGCTGCCGCCGGGGTGCGGCTGCCGCCGCGCTACGCGGCGTGGCAGCGCGCCGTACTCAACCTGTCGCCCGCCACCTGGCGGCGCGAGGACGAACTGCTCGACTGGCTCGACCTGTTCGAGGCGGCCGAGCGTGCCGGGACGGCCCCGGTGCCGGTCCCGGCCGACGGCGAGCCGGCGGACCGGCTCGCCGCGCTCGGCCGGGTGGCCGTCCCGGTCCTCGTGCTCGGCTTCGAGCACGACCTGATCGTGCCCCCGTGGCTGTGCCGCGAGGTCGCCGCGGCCCTGCCCTCGGCGCGCTACGCCGAAATCGCGGACTGCGGGCACTACGGGTACCTGGAGCGGCCCGCGGAGGTGAACAGCGCGCTGCTGGAGTTCCTCACCGGCGCGCCCTGACCGGGGCCGTACCGGTCAGCGCGGTTCGCCGGACTCGCGCAGCACGTCCCCGAGCAGCCGGTGAGCCAGGGCCAGCCGCTCGCTCGCGGACAGTCGCGCCAGCGCCGGCCACAGCACGTCCGCGCCGCCCGTGGACACGGCGCCGGTCGCCGCGGCGACCGGCGCCGGCGACGGGGCGTCAGCCGCCTCGGGAGCCTCGGGGGCGACGGCCGCGGCCGGGGCGGTGAGCAGGCCGGCGACCGACAGGGCGGTCAGCAGGTCCTGGAGTGCGATCTCCCAGCCGTGGTCGTGCTCCAGGGAGCTGACCAGGCGGGCCGCGTCCAGCGAGGATCCGCCCAGTTCGAACCAGCCGCCGTCCAGGTCCTCCTGGCCAAGGTAGGTGCGGGCCAGCTTCAGGGCCTGGGCGTGCATGTCGTCCGTCGGGGTCATCGCTTCGTTCTCCTTCTCGGTCGGATGGAACCGGGTACAGGGCGGTCAGGGCAGGGCGGGGGTGTCCGGGGCGGGGTGGATCGCCGGGTCCGGCGGGGTGCCGGACTCCGGGGGTGGCGCGGCGAGCCGTTCCCGGGCCACGGCGGTGAACGCCGGACGGCCGGTCCGCACGCCCAGCAGGCCCACGTGGGCCCAGCGGAACGACGCCCGCAGCAGTACCCGTTCGCGCAGGCCCGGCTGGGCGGTGCCGCCGCTTCGCCGGTACGCCGACAGCAGCCGGTCGAGCAGCGGGCGGCCGCCCGCGAGGTACGGGTCGACGAAGTCCGCCGCCGGATCGTCGAAGGCGGCGTTCGTCCAGTCCAGGACCCCGGTCACCGCGTTCGAGCCGGGGCCGATGAGGGTGTGCCCCGGATGCATGTCGCCGTGCGTGAGCCGGGCCTGGTGGGCCCAGTGCCGGTCGTCGTCCAGCCAGCACCGCCAGTGCGCGTACCAGCGCTCGGGAAGCGGCACCGCGGTCCGGGCCTCCCTGAGCGTCCGGGCCAGATCCTCGCGCGCCAGGCCCGGTTCGCGCGGCGGGACGCCCGCGTCCACGGCCTCCTCCACGGGCACCCGGTGCAGGGCGGCGAGGGTCGCCGCGAGCGAGGTCACGTACCCGGTGCCGGGCCGCCCGCCGCCCGCCGCGGGGTGCCACTCGTAGCGCAGGGCGGCCGGGTCCTCGAATCCGGCGGGGGCACCCCCGAGCCTGCGGTACGCGATGAACGCGCGGTCGGCGTGCTCCCAGCGCGGCACCGCCACCGGCAGCGCGGACCTGACCGCCGTGAGGACGGCCGCCTCCACGGCGATCCGGTCGGCGCTGCGGCTGCGGCGGGGCAGCCGCAGGATCCAGTCCGCGCCCTCGGTGTCCTCGACCTCGACCACCCGGAAGTCCCAGCCCGCGTCGTTGAGGACCGCCGTCCCCGGGCGCAGGGACAGTCCCCGGGAGGCGGCCGACTCCAGGGCGGCGGCGAGCACCTCGCGCGGGTCGGCGGCCGTCACGCGGAGGCCGTCCGGTCGTCGCCCGCGCCACCGGCTCCCGGGACGGACGCGCTCTCGCCGGAGCCGTCCGCGTCCCGCCGCGCGGTGCCGGTCAGCGAGCCGCCCAGGACGTAGTCCTCGGGGATGTCGCGCAGGGTGCGCAGCGGCGAGCAGTAGATCCACAGGAACGACAGGGTCGTCGCGAGGCCCGCGATCCACAAGGTGGTCCGGGCGCCCAGGAGTTGGCCGAGGAGTCCGCCGAGGACCGCGCCCAGGGGCAGGGTGCTCCACACCAGCAGCCGGTTGAAGGCGCTGACCCGGCCGAGCAGCCGGTCCGGGGTGATGGACTGGCGGAAGGTGACGACGATGACGTTGTAGACGACCATGCCCGCCGAGGAGACGAACAGGCCCACGCTGACCAGCGAGAGCCGCCACCCGGTGGCCACCAGCGGCACCATCGTGAAACCCGCGCCCGCCACCAGGGTGGCCGTCCAGATCGCCGGCCCGTGTCCCAGCCGGCGCGCCGCCCTGGCCGCCAGCACCCCGCCGAGCAGGCCGCCGATGCCCTCGAAGGTCAGCAGCAGACCGATGACGCCCGCGCTCAGTCCCAGATCACGGGCGAGCAGGACCGGGATCATCGGAGTGCCCACGGCCCAGAAGAGGTTGAAGCAGGCGGTGCTGAGGGAGGTGCGCCGCAACAGGACGTCGCCCAGGACCGCGCGCAGTCCCTCGGCGGCGTCCTTCCGCCACGAGACGGGCTTCCCGTCGGCGTGGCCGGGCAGCGGCTCGCGCCCCCGCACGAGCAGCACGCAGACCGCCGACCACAGATAGCCGCCGACCGACACCAGGACGGCCACCGGCGCGGCCAGCGCCTGGACCAGGGCGCCGCCGAGCCCCGGGCCTGCGGCCTGGGCCGCCGACTGGACCACCTGGAGCCGGGTGTTCGCGTCGATCAGCCGCTCCCGGGGCACCAGTGAGGGTACGTAACTCGCGTACCCCACCTCGAAGAAGACGGTGAGCAGGCCGAACACGAAGGCGACGGCGATGAGCTGGGCGGCCGTGAGCAGGCCGGTCCACCAGGCGATCGGGATCCACAGCAGCAGTGCGGCACGGGCGACGTCCGTGGCCAGCAGCAGCGGGCGCTTGCGCACCCGGTCCGCCCACACGCCGGCCGGCACGCCCGCCAGCAGGTAGGGCAGCGACTCGGCGGCCGACAGGGCCCCCACCTCCAGCGGGGAGGCGTGCAGACTGACCACCGCCACCAGCGGCAGGGCCAGCGTCAGGATCTGCGTGCCGAATTGACTGATGCTGTCCGCGAGAAAGATCTGACGGAAATCACCCAGCCGCAGAATGCTGTCGGCCGGAATTTTTGGGCGCATGGCAGTAATAGTGCCATGGGAAACTCGACAGGTCACTAGTGCGTGGGCGCGAGGAGTGCGAAAGCGGCCGACCGCCGGGCGGCCCGGTCGGCCTCCGGCGGTCCCGGTACTCCACCGGGAGACCGAGAGCACCGCAACCACGTGCTAAAACAGGCGACTTGGCTGGCGAGTGCCGGTGGCCGGAGGCGGGGGCGGCCCTGTCACGTACTCGCGTTACTTGTGACCGTCACGCACCTGTTGATGTAATTGGGGCAGTCGCCACCGATTTCCTCCCCGCCGATCCGAGGCGCATTGTCGGTGCCCCGGACTCGCCGTTCACCGATTTCCACGAGCCCTTATCCCATGAGGTTTTCTTCGTGTCACGGACTCGAATTGAATTCAACGCATCGCGCCATGTGGAGCCTCCGGTACTGGAGGAGTGGTACCGGCGCAGGCTCGGCCGGGCCGAGCGCGACATCAGCTCCAGCGGAGTACACCCCTACACCTACGCCGAACTGCGTCGGCTGACCGGACTTCAGGCGACGGACCTCGACGGCATCCTCGTCGACGACAGCACCTCACAGGGCTCGCCCGAGCTGCGCCGGGCCATCGCCGACCGCTACCTGCCCGGCGGAGCCGACCGCGTCATGGTCACCCACGGCTCCAGCGAGGCGATCGCCCTGACGCTGGAGACGCTGCTCGGGCCCGGCGACCGGGTGGTACTGCCGGACATGCTCTACCACTCGCTCGCCCACTACCCGCGGGCGGCGGGCTGCGTCCTGCACCCCGTGCCGCTGGACGCGTTCACCGCCGCCGACACCGACCCGCGGGCCCTGGAGCGGACGATCCCCGCGGACACCCGGGCGGTGATCGTCAACTTCCCGCACAACCCGACGGGTGTCACCCTCACCGACACCGCGTACCGCAGGCTGCTCGACCGGGTCGAGCAGATCGGCGCCGTCCTGGTCTGGGACGCGGCGACGGCCGAGATGAGCTGGGACGGGCCGCCGCTGCCCGACCCCGGCACCCGCCACCCACTGACCGTCAGCTACGGCACCTTCTCCAAGGCGTTCGGCCTGCCCGGCCTGCGCGTCGGGTGGTGCGCGGCGCCCGAGGAACTGATCGAACGCAGTTTCACCGTGCGCGACCGCACCACCCTCTTCCTCTCGCCGCTGGTGGAGGCGGTGGCCACCGCCGCGATGCGCTCCGCGGACGCTCTGATCGCCCCCCGCCGGGCCGAGGCCCGCGCCAATCTGACCGTGCTGGAGAAGTGGGTCGCCGACCACCAGGGTCTGGTCGCCTGGACGCCGCCGGGCGGAGGGGTCTGCTGTCTGCTGGAGCTGCCCGGCGTCACCGACTCCGAGCGGTTCTGCGTCGAACTCCTGGAGGAGTACGGCACCTTGCTGGTCCCGGGCACCGCCTTCGGCCGCGAGGGCGCCGTACGGCTGGGATTCGGCGGTGACCAAGGGGAGTTCACCGAGGGCCTGGACACGCTCTCCGCCTTCCTGCGCGCCCGGGCCGGCCGGTGATGGCGGCCTCCGGCACGGCGGGCGGGGCCGATGCCCTGTCCCGGCTCTGGCACGAGGTGCGGGCCGCGCACGGCGGCCGCCCCGCGCTCACCGACGGGCAGCGCACCATGACGTACCGTCAGGTCGACGTGGCCGCGCGGGCCGTGGCCGGCCGGCTGACCGCCGCCGGGGCCGGTCCCGGCCGGTACGTGATGCTCCACGGGCTGGCCCCGATGGACGCCGTCGTGGCCATGCTGGGGACGCTGGCCGCGGGCGCCGCCTTCGTCGTCCTGGAGGAGGGCCTTCCCGACGCCGCCCGCGCCGCCCGCTGCGCCCGGGTCGACGCGGTCCTGCTCGCCGGCCGCGGCTGCGCGCCGCACGGGACCGCCAGCCCGCCCTGGACCGATCTGGGCCCCCAACTGGACGGCACGGCGCACGAGTCGGCGCCGGACCCCGACGGCGGCGGCGCCCCGACCGCCGGCCGGTCCCGCGCGGCCCGGGTCGGCGGGGCGGTGTCCGACCGGCCCGCGTACGCCATGTTCACCTCCGGATCCACCGGCGAGCCGAAGGCCGTCGGCATCGGGCGGGAGGCGCTGCACGGCTTCGCGCTGGCGGCCGCCGCCCGGCTGGGCCTCGGCCCCGAGGACCGATGGCTCCAACTGGCCTCCCTCGGCTTCGACGTGGTCGTGGAGGAGGTGTTCCCCGTCCTCGCCCGCGGCGGGACCGTCGTCTGCCGTCCCGGCACCGGGGTACCGGACCCGGAGGAACTGCACGGCATGCTCGGCGCCCTCGGCGTGACCACCGTGGAGCTGTCCACCCAGTACTGGCGCGAGTACGCGCACTGGCTCGACGTCCGGGGCGAGACCACCCCCGCCCCGCTGCGCCGGGTGCTGGTCGGCGGCGAGCGCATGGACCCCGACGACTGGCGGCGCTGGGAGCGGGCCGGGCGCGCCGGGCTCGTGCACGTCTACGGGCTGACCGAGTGCACGGTCACCTCCACCATGTACGAGGGGCCGCTGCCGGACGACGCCCCCGAGGTGCCGATCGGCACCCCCCTCGCCAACGCCGAGGTCAGCGTGCGCGACTCCGCCCGGCGGCCGGTACCGCCCGGCACCGTCGGGGAGATCCACATCGGCGGGCCCTCACTGGCCTCCGGCTACCTCGGCGATCCGGAGCAGACCGCGCGGCGGTTCGTCACCGGCCCGGAGCCGGGCGACGGGCGGCTGTACGCCACCGGCGACCTCGGGCGGATCCTGCCCGACGGCGCTGTGGAGTTCCACGGCCGGGTGGACGACCAGATCAAGATCCGTGGTCACCGGCTCGAACCGGCCTCGGTGGAACGGCTGCTGACCGCCGACCCCGAGGTCGCCCAGGCCGTCGTCCTGCTGGACGCCCGGACCCGCGGTTCCCTGCTGGCCTGTCTGGTCCCGGCGGCCCCGGCCGCACCCGCGGACGGCGTGCTGCCGGTCACCGCCGGGCAGCGCGCCCGGCTGCTCGCCAGGGTCACCGCCGAACTGCCCGGCTGGGCCGCGCCCCAGCAGTTGTTCTGGACCGGGTCCCTGCCGAAGAACGACCACGGCAAGGTGGACCGCCGCGCGCTCGCCGCGACCCTCCTGACCGCGCATGCGACGCCCGCCGCGCAGGGGTCGCCCGCCGCGCAGGGGACCGCCGCGCAGGGGACCGCCGCGCAGGGGTCGCCCGCCGCGCAGGGGACCGCCGCGCAGGGGACCGCCGCGCAGGGGACCGCCGCGGCCGGGACCGCCGTGGCCGGGGCCGCCGCGACCACGGAGCCGGACCTCACGACCGGCGTGCCGGACGGCGGCGTCGGCGTCCCCGGCACGGACCCGGGCGGGCGGGAGACGCTCGACACCGTGCTGCGGCACTTCCGGGTGCTGCTGGCCGACCCCGGGCTGGAGCCCGACGCCGACTTCTTCGCCAGCGGCGGCCAGTCGATTCTCGCCATGCGCCTGGTCACCGAACTCCGCGCCGACTTCCCCGGGACCGTCGGACTGCGGGCCACGACCGTCTTCGACCATCCGACACCCCGCCGGCTCGCCGAGTGGCTCTCCTCGGCACGGACCCGCCCCCGCGCGGTGCCGACACCGTTTCCACCGGCCGTACGTAAGGACTGAACTGTCATGGGCACACCTTCCGAGGATCACGTCCTGCTGCTGACCCCGGACGAGGCACGGCGGACGGCCGAGCTCACGATCCGCGCCGCGGAGCGCTACACCGGCGACGACGACCCGGCCCTCCTGCTCGACCTGCCCCGGATCGCCGCTGACCTCCCGGTGCGCACCCAGCGCTTCCTGCGCACCTTCGCCATCGACGAGCCCACCGGCTACTGCGTGGTCAGCGGGCACCTCTTCGACCAGGACCGCATCGGCCCCACCCCGGAGCACTGGCGGGGCCGTCCCCGACCCAACCGGGAGTTCCCCGAAGAGGTACTCGTCCTGCTGTACGCGGCGCTGCTCGGCGAGCCGTTCGGCTGGACCACCCAGCAGGACGGCCGGCTGGTGCACGACATCTTCCCCGTCCGCAGCCACGAGAACGACCAGCTCGGCCTCGGCAGCAAGGAGCTGCTGACCTGGCACACCGAGGACGCCTTCCACCCGTACCGCGGCGACTACCTGGTGCTGGCCTCCCTGCGCAACCCCGACAAGGTCGCCACCACCGTGGGCTCGTACGCCGTGGGAGCGCTGTCCGACGACGACGTGGAGGTGCTGTTCGAGGAACGCTTCCACATCGCCCCCGACGAGTCGCACCTGCCCAAGAACAACTCCGCCGGCTCCGGCGGCGACACCGAGCGGTTCGCCACCATCGAGCGGCTGATCCACGAACGCCGCCCGGTGGCAGCCCTGTTCGGCCCGCGCCAGGAGCCGTACCTGCGGCTGGACCCGTACTTCATGGAGGTCCCCGAGGACGACCCGGAGGCCCGCCGCGCCCTCGACAACCTGATCGCGGTCGTCGACTCCGGGCTGCGCGAGGTCGCTCTGGAGCAGGGCGACTGCCTGGTCGTCAACAACCACCGCGTGGTCCACGGCCGGGTGCCCTTCACCGCTCGCTACGACGGCACCGACCGCTGGCTCAAGCGCATCAACGTCACCCATGACCTGCGCCGCTCCCGCACCATGCGGGCGAGCGCAGGCAGCCGCCTGATCGGCTGAGGCGACCGTGGCGCACCCGCCGGCCCTCACGGTCACCAGCCTGGAGCGGGCACCGGAGCTGGAGCCGGCCGTCGACCGGCTGATCACCGGCAACATGCCCGCGTTCATGAGCTGGGAGTCGCCCGGCAACTGGCGCTGGCACCGGCTCTACGACACCTACCCCGCCCACCAGCTCTGCGTCCTGGACGAGGAGGGCCGGCTGGTGGCCGCCGCCAACGGCCTGCCGGTCCCCTGGGACGGCACGGTCGACGGGCTCCCGGAGGGCTCCGACGACGTGCTGGTCTCCGCGTTCGACGGACCGGCCGGCCGCCCGGACGCGCTGTGCATGCTCTCGGTGAGCGTCTGCGCCGGGCTGCGCGGCAGCGGCCTCGCCGAGCGGCTGCTGACCCGGGCCAGGCACGAGGCACGGGCCGCGGGTCTGCGCGGCGTCGTCATCCCGGTCCGCCCCACCCGCAAGGCACGGTACCCACTCGTCCCGATGGCCGACTACGCCCGCTGGCGGCGGCCGGACGGCACACCGTTCGATCCCTGGCTGGCCACCCACGCCGCGCTGGGCGCCGAACTGCTCGCCCCCTGCGACCGCTCGCTGGTGATCAGCCAGCCCGCCGCCCGCTGGGAGGAGATCGCCGGACACCCGCTGCCCGGCCCCGCCCGCCACCTCGTACCGGGCGCCCTCGCCCCGCTGGAGGTCTCCGCGGACGGCGAGGGCGTCTACGCGGAGCCCAACTTCTGGGTGTTCCACCCGGCCACCTGACCCGCCGCACCACCCCCGACCACACCCGAGGAACGACCACACCCGAGGAGTCGCCCATGCCACCGCTGCGACTGGCCGTCGTCGGCTGCGGAGCCGCCGCCCGGTCCTGTCACCTGACCGCGCTGCCGCACGTCCCGCAGATCCGGCTCACCGCCCTGATCGACCCGGACCCCGAGCAGGCCCGTGCCGCCCTCCAGTGGTACACGGACCAGGGCGGCACCGCCGAGGACGTGCTGATCGCCCGCACGGTGGAGGAGGCCGCCGACGCCTTCGACGCCGCCGTGGTCGCCGTACCGCACACCGCGCACGCCGCCGTCGCCGGTGATCTGCTCGCCCGGGGCAAGCACGTGCTGCTGGAGAAGCCGATGGCGACCTCCGCCGCGGACGCCGAGGCCCTCGCCGCCGCCGCGGCCGCCGCCCCGGACACCCGCCTGCTGATGGCCCACCCCCGGCGGCTGTTCCCCGCCAACGCCTGGGTGCGCGGCCTCATCCGGAACGGCGACCTGGGCACCGTCACCCGGGTCCGCTGGACCGAGGGCCACCCCTACAGCTGGGAGCCGGTCTCCTGGTCGATGTTCGACCGGGCTCTCGCCGGCGGCGGCGTCCTCACCGACACGGCCTCCCACGTCTTCGACATCCTGCTGTGGTGGCTCGGCCCGGACGTCGAGGTGGTCGACTACGTCGACGACAGCCTCGGCGGGGTCGAGGCCGACGCCGTCGCCACCCTGCGCATCGGGGGAGTGGAGACCGTGCTGGAGCTGAGCCGGGTCCGCGCCCTCGGCATCAGCTGCGTCGTCACCGGTACCGCCGCCGAGGTGAGCGTCGGCACCGACTTCCCGGCCGGCGAGTGCACCCTGATCACCGCCTCCGGCGAGGAACTGCACCGCGGCGACGTGAGCGCCGTGCCGCCCGCCCAGGACGAATGGGACGACCTCTTCGTCGAGCAGCTCCGCAACTTCGCCGACGTGTGCTCCGGCGCGGACGTGGCACCGCACGCCACCGCCGAGGACGGCCTGCGGGTCGCCCGGCTGATCGAACAGTGCTACACGGGGCCGGCGCGACGCCCGCTGGCCCAGCCCTGGCTGACCGGGACGACGTCGAGGAGCGCGGCATGAACGACTTCGCGGGCAGGCGCGTCGCGGTCACCGGCGCCAGCGGGTTCATCGGGGGACGGGTGGTGGAGCGGCTGGTGCTGGGCACCGGGGCCGAGGTCCGTGCCCTGGTGCGCGGCTACGGCCGGGCCGCCCGGCTCTCCGTGCTGCCGCAGGAACGGCTCGCCTTCCGGGCCGTCGACCTGGACGCCCCGGGGACCCTGCGCAAGGCCCTGGAGGGCTGCGACCTGGTCGTGCACTGCGCGTTCGGGTCGCGGGGCGAGGTCGACGACCGCTGGCGCACCACCGTCGACGGGACCGCGAACCTGCTCGACGCGGCCAAACTCGCCGGCGTCGAGCGGCTGGTGCACCTCAGCACCGTCGACGTGTACGACACCTTTGGCCTGACGCGCTTCGACGAGACCGCCCCGGAGCTCGCCGAGGACGCCGACGACCGCGAGTACGAGCAGCAGAAGGCCGCCGCCGAGCGGCTGGTGCTCGCCGCGCACGGCGACGGCCCCGAGACCGTCGTGCTCCAGCCCGGCGTGGTCTACGGCCCCTGGGGCGGACAGTGGACCGTCGCCCAGCTGACCCGCCCCGCCGAGGAGTTCGAGGAGCTGCCGGTGACCGGTGCGGGCGGCGCCTGCAACGCGGTGTACGTGGACGACGTCGTGGACGCCGTGCTGGCGGCGCTCGCCGAACCCGCCGCGGCGGGGCGGAAGTTCCTCGTGAGCGGACCCGACCAGCCCGGCTGGGGCGAGTTCTTCGACCGGCTGCGCGGCATCCGCGGCCTGCCCGCCCCGGCCGGCACTGCGGCCGGCGGGGCCGTGCCCGACTGGGAGCAGGCGCTCTACGCCAGCCCCGCCCGCGTGGACGCCGCGCTCGCCGCACGCCTCCTGGCCGCGCCCCGGACCACCCTGGACGAGGGCATGACGCGCACGGCGCAGTGGGCGCGCTGGGCCGGGTACGGGGCACCGGGCGGAGCCGGCCGGTGACCCGGGTCCTGGTGATCGCCCCGCACCCCGACGACGAGGTCATCGGCTGCGGCGGCTCCATCGCCAAGCTGGCCCAGTCCGGCGCCGAGGTCACCGTGGTCATCGTCATCCGCCGCGAACGCGGGCTCGCCGACCGGGAGGTCGGGGACGAGGAGTTCGCGGCGGAGACCACCGACGCCTGCCGGGTGCTCGGCGTCAAGCGGTGCATCACGCTGGACGAGCCGTCCCGTGACTTCGCCGCCGACCGGCGGCTGCACCTCGCCGTCGTCAAGGTGCTGCGCGAGGTCCGCCCGGACCGGGTGTACCTGCCGCACCGCGACGACGGGGACGTGGAGCACCGGGCCGTGCACCGGCTCGGCCTGGAGTCGCTGTGGATGGCGGAGTCCGACTTCTTCGAGGAGGCCGGGCCGCCCGCGCCGCCGCCGTCCCTGGTGCTCGGCTACGAGGTGTGGGCCCCGCTCGGCGAGGCCCAGTACACCGAGGACGTCACCGACCAGATCGAGCTGAAGGTCGAGGCCATGCGCTGCTACCGCTCCCAACTGCGGCACGCCGCCTGGGACGAGGCGGTGCGCGGGCTGGCGTCCTACCGGGCCGTCACCAGCGCGGGCCACGGCCACAGCGAGGCCTTCGAGGTGATCCGGATGGCCGGCGCCCGGCCCTGAACGAGCCGGACCGGGGGCCGGCCGTGCGGCCCCCGGTCCCTTCCCGCCGGGCGGCTCAGTCCGCCCGCAGCACGTCCCCGATCGCCGTGTCCGGAGCAGTCAGGAACCTGTGCACCAAGGAGGTGAACTCATGAGCGAGCTCCCGAACGCTCTCCTCGCCGAAGACGTCCGCCGGGAAGAGCACCGTGAAGTCGACTCCGCTGTCGTCGACCGAGGCGAACACCTCCAGGCTCTCGATCTGGTGCTGGTCGCCGGGCACCTCGGTCGGCTCCACCGACAGCCCTCCGGCCTCGCGCCTGCCGCCGCTCCAGCCGCCCGGCGCCACGTCGAAGAAGGTGCACGGCCGCTCCAGCAGCCGGCCCAGGTGGTGCGGGGCGAGGGCGGAGGTCACCTCGGGCGCCGGCACCTGGCCCAGCCGCTGCGTCTCCAGCACCGCCGAACGGACCGTGCGGCTCAGCTCCTTGAAGGTCAGGGACGGGTTGATCCGCACCCGGACCGTCGCGTAGGTGGACAGGAAGGCCACCAGGTCCAGCAGGTGCTCCTCGGTGCGCCGGGTCACCGGGATCAGCGCCGCGAGGTCGCTGCGCCCGCTGCGGGCGTGCAGCGCGCAGAGGTAGGCGGTGAACAGCACCACGAACGGGGTGGTGCGGGCCGACCGGCAGTACTCCGTGAGCAGCGCGCAGGTCTCCGGCGTCAGCGAGCCGTCGAACGTGCCGACCGCGTAACGGTCGTTGGTCTCGCGCAGCATCCCGGGCAGGTACACCGGCGCGTTGGTGCCGATGCCGTCCAGCAGCTCCGCGAAGCGGGCGATCATCTGCCGGGGCTCCGGGTCGCGGCCCAGCCACTCCGCCTCCCAGCGGACGAAGTCCGCGTAGGTGAAGCGCTGTTCGGGCAGCTTGGCCTCGCGGCCCTCGACGGCCGCGGCGTACAGCTCCCACAGCTCGTTCACCAGGATCTCGAACGACTGCCCGTCCACCACCAGATGGTCGACGGCGAGGCCCAGCAGGTGGTCCTGCTCGCCCAGGCGGTAGACGACGCCGCTCATGAGCAGCCCGCCGTCCAGGTCCAGGTTCCGGCTCAGGAAGGCGCCGGCCAGGCGCAGCGCCTCGTCCGCCCGCTCGTCCTCGGGCAGCGCGGTCAGGTCCACGCGCTCGGGCGTGAAGGGGCGGGCCTCGCGGATCTCCTGCCGCCCGGTCCTGCCCCGGTCGGGGAAGGCCGCGCGCAACGCCTCGTGGCGGGCGACGAGCGCGGTCAGTGCCGAGTCCAGGGCGTCCGTGTCGAGGGGGCCGGTCAGCCGGAAGCCCCGGCCGAACATGCGGACCTCCACCCCGAGGTCATGCTTCTCGACCCACTCCTGGATCGCCAGGCGGTCCCTCTGGTCGGACAGCAGCGGAAGCCCTGCGGGACGGCTTCCCTCGTTCGCGGTGCGCATGCGAATTCTCCCTCCGGAAACGAAAAGGAAATGGCGGGCCTGGAAGCGCCCGGCACGGAAATCGAGACTACTGAATGGGGCGGTCGTGATGCAATATGAATCACGCGGAGATTTCTTCGGCGAGTATGCCGATGTTTATGCCGCGGCACCCTACAACGATTTCACGGAGGAAGTGTCGAAAAAACTCCCCGACCTGATTTCCCATTACCGGGCGGGCGGCGGTTCGCTGCTCGACCTGGGCTGCGGCACCGGCACGCTGCTGATCGCGATGGCCGGCTCCTTCGGCACGCTCACCGGCGTCGACCAGTCGTCCGACATGCTGCGGCACGCCGGCGAGGCCGCCCGCCGGGCCGGGGTGGACGTCGACCTGGTCCGCGGCGACCTGCGCGACTACCGCGGCGACCGGCGCCACTCCGTGGTCACCTGTACCTACAACACCGTCAACTACCTGGTCGGCGAGGGCGACCTGGAGCTCGCCGCCCGCACCCTGCGGGCCGCCACCGAGGACGGCGGCCTCGCCGTGCTCGACGCGCACCCCGTCTGGTTCGTCGAACGGGCCTGGGCCGGACAGGTGTTCGTGGAGCAGAACACCGAGGACATCCTGGAGGTCTGGGAGAACCCCTACGACGCCGCGACCGGCCGGGTGGACACCACGGTCACCGTCGTGCGCCGGACCCCCGAGGGCGGCTGGCACCGCGTCCACGAGACCCATCCGCAGCGCGGCCACGACCCGGCCGCGGTCACCGGCGCCCTGCTCGCGGCCGGTTTCACCAGCGTGGACACGTACGCCGGGCTCGACCGCGAGCCGGTGCGCGAGGACACCCGGCGCGTCTGGTACGTGGCCAGGTGACCGACACCCTCCTGATATGCGGGATCGGCTCCGGAATGGACAGGTCGCTCGCCCGTGTGAAAGAAATGGGAGTGCGCGTCCTGGTGGTCACGGACCGCATCACCGAACGCGTCCGGAAAAGCGCCGACATTTACCTGGAGGCGGACCCCGACGATTTCGCCGGTGTCCTGTCGGTAATTCGCGCGGAGTGGCCGGGAAGAATATCCGGCGTCATGACCCTCGGATACGACAATCCACCGGTCGTGGCCCGGCTGGCCGCCGAGCTGGGCTGCCCCGGCGTGCCCGTCGAGGTGGCCGACCTGTGCACCCTGAAGGACCGCCGGATCGCCGCCCTGCACCGGGCCGGGCTGCCCGTGCCCCGGTTCGCCGTCGCCACCACCGCCGACGCCGCCCTGGCCGCGCTGGACCGGATCGGGCTGCCCGCCGTCGTCAAGCCCAGCGACCGCACCGGCTCCCTGGGCGTCGCCAAGCTGGACGCCCTCGGCACCGCGCGGGAACCTGTCGAGCGCGCCCTCGCCCTCAGCCCGACCGGACACGTCGTCGTCGAGGAGTACCTGACCGGCACCGAGCACACCGTGGCCGGGTTCGCCGTCGACGGCAGGCTCCGCGTCACCGGGTTCGCCGACCGCGAGTACGGCGAGAAGGAGCGCTTCTTCCCGCACTTCTTCGAGGGCGGCGACACCCTGCCCTCCGTCCTGGACGAGGCACAGCGCGCCGAGGTGGTGCGCACCGTCCAGCGGGGCGTCGACGCGCTCGGACTGACCACCGCCGTCGTCAACACCGACATCCTGCGCACCCCCGACGGGCGGGTGTACCTGCTGGAGATCACCTGCCGGCTGACCGGCGCCCGCATCGCCACCGAGGTCATGCCGCTCGCCACCGGTGTCGACCCGCTGCCCAACGCCGTCCGGCTCGCCCTGGGCCGCCCGCTCGCCGAGGAGGAACTGCGCCCCACCCGCGACCGGGCGGTCGTCCAGCGCTATCTGCCCGCGGACGGCGGCACCGTCGAATGGGTCGGCGATCTGGCCGAACTCGCCCGCACCCCCGGGGTCCACGACGTCTTCTGGGGCCTGGACCTCGCCCCCGGCACCGTCCTGCCGCCCTACCGCGGCGGCGACGAGGTGCTGGCCGGTGCGATCACCAGCGGCCCGGACACCGCCGCCGCCGAAGCCCTCGCCGCCCGGGTGCTGTCCCGCCTCCCGCTGCGCCTCACCGACCGCCCCGCCGCACCCGCCCCCACGCCCTGACCACGCTCCACCCTCCGACACCCCTCCGACAAGGGAACGCCGATGACCACCACCGCGTACGACCACTGGTCCGACACCTACGAACTGTTCGAGGGCGCCATGGCCGAGGACACCTGGCGCCTGGGCATCGGGGCCGAACTGGCCAAGCTGGCCGCCCCCGGCCCCGTCCGCATCCTCGACCTCGGCGCCGGCACCGGCATGGGCAGCCGGGTGCTGGCCGACCTGGTCCCGCAGGGCGAGGTCACCTCGCTGGACCGCTCGGCGGCCATGCTGGAGCACGGCGGCATACCGCCCGAGCTGCGCATCGTCGGCGACATGGCACGCTTCACCGCCCAGCCCGACGCTTACGACTTCGTGGTCTCCGGCTTCGACGCCCTCAACTACCTGACCGCCGTCGACCTCGCCGAGTGCCTGGGCAACGCGGCCGCGGCCCTGCGCCCCGGCGGCCACCTCGTCTTCGACTACTCCTCCCGCAAGGTCCTCCAGGAGGACTGGCGGAACCTGGAGCACGAGGAGACCCGCGACGGCGTCCGGCTGCACCGCACCCACCGCTGGGACCCCGTGCTGGCCCGCAGCCGGTCGGTGCTCTCCCTGTACGGGGCGGACGGCCTGCTCTGGCGCGAGACCCATGTGCAGTACGTCGTCGACCCGTTCACCATGGAGGAACTCGGCCGGACGGCCGGCCTGCGCACGGTCCGGGTCCGCGACATCGACGGCGACGGCTTCACCCCCGGTCACACCACGCACGTCTACGTGCTGCGCAAGGACGAGCAGGGCGTCGCCGCGGACACCGGGGAGCAGGCATGACCGCCGCCGCGGCCGCCCCGGACGAGGAGCGCACCGAGCGGGTGCTGGCGAGCACCAGCGTGGTCATCGCGCTCCGCGACGACCTGCGCATCCTGGACTGCATCGACTCGGTCGACGAGGACGTGGAGATCGTGCTGGCGCTCAACGGCGCCACGGACGAGATCCGCCGGGTGCTGCGCGAGCACCCGAGGCCGCTGACCGTCACCGAGATACCCGACGCGGGCAACCTCGGCGCCGCCTACAACGCGGGCGCCGAGGCGGCGAGCGGGCGCTATCTGCTGCTGATGGACTCCGACTGCACCTTCGCCCCCGGCGTGGTCCGCATGATGGCCGCGGCCGTCGCCACCGACCCGGTGGTCAAGGGCCAGGTGGTGTACGGCGAGTCCGGCAGCCTGATGAGCCGGCTCACCGCCCGGGTGCGCGAGTACGACGAGGGCGAGTACGTCAGCGCCCTGTCCCCGCCGCTCATCTACGACCGGGCGATCGTCGAGCACATCGGCGGCTACCACTTCGACGGCCTGATCCACTGGTGCGAGGACCGGGAGTTCGACTTCCGTCTCCAGCTGGCCGGCATCCCCGTCCGGCACGTCCCCGAGGCCCGCATCTTCCACGACGCCCAGGTCGGCCTGCAGAACATGCGCAGCTACTTCCGCTACGGCGTCGGCGAGGGGATCGCCCAGGAGACCGGTGTCTTCACCACCCCCGCCGTGCCCGTGCTGTGGCGGCTGTACGAGGCGTCCCGGACGCTCGCCGGGTGCGCCCGCCACAAGGGGATCGGGGCCGCCGCCTACTACGCCCTGCTGAAGGTGGCCTTCCACACCGGCACCCTCTACCACCTGGTACGCGACCCCTACGGCGTGCGGCCCCGCTACCCGGCGACCGCCGCCCGCACCAGGATGCTGCGCGCGATCCCGCAGCACTGCACCGAGCTGACGCCCGCCCAGCGCGAGCGGCTGCGCCGGGCGCATCTGCGGGCCGGTCGGCGGATCGTCCCGCTCACCGACCTCACCGTGTTCCGGCGCGACGGCGATCCGAAGCCCGAGCCGTCGCCTCAGGCCGCGTCGTGAGCGTCCGGCAGCAGACCGGGACAGACCGGGAGCAGCAGCCGCGACGGCCGGCCCGGCCCGTGGTGGACCCGGTTGACGGCCGTGGCCACCGGGGCGTCCGCCAGGGTCAGCGGGGTGCCGCCGGTGTTCGGATTGGGGTCGAACCGCGGGAAGTTGCTGCTGGAGACCTCCAGCCGGACCCGGTGGCCGGGCCGGAAGACGTGCACGACGGTCCCCGCCGCCACCGGCAGCGCGTGGACCGTGTCCGGGACCGGCGGACGCACCCCGTCCAGCCGGGCCCGGTGCCCGGTCCGGACGACGCCGTCGCAGAGGATCTCCGCGCGGCCGTCCGGATGCACGTCGACCAGCTTGGCGGTGAAGTCGGTGTCCGGCGCGGACGAGGAGACGTACAGCTCGGCGACCACCTCCCCGGACACCGTCAGGGGCGCGTCCAGTCGGGGGCCGGTGTAGCAGAGCACGTCCGGGCGGTCCTCCACCGCGCGCTGGTCCAGGGGGCCGCAGTCGGCGCCGACGAACATGCCGGTCATGCAGGTGGCTCCGCCGGCGGTCGGGACGGGGTCGCGGGGGTCGTAGCGGTAGACGTCCGTGACCTCGCGGCGGGGCGGAGCGTGGTGCAGCACGCCCGAGCCGTGCCGGGTACGGGCGTCGCCGTCGCTGTCCAGGTGCAGCGCGAGCGGGACGCTGTCCGCGCCCGGCGGACCGGCGGGGGCGATCCAGCGGTCCGCCCCGCCGGCGAACACCTCCACCGGCGGACCCGCTTGCTCCGTCCCGCCCTTCAGATGCCGGTCGAAGAAGGCGAGATGGGCCGCCGTCATGTCGAACTCCGCCTCGTCGGCGGCGAGTCCGTAGCGCCGCTCGGGGAAGACACCGCCGGTCACGCAGTGCGACCAGGGGCCGATCAGCAGGCGGTCGTCCGGCCGGGGCGACGGTGTCCGCAGGGTGCCCGGCAGGAAGATGTCGTACCAGCCGCCGACCACCAGCGCCGGGGGCCGTCGCCCGTCCGGGGCGGCGGCCAGCCCGCGCCAGTGGTCGTCGGGCCCGGGGTGCTCCAGCCACTCGCGGTAGTAGGGAGCGAGCCGGTCCAGCAGGGGCAGCGCCCGCCAGGGCGCCCGGTAGAGCTCGTCGATGCCGTCCAGCGCCTCGGCCACGGCGCGGACGTCCGCGGCGGTGCCGCCGGCCCGCTCGACCTGCCCGTGCAGCAGGTCGCCGAGCACCCAGTGCAGACAGAACCCGAGCTGGAAGGCGCCGCCCAGGTACGTCCAGCCCTCGTAGGGGTCGGCGGCGGCGACGTGCGGGGCGAGGGCCCGCAGCGCGGGCGGCGCGGCGGCCGCCGCGTGCCACTGCGCGGCACCCTCGTAGGACCGCCCGATCATGCCGACGGTCCCGTCGCACCAGTCCCGGCCCGCGGCCCACTCGACGCTGTCCCGGCCGTCCGCGGCGTCGTCGGCGAACGGCCGGAAGACACCGCCGGACGCGTACCGGCCGCGCACGTCCTGCACCACGAGGCAGTACCCGGCCTCCACCAGCCGCATCCAGTCCAGGGAGCGGCCCCCCGCCGAGGACCCCTTGCCGTACGGGGTCCGCTGGAGGAGGGCCGGCAGCGGGCGGGAGGTGTCCGGGCGGTACACGTCCGCCCGCAGCACCACGCCGTCGCTCATGGGGACGGGCACGTCCCGGTCGATCACGAGTCGCACGGGCGTCTCCTCTCAGTCCCCGGACCGGGCGTAGGTGGGGTAGTGCAGGACCTCGCCGCCGAACCCGAGCTTGAACCGGTTGATCCCGGCCGTCTTCCCGTCCACCTCACCGGTGGATATGCCGCTCAGGTCGAAATGCTCCAGCCCCTCGGCAGCCGCCCGCCTGATGGTCTGGAAATGCACGAAGTTCATCGAGCCGTCGACGCGGTGTTCCGGGTGCGTGGCCACAAAACGCGCCTCCAGCGAATTACGGTTCCGGAAGCATATGGAACCGGCCGCCACCCGGCCCTCGTGCAGCGCGGTGAAAAGGTGGACCGACGGATGCGCCAGCAGATCGTGCAGCAGATCGAGGGGGGCGAGGTCGGGTGAGTCCGCGCGGATCATCGCCGGTGCGTAGAAGTCGTAGAACTCGTCGATCCGGCCGGGGTCGTCGGCGAATTCCAGGCCGCTGCGCAGCGCCCTGCGCACCCGGCTGCGGGTGCTCGGGCGCATCCGGGCGAGGATCGCCTCGTCCCCGCCGCCGGTGGGCACGAGACCGGTGGCGTAGCGCGGGGCGGGCCGGTACCCGGCTGCCGCCAGCACCTCGGGGAAGTCCCACTCCGGAAGCAGCACCAAGGTGGCGGGGCCCAGCCGGGAAACCCCCGTGAGCAGGGCGGACAGCAGTTCGGGGTCCGGGTGTCCGGCCGGTCCCTTCCACATGAACCAGCCGTCCTGACCGCCGTCCTCCAGCAGTGCAGCGGCCCACCGGCCGCCGGGACGGCCCGCGCGCAGCAGGCGTACGGGATCGCCGCGCCCCGACAGCAGCCGGAACCGGCCGGCGCTCTGGTGGAAGTCCTCGGCCGGGACGTCCGCCTCGTCGGGAACGTCGGCGGTGCTGTCCGGATGCATGATCAGACGAAGCACGGCGTGCCCTTTCTTCTGGTTTCTCGCGCGTGGAAATCGGAAAGTGTCCAGCGGTTTTCGAGGCATGCAGAAAAACGGGAGACTGTGAAGAGTGGACCGCGCTGACCGGCGGTTTTGCGCCCGGTGCGGTCTCGGAGAAGGAAAGAGGCCGGCGCCTATTTCATCGGCGCGGTATCGCTGCTAATTTCTAGCGCACCGGTCGTCGTCCGTCAATTACCGGGCCCACGGCCCGTTCGAAGGGAATGACTTGCCATGCGAATTCTCGGTGTGAATGGCTGGCCGGGCGCGAGCCACGACGGGTCCGCCTGCCTCCTGGTCGACGGGAAGGTGGTGGCGTTCGCCGAGGAGGAACGCTTCACCCGGCACAAGCACGGCTACGGCGAGGCCCCGCTGCACGCCGCCGCCTTCTGCCTCCAGGAGGGCGGCCTCGCCCTGGAGGACATCGACGTCGTCGCCCACGGCTGGGACATGCCCTCGCTGCTCACCCGGCGCGGCCTGGACTGGTTCCCCGACAGCGCGCGGGCCCTGGACTTCCTGTTCCCGCGCGAGTACTTCCCCCGCGGCCGCGACCCCGAGCTGGTCTTCGTCCCGCACCACACCGCCCACGCGGCCAGCGCCTACTACTTCTCCGGCCGCGACCAAGGCGCCGTCCTGGTCCTCGACGGCCAGGGCGAGTGCGAGAGCGCCACGCTCGCCTCGGCCGTCGGCGGCGAGCTGAAGGTCCTGGAGGCCGTCCCGCCCGGCTGGTCCCTCGGCTACTTCTACGCCGCCGTCTGCGCGTACGCGGGCCTCGGCGCCGACGCCGCCGGCAAGGCCATGGGCCTCGCCCCCTACGGCACCCCCGGCGACCTGACCTTCGGCGGCGGCCTCAGCTTCCTCGACGACGGCTACGCCGTCGGACCGGTGCCCCGCACCCTGCTGTCCACCGGCAGCACCGACGAGGAGGCGGACACCCTGCGGCTGTGGCTCGCCCACCTGGAGAAGACCAGCGCGCTGCCGCCCAACCGCGCCAGCCGCCACTACGACCGGGAGCGCGGCCGCTACGTCCGGCGCACCGAACGCGACCCCTACGACTACCGGGACCTCGCGGCCACCGCCCAGGAGGCCCTGGAGCGCTCGGTCGTCGCCATGGCCCGCCGGCTGCTGCGCGAGACCGGCCAGGACACCCTGTTGGTGGCCGGCGGCGTCGGCTTCAACGCCACCCTCAACGGCAAGCTCGCCCGGCTGCCCGAGGTGCGCGACCTGTTCGTGCAGCCGCTCGCCGGCGACCAGGGCGTCAGCCTCGGCGCGGCCGGCTGGGTGGCCGCCCAGCACGGCGAGACCATCACGCCGATGACCGGCACCCTCGCCTGGGGCGAGCAGTGGGACGCCGACGCCGTCCGGCGGGTGCTGCACAAGCAGGGCGTCCGCCACACCGAGCACGAGGACATAGCCGACGCGGTGGCCGGGCTGCTGGGCCGCGGCCAGATCGTCGGCTGGCACCAGGGACGCGGCGAGGGCGGCCCCCGGGCCCTGGGCCACCGCTCCATCGTGACCGCGCCGTTCCCGGTGGCCAAACGCGACCGCATCAACCTCACGGTCAAGGACCGCGAGTGGTGGCGGCCGTTCGCGCCCAGCATGCGGCTGGAGGAGGCCCCCACGCTGCTCGGCGACGGCACACCGCTGCCCTACATGATCGTCACCACCCCGGTGCCCGACGCCGGACGGGACGCGATGCCCGCCGTGATCCACGTCGACGGCACCACCCGCCCGCAGACCGTCACCGCCGAGGACGACCCGCTCTACCACCGGCTGCTGGGCCGGGTCGCCGAGCACACCGGACACGCCGTCGTGCTCAACACCTCGTTCAACGGCCGCGACGAGCCGGTCGTGTGGACCCCCTCCGACGCCCTCGCCACCTTCGCCCGCAGCCCGCTGGACGCGCTGGCCCTCGGCCCGTTCCTGATCCGCCGCACCGACTGAACCCCCGCGCCGTACGCACCCGACCGCCCTGTCCGCCGGACGCCTTCGTGCTAGCGTCCTTCCATGCCTTATTAGGTCCGCATGTCCCAGCCGCCGTCCTCCGGCCCCTTCCGCGTCGGCCTGGTGTACCTGTACACCTGCCTGACCGAACTCCTCCCGCTGCACGCCGTCTACGCCCTGCTGATGACCTCGCACGGGGTCTCCACGGGAGAACTGTCGGTTCTCTTCGCGGTGTGGACGGTCACCACCTTCGTCTGCGAGGTGCCCTCCGGGGCCCTGGCCGACCGCTTCCCCCGCCACCGCGTGCTGGCCGCCGCGGCGTTCGCGCAGTGCACCGGGTTCGCCCTGTGGACCGCGCTGCCCTCGCTCGGCTCGTTCGCGGCCGGATTCGTCCTGTGGGGTGCGGGCACCGCCCTCACCTCCGGGACGCTCCAGTCCCTGCTCTACGACGGCCTCGCCGCCGAGGGCCGGGCCGGGCAGTACGCCCGGGTCAGCAGCCGGGTGGCCGCAGTCCAGGCATGCTCGGTGGCGGCCAGCTCCCTGGCCGCCACCCCGCTGGTCCTGCTCGGCGGCTACCCCGCCACCGGCTGGGTGTCCGTCCTGCTCACCCTGCTCGCCGTCCCCACCGCCCTGGGCCTGGGCCGCCGGGCCCCCGGCCCGGAACCGGCCGCCGTGCCGAAACCGGCCCCCGTGCCGGAACCGGAGCCCGAACCGCAGGGCTACCTGGCCGTGCTGCGCGCCGGGCTCGCCGAGGCCCGCGGCACCCCGGGGGTGCGCTCCGCCGTCCTGCTGGCCGCGGCCCTCACCGGCCTCGGCGTGGTGGACGAGTACCTCCCGGTGCTCGCCCGCGAGGCCGGCACGCCCGCCGCGGCCGTACCGCTGCTCCTGCTGCTGCCCTGGGCGGCGATGGCGGCGGGCGGCTTCGCCGGCGGACGCATGGCCGGCGCCGGCGACCGCCTGCTGGCGGTGCTGCTCGGCGCGGGCGGCGCGGCCCTCGCCGCCGGAGCGCTCACCGGCCGCCCGGCCGGGTTCCTCGGCATCGCCGCGTTCTACTGGGTGCTGCGGCTGGCCCAGATCGTCGCCGACGCCCGGCTCCAGCACGCCATCTCCGGACCCGCGCGGGCCACGGTCACCTCGGTCGCCGGGCTCGGCGCCCAGGCCGTCGCCCTCGCCGTCTTCCTGACCCTCGGCCTCGCGGCCCGCTGGGCCTCCGCGGCCGTGCTGGTCGCCCTCACCGCCGTACCGGTGCTGTTGCTGGCCGTCCGGCTGGCCCTGAGACCCGACCCCGCGCACCACGTCCCCCCACCGCAGCCCGACGAGCCCCCGCCTCCGGCACGGACCGGCGCCGTCGAACGACACTCATGAAGGAGAGCGACGCATGACAACGAACACGGCCGACGCCCTCGTGGAGAGCCTGGCCGACGACGTACGGCAGACCCTCGGCCTCGCCCCCGGGGAACCGCTCGACACCTCGTTCGCGGCCATGGGCGGCAGCTCCCTGGACGCCGCCCAGCTCACCGTGCGGATGCGCCGCGCGCACGGACTGGACGTCGGGGCCCACGAGGTGCTCAACGCCTCCAGCGTGCGGCACCTCCTGGACGACCTCGCCGACCGCCCCCGCACCGACCCGGCCGCGGGCCCCGCCGAGGCCGCGCCCGCCGACCGGGCACCGCTCACCTGGCAGCAGCGGGTGATCTGGTACCAGTCCCTGCTGGACCCGGACTCCTCCCGCTACGTCTTCCACGCCCTGTTCCACTTCACCGAGGTGCCCCGCCCCGCCGCCCTGCGCGGCCTGCTGCGCGGCCTGCTGCGCCGTCATCCGGTGCTGCGCACCCGGCTGGTCTTCGACGACGGCGAACCCTGGCAGGTGGTGCCCGCCGCCGACGTCACCGACGCCGAGACCGACCTCACCGTCGTGGACCTCCCGAACGCGGACGTCTCCCCGGAGGAACTCGTCCGCCTCAGCGGCGCCGACCGTCCCTTCGACCTGCGGACCGGCCCGCTGCTGCGCTGGGTGCTGGCCCGGTTCCCCGACGGTCGCGCGGTGCTGGTGCACACCGAGCACCACCTGATCCACGACGGCAAGTCCTTCGTCGCCCTGCTCGGCAGCCTCCACGAGGACACCGAGACACCCGACACCCGCTACTTCGGCTACGCCGCGGCCCAGACCCCCGCCGACCCCGCCGAGGTCCGCAAGGTCGCCGAGCGCGCCGCGAAGGCCGTCGGCCGCATCCTGGACGGCGGCCTCGCCCCCACCGGCCGGGACACCTTCCTGCGGCTGCCGGTGCCGCCCGCCCTGCTGCGCGAGGTGAGAGAGGGGGCCCGCAAGGCGTCGGTCTCCCTGTTCACCGCCCTGTTCACGGCGTTCTCCCAGGCGCTCACCCAGTACGAGGGGGTCGGCGCCGCCGTCCTCGGCAGCGCCGTCGAGAACCGCCCGCCCGGCCACGAGGACACCGTCGGCATGTTCGTGTCCACGGTCCCCGTGGTCGTCGAACGGCGCCCCGGCGAGTTGCCCGAGGCCACCCTGCGCCGCACCCGCGGCGCGCTGCGCGAGGCGATGGACTCCTCCGCCGTGCCCCTCGCCGACGTCGTCCAGGCCGTCGGCGGCACCGACGGACGCGGCGACGGCGCCGTGGTGCGGGCCGCGTTCAGCATGCATCAGCAGGTCGAGCGCGAGGTCGAACTGGCCGGCGCCACCGCCCGCGTCCAGCTCGGTGTCTTCAACGGAGCCGCCAAGTTCCCCGTCAACGTGGTGGCCGTGACCTCCGGCACCGGCGACGACACCCGCGTCGAACTGCTGATGGAGGCCCAGGACGGTGCGGTCGGCCGCGACGACCTGTGGGCGCTGTGGACCGGGACCCTGGAATGGCTGCGCACCTGGGTGCAGCTGCTGCCCGAGCGGCGGACCGAGCCCGCCGCGGCGCTCGTCGCCCGGGTGACCGGGCGCGCCGCCGCCGACCCGGACGCGGTCGCCCTCGACGACGGCGAACGCCGGATCACCTACGGCCGGCTCGCGGCCTGGGGCGAGGCCGCCCGGCAGCTTCTGGAGCGGCCCGGCGAGGTCGTCGGCCTCCTCGGGACGGCCTCCCCCGACTTCTTCGCCTGCGCCTACGCCGTCCTGCACGCCGGCGGCACCTACGTCCCCCTGGAGGCGGGACAGCCCGACGAACGCCTCGCCTCCATGGTCGCCCAGGCCCGCTGCACCACCGTCGTCCGGCTGCCCGGCGTCCCCGCCGGGCGCGCCGCCGCCCTCGACGGGCCCGACGCCGCGCCCCGCCTGGTGGACTGGGCCGCCCTCGTCGACGAGTGGCCCGCGGCGCCCGCCGAACCGGACACCCCGCCGGACACCGACAGCGCGGCCCCCGCCTACGTCATGTTCACCTCCGGAAGCACCGGCGAGCCCAAGGGCGTGACGGTGCCCCGGCCCGCCCTGGACCGGCTCGCCGACTGGGCCCTCCGCGAACTGCGGCTCGGCCCCGACACCGTCGTCGGCCAGCTCGCCAACGCCGCCTTCGACGCCTCCGCGTTCGAGGTGTGGTCCGGGCTGTACGCCGGCGCGCGCATCCGGCTCGCGCCCGCCGGAATCCGCGCCGACCCGCAGCGCCTCGCGGACTGGTTCGCCGAGACCGGGGTCGAGTACGCCTTCGTCTCCACCCCCATCGCCGAACTCCTCGCCCGGGTGCCGAAGCCGGTCGGCAGTCGGCTCGACCGCATCTCCACCGGCGGTGACCGGCTGCACGCCCTCCCCGAGGACGTGCCGTTCGAGGTGCTCAACATGTACGGCCCGACCGAGACGACCGTGGTGGCCACGGCCGGCTGGGTCGACCCCGGCGGCACCGGGCTGCCCCCGATCGGCCGCGCCCTGCCTTACGGCTACACCCGTGTGGTCACCCCCGACGGCGCCCTCGCCGCACCGGGCGAGCAGGGCGAACTGTGGGTCGGCGGGGACGGTGTGGCCACCGGCTACGCGCACGCGCCCCGACAGACCGCCGCCCGCTTCGTCGCCGACCCGCACTCCGAGGACGGCGCGGTCGTGTACCGCACCGGGGACGTCGTCCACCTCGACAGCGCCGGCCGCCTGCACTACTCGGGGCGCCGGGACCGGCAGTTCAAGCTGGCCGGGGTGCGCTTCGAACTCGGCGAGGCCGAGGCGGTCGCCCTGCGCAGGCCCGGCGTCGAGCAGGCGGTGGCGCTCACGGTCGACTCGGCCGCCGGGCCCCGGCTGCACCTGTTCGTCACCCTCGCCCCGGGCACGGCCCCGGACCCGACCGACGAGGCGATCCGCGCGGCCTTGCCGGCGCAGCTGCGGCACCTGACGATCCACCACCTGGAGACCCTCCCGTACAACACCAGCGGCAAGGTCGACCAGCGCCGCCTGACGGAACTGGCCGAGCGGGGACGGGGCACGGCGCCCGCGCCGGGGTCCACCGCGTCCGCGGACCCGGCCGCCGCGCCCGCTTCCGCCGGGCCCTTCGCCGGTGGCCCCGGCCGGAGCGGTGCCCTGTACCTGCTGTGGCCCGCGCTCGCGCCGCTGCCCCGCGAGGAGCGGCTGGGCCTGGCCCACCGACTGATCGGCTCCGTGCTCGGCGGCACGGCGGCCGGCGAGGAGACCCGATGAACTCCGCCCCGCGGCCGGCACCCACGCTGGAGGCGACCCCGCACCAGGCGGCCCAGCTGATCGCCTCGCTGCTCTCCGACCGGCACCGCGTCGGCACCCTGCCCGTCCGCATCCCGCTGGACGGCGACGAGACCGGCGGGGCGCCGGCCGCGGTCGGCCTCGCCGAGGTCCAGCGGGCCTGGACCGCCCTGCTGCGCTCGGCCGCGGCCCTGCGCGTCCGCTTCCACGACACCCCCGACCGGCTGGTGCAGGAGCTGCGCGGCTACGACGACCTGCCCGAGGAGACCGCCCGGGTCACCCTCGGCGACGACGACCCGGACGCCGACGGTCTCGAGCCGTTCGGGCCCGTCCTGCTGACGGCCCGTCTGGACCTGAGCGGCAGCGGCCCGGTGCTGGCGCTGCGCGTTCACCACGCCCTCGTCGACGAGCACTCCGTACTGCTCGTCGGCCAGGCGCTGCGGCACTTCCTCGCTCACCCCGACGCCGTCCCCGAGGACGACGCGGACCACTACCGGTGCGCCCAGGAGGCGCTGCTGGACGCGTCCCGCAGGGAGCTGCCGCCGCGCCCGCGCGACCCGGCGCCGCCCCGGCCGGCCGACCCCGGCGCGGCGGACGCGCCCCTGCTGAGCCGCCTCGGCGAGGACCCCCGGGAGCGCGCGCACCACGCGGTGCGGCTGGCACCCGGGACGGTCGCCGCGCTGCGGGGGGCCGCCCGGCGGGCCCGCGCCTCCGCGGTCTCCGTGGCGCACGCGGCCGTCCTGGCCGCGCTGCACCGGCTGGCGCCGGACCGCACCCCCGTCGTCGGCGTGCCGATGACCCTGCGCGACCTGCGGGCGGTCGGCTTCGACGCCGTCGGCCTCTACCTCAACGTCGTGCCCACCACGATCCCCTGCTCCGCCGGCGACACCTTCGGCGAACTCGTCGAACGGGTCCGCGCCGAGTCGCTGGCCCTGCACGGCCGCAAGTTCGCGTCCGTCGGCGACCTCGCCGCGGCGGACGGAGCCGCCCGCCCCGGACGGCCCGGCAGCCGTGCCTACGCCGACCTGGTGCTCGCCTTCCGGGACGGCTCCCTGCCGCCCGGCACCGACGAGCGCGCGACGGCCGCCCGGCGGGCCGCGGAGCCCGGCGCCCCGCTCAACGTCGAAGTGGTGCTCGGCCCCGAGGACGGACTGGTCCTCTTCGACTGGCGCAGCGGGCTCGTCCCCTGGCCGCCGGCCCCGCAGCTCGCCTCGGCCGTCGTGCAGGCCCTGACCGAGCTGCCCGCGCGGCCCGAGCTGCGGGTGGGGGACTTCGCGCTGCTGGACGCCGCGAGCACCGCCGAGGTGCGGCGGCGCCTCGGCGGCCACCCGCAGACGGACGGCGCACCGGCGCCCTCCGTCGTCGAACTCGTCGAGCGCGCCGCCGCCCTCGCGCCCGGCGCCCCGGCCGTCAGCGACGGCGAACGTGCGTGGAGTTACGACGAGTTGACGGACGCCGCGGTACGGGTGCGGGCGGCGCTGCGGTCCCGGGAGCTGCCCCGGGGCGCCCGGGTCGCCGCCGCCTGCGGCCACGACGTCTGGCAGGTGGCGACCGCGCTGGCGGTCTGGCGGGAAGGCCTGTGCTACGTGCCGGTGGACCCGCGTGGCCCCGCCGAACGCAACCGGTTCGTGCTCGCCGACTCGGCGTCCGCGCTGGTGGTGTGCGGCCCCGGCACGGCCGGTGCCCCCTTCCTGGCCGGGACGCCCGAGCGGGACGTCCTCACCACCGACGCCCTGCCCCCGCGACCGGACGGCGGCACCGCGCCGCCCGGCGGCCGTCCCGGACCGGACGAGCCGGCCTATCTGATGTACACCTCGGGCAGCACGGGCCGCCCCAAGGGCGTGACCGTCACCCACCACAACCTGGCCGGGTTCCTGCGGGCGATGACACGGGCCCTGCCCGGCGCGGCGCAGGGGGACTGGCTGGCCGAGACCTCGCCGTCGTTCGACATCTCCTTCGTCGAGATGTTCTGGCCGCTGACCCACGGCCGGCACGTCCAGCTCCGCTCGCCCGACGCTCGCGAGAACCCCGCCGACCGGCGCCCGTTCGAGCACCGGCAGTGCACGCCCTCGCGCGCCGGCCAACTGCTGACCGCGCGGGAGCTGGGCCACTCGCTGGGGCGCTGGGACGTCGCGCCGCGCTACTGGCTGCTCGGCGGCGAACGGCTGCCCGGCACGCTCCTGCGACGGCTGCGCGCGGCCTACCCGGACACCGTTTTCGTCAACATGTACGGCCCGACCGAGGCGACCGTGTGGGCCACCTACCACGTGGTGCGCGGCGACGAGGGCGCGGATGTGCCCCTGGGCCGGCCGCTGCCCAACAGCGGGGTGCTGGTGACCGACCCGCACGGGAACGACGTGCCCGAGGGCGTCGTAGGCGAACTGCTCGTCCTCGGCGACTCGGTGGCGGCCGGCTACCTGAACCGCCCCGAGGCGACCCGGGAGCGGTTCGTCCCGGCGGCCTCGGCCGGCGGGGCGCGCGCCTACCGCACCGGTGACCTGGTGTGCTCGGGCCCGGACGGGCTCCTGTACTTCCGGGGACGCGACGACGACCAGGTGAAGATCCGCGGCCACCGCGTGGAACCCGGCGAACTGGAGCAGCGGCTGCTGGCCCTGCCCGGGGTCCGCGAGGCCGTCGCCGTGGTGCTGGACGCCGACGATCCCGAGCGGGTACGGCTGGCCGCCGCCGTCACGGTGGCCGCAGCCGCCTCCTTCGACCCGGCGGACGCCCGGCGCGGGCTTGCGGCCGAGGTCCCGGAGGCGATGCTGCCCGCCGAACTCGTCGTCCTGGACGCCCTGCCGCGGCTGACCAACGGCAAGACCGACCGGCTCGCCGTGCGGACCGCCTGCGAGGCGGCCGCCGCCGGGACGCACGGGCCGGCCGGCGGCCCGGTGCCCGACCGTGGTCCGCGCGCCGCCTCCGCCGACGACCCCGCCGCGGCGGACGGGCGCGGCGCCGGTGCCGGGGACGGGGCGCCGGACCCGGCGCTGGGCGCGGTGCTCGCCGCGGCCGAGAAGATCTTCCACCGGGCGGTCGGCGGTCAGGAGAACTTCTTCGACCTGGGCGGCAACTCCCTCACCGCGCTGCGGCTGACCGCACTCGTGCGCGCCGAGGGCTTCCACCTGGAGGTGGAGGACGTCTTCGACCTGCCCGACCTTCGGGCCCTCGCCGACCAGGCCACCCCTGCCCCGGGCGGCCGGGGCTGACCGGTCCCGGGCGGCGCCCGCACCGCGCCGCCCGGCCCCCCGGCTCGATCACCTCCGCGCTTCCCCGAGCCGCCCCGACCCCCGTCCCACCCCGACCCCGTCCCACCCCGCCCCCGTCCTGCTTCCCGCCTTCCGCTCTTCCGAGAGGAGCCCCCGTGTCCGGCGACGTCACCGTGGTCCACGTAGGCGAGCCCTGGCCCGAGCACTGGTCCGTGTCCCTCTACCTGTGCGGCCCCACGCCCCGGGATCCCGCCCTGGAGTCCTGGCGGCCGCGCGCCGAACGCCTGCTGCGCGAGCACTGGACCGGCGACGGCCGGCTCGCCGTCTTCCTGCCCGAGGCTCCCGAGGGCGGGTCCGAACCGCCGTACCCGCAACAGGTCGCCTGGGAGGAGGCGGCGATGCACGCGGCCGACGCCATCCTCTTCTACGTCCCCCGCGACCTGGCCACCCTGCCCGGCCTGGTCACCAACGTGAAGTGGGGCGCCTGGCACGACTGCGGGCGGGCGGTGCTCGGCTCGCCGCCCGACGCCCAGCGCAACGAGTACCTGCTGCACTTCGCGGAGCTGCTCTCCGTCCCGGTCGCCCACGACCTGCCCGGCGCGGTCGCGGCGGCCCTCGACCTGGCCGGCCCCGGCGACCGCCGCGAGGGCGCCGACCGGCACGTCCCGCTCGCCCTGTGGCGGTCCCCGGAGTTCCGCGCCTGGCACGCCGGACTGGCCGGGCGCGGCGACGTCCTGGCCGGCGGGCGGCTGCTGTGGAGCCGCGGCAACCCCGTCAGGGACTGGGTGTTCGAGGCCCGGCTGCGGTCGGCAGCCACCGGGCGGGAGCGCACCGAGCTGGCCTCCCGGGCGGGTGAACCCCCGCCCGCGCACCCCGGGCACCTCGCCCCGCTGGGCTCGACCGGCTGGTCCGTGTGGCGCGACGTGATGCTGCGCGGCGCCGGTTTCCCCGCCTCCGACCTCACGGCCCTCGCCAGTCCCGCGCTCGCCGCCGCGGCCGATCGCGCGGCCGGCGGCGACCCCACGGCCGCGGCCGACTACCGGCACGCCTACGACCGGGCCGTCGACGACCTGCGCGCCGGGGTGGCCCGCACGGCCGGGTCGCCCGGCTTCCGGGAGGCCGTGCTCTGGCAGAACCAGGCCGTGGTCCACCACCATCTGGACAAGGCGGCCGCGGGCGGCCCGCGCAACGCGCGGGGCCGCCGCAACGAACGCGTGGTCGCCTCCTATCTCCAGCGCTACACCATGAAGAACGACACCATCGGCTGGTTCGGGCCCGTCGGATGGGCCCGCTGCACCGAAGGCGGGGCCCCGCTGACGGTGCGTCCGGGCCCGGCGCTCACCTCCGAGCGGCACACCTTCTTCGAGAACTGGGCCGTGGACGCCCTGGCCGCCACCGTGGCCCGGATGCCCGGCGTGCTGCCCTGGCTGGTGCCGCGCCCGGTCACCTCGCACGCCCGGCGCGGACGCACCCTGCTGCGCCCGCGCCGCCCGCCGCGCGAACTCACCGACGCCGAACTGGCCCTGCTGGACCTGTGCGACGGCCGGCGCACCGCCGCCGAGGTGTCCGCCGCCGCCCCCGGCGGACCCCGGGCCGCCCTCGGTGTCCTGGTACGACTGCACGACGAGGGCGTCCTCCGCCTCGACCTCACCGGCCCCGTCGAGGCCCGCCCGGAGCGCACCCTGCGCCGGGCGCTGGCCCGGATCGGCGACCCGGAGGTGCGGGCCCGCGTCCTTGCACCGGTGGACCGGCTGGAGCGGCTTCGGCAGGACGTCGCCGCGGCGGCCGGCGACCCGGACCGGCTGGACCCGGCGCTGACCGCGCTGCGCGGCGCGTTCGAGGAGATCACCACCCGGGACGCGACCCGCCGCGCGGGCGCCGACTACGCCGGCCGCACCCTGGTCTACGAGGACACCGCCCGGGACGTCGAGGTCGGCCTGGGCCCCTCGCTGTTGTCGGAACTGGCCGAACCGCTCGGCCTGCTCCTGGACAGCGCCGACTGGCTCGTACGACGGGCCGCCGACGGCTACCGACAGCTGTTCGAGGCGCTGTACGACCGCGAGACCCGGCGCACCGGCCGCACGGGGGTCCCGCTGGCCTGGCTGGTGGCGCTGGCGGCCGACCGGCTGTCCACCGGCCACCGCAGCGTGCCCCCGCCGGTCGAGCGCGCCGTCGCGGAGTTCCAGGAGCGGTGGCGGCGGGTGTTGCTGCTGCCCGACGCCCCCCGCTGCACGGTGGACGCCGCCTCGCTCGCCGCCGCCGTGGCGCGGGAGTTCCCGGCCGGACCGCTGCCCTGGGCGGCCGCGACGCACCACTGCCCCGACCTGATGATCGCGGCGACGGGACCGGAGGCGGTCGCGGCCGGCGACTGGGAGGGTGTCCTCGGCGAACTGCACGTGGCCACCAACACCGTGGAGGGCCGCGCCTTCGTCGACCGGCACCCCGAACCGGAACGGCTGCTGCGGGCGGCGGAGACCGATCACGCGGGCCGCCGGGTGTACGCCGTGCCGCCGAAGGACTCGCTGTTCGTCAGCTCCCGGCTGGCGCCGCCGTCCGCGCTGCTGTCGCCGGAGTACCGCTACTGGTCGTGGGCGGAGGGGCAGGACGCGGCCGAGGTGCCGGGGACACCGCTGCCCGCGGGCGGGCTGCTGGTGCACCGGGAGGGCGAAGGGCTGGTGGTGAACGCCGGCGACGGCACGCGCATCACCCTGTCGGAGGCGCTCGGCGAGTTCCTGAGCGCGGCGGTGGCCGGCGCGTTCAGCCCGTTCGCGCCGGCACCGCACCGGCCCCGGGTGACCGTCGGCCGGCTGGTGGTGGCCCGGGAGTCCTGGTCGGTGCCGGCCGCCGGGCTGGCCTGGGTCCACGAGACCGACGAGGCCGCCCGGTTCGCCGCCGCCCGCCGGTGGCGGGCCGCACTGGGCCTGCCGGAACGGGTGTTCTACCGGGTGCCGCAGGAACTCAAGCCGATGGCAGCGGACTTCGGCAGTCTCGCGCTGGTCGACCTGATGGCCAGGACGCTCCGCGCGGTGCCGGAGGGACCGGACGCCGCCGTCACCCTGACGGAGATGCACCCGGGGCCGGACCGGCTGTGGCTGCCGGACGCCTCCGGCGCCCGCTACACCAGCGAACTGCGGTTCGTCGCCACCCGGTCCGGTTCCCGCGGCGAGAGGGTCAGCTCCAGCACGAGCGCCTGACTCCGCGCGGACAGCACCCGGTTGAACCCGGCCGGGAGGTAGAGGACCTCGCCCGCCCGGAGCCGGTGCCGCAGCGGGCCGACTCCGGCGGGCCAGTCCGTCCCGAGCGGGGTGAGGCGTGCCTCGACGGCCCCGCGCAGCTGAAGCAGGAAGGTGTCGGCCGCGACCGGGGTCTCCTCGACGCCGTCCCCGGCCGGGACCGTGTTGTAGGCGGCACGGGTCCCGCGGCCGACGAGCGTGCCGAGGCGTTCCGCGAAGTCGAGCGCCGGGTGCCGCCCGGCCGCGCCCGGCTGCCCGTGGGCCGCGGCCAGGGCGAGGACGACGGTGTCCTCGCCGCGCGGCCAGACCACCGCCGCGCTGCGGCCGCCGTGGGTGGTGAACGTCCACGCCATGTCGGTGACGAAGGTCTCCAGGTCGGCCCGGAAGGCCGCTGCTGCGTCCATGCACATCTCCTGATCCGGGGCGCGCGGAGGCACTGCGGGGCATCCCCCGGCGGGGGGCAGCGCTCCGCTGACGCGGTGGGGGGCCGGATCCGGTGAGCGCTCGTGATCCGTGGTGCGCCCGCGGCCGTGACGCGGAGGAACTACGGGACCGCACCGCCCGTGTCGCCACCGCCGGGGACGCGCGGGCGACGACTGCGTGGACGGAAGTCCGACGCTCGGGCCCGGCGGCTCCTGGGCACGAGCGGTGGGGGGCGCGGACGGACCGGCGGCACCCGACACGGGATCCGGCGGAGACCGTCCTGCAGGTGCCGTCGATTCGGCGCCGACACCCGCGATGATCGTGACTATGGACTACCGGGCCGGGCCGCGCAAGTCACTTTTCCGGGCCGCTGCCGGCCTGCGGATGGTCCGTCAGCCGGGCGCGGGCGGCGAGTACTCCGGCCTGGAAGCGGCTGTCGGCGCCGAGCGCCTCCATGATGTCGGCGATGTGCCGGCGGGCGGTGCGCAGCGACATGCCGAGGCGGCGGGCTATCGACTCGTCCTTCAGCCCCGCGGCGAGCAGGGCCACGATGGTCTGGTGGATCTCCTTGGCCACCTGTTCCAGGCCGTCCTGGGCGGCGTCGGAGAACGGGGTGGCCCGGATCCAGTACTGCTCGAAGATGTCGTACAGATAGCCCACGATGGTGGGTTCGCGCACCGCGACCCCGCCCCAGCTTCCGGTCCGTTCGGGCAGGAAGGCGAGGCTCTTGTCGTAGATGATGACGCGCCCGAAGAGTTCGTGCGAGGTCCGGTATTCGGCGCCGAGCGCCGTCGCCGCCGCCACGTACGCCTGGCTGGGGCCGTTGAAGCGGGCCGTGTGGTGGTAGAGGGTGCGCATGCGCACGTTCCGGGCGAGCAGGGCGTGGTCGCGGCCCAGGGCCTCCTCCATCGCCTCCGGGACCCGCCCGCTGCCGCCGGGCTGGCTGCTGACGACTTCCTCCTTGCACTCGGCCGAGGCCCGGTTCAGGGCGGCCCTGACCTCCTCCATCGTGGGGATCACCTCGACGGTGAAGTCGCGGTTGCCGGTGCGGCCGGCGAAGAAGTGGTCCCGCAGGCGGTCTATCTTCCCGTGGATGAGGTCGAGTTGCTCCTCCTGGTGGCGGATGGCGGCCCGCAGCGGCGCGGTCAGCGTGGCGGCCACGGCGTCGGGGTCCACGACCACGACCTCGTCCGGAGCGTCCCGCACGGGTCGCACGAGACCGAGGGAGGCCAGCCGCTTCAGCGCGGTGGCGGCTCTCTCCCGCGGGAGTCCGAGCTCCGCGGCCGCGTGGTCGGCCCGGCCGCTGCCCCCGTCGACAATCCATCCGTAAACGAGGATGTCGTCCTCGTCGATGAAAGGGGAGCCCGGTGACGGTTTCTGCTCGTTCATTCGTTCAGTATTGGCACAGTTGGTGAAGAATCCGGAGTGGGTCGGGCGTGGTTTTCTCCGGCGCCACGTGACCTTCCGCACACGACTCTATGCGCGTAGTGGCATCGTTGTCGTGTGAACAACTTCTGGGCGGCCGGTCCGGGTGTTGCCGATCGCGAATATGCCAACGGCGAAGTCGGCCTGGAATAGCATCAGTTGAGTGCGTCGTCGACGGTCTCGGACAGGAGCCACAGGCGCTGCCGGCGTCCCTCGCGCGGGTTCTCGGAATGCCGCCGCCCCGGCACGCGGCCGGGGGTCCCCGCGCACCCGACAAAGGCACGTACCAGTCGCGTCCGGCGTGAAATCGGAAGGGCGCCGGTGAACAGGAACGCGGCCGCACGAGTTGGCCGAAAAGGTGGTGGCATTACGCTGGGGCAATGGGTCCGGGGCGTGCTGTTGTGCCGAGCGTGGCCTGAATTCTTCCGTACGGTGGTCCTCTGCTCCGCGCTTGCCGATCCCTTCACCGGAGGAATTCATTTCCCCGGTGAAGGGCCCCGGCGCGGTCCGTGCCGGGCACCGCGCCCCACCGGTACCGCTTTCTACGGGGGGAATTCCGCCGCACCGCGATTCGGCACCGCCCGCCCACCGCCGGGCTCCTCTCTCCGCGACTGCTCCCACCTGCCGCTTCCCTCCGTCACGGCGCGCGGGGCCACAGGTCCCGCGGTTCTCCTCCATTGACCGCGTGTAGCGCGATCGCGTGACTGTCCCCTGGCCGGATTCGACCCCATACTGAGAAATGCAAAGGCCGCGGGCGGCGAGCACCCGCGGTCACAGCGGAAACCAGGACCCACGGAGGGGCGCGGCATGGGGAGTCCTCCGCCGTACGGCGCGGACGGCGGACTCCAGTGCGGCCCGGCCCCGGGCGCCGGGCGAACAGGGCGCCCGCGCCCCTGCGGTTCCGTGCGGCCGGCTTCCCCGTACGCTCCCGCGGCTCTTCGGCCGACCGGGCGAGGCAGCGTTCCCACGCCGGAACATCGGTGTCCGGCGACGGTTCCGGAGAACGGCGGTCAAGTCCCCGGAAATGACGCCGAATTCGCGCCCGAAGGCCCGAACGGCATCCTGTTCCAGGCCAGTTGGCGTGCGGACCCGACGCGCAAACGACGCGGCCCGTACCCTGGCACCCTCCGCAAACCGGTCCCCGCGGCCGCCTCGCCCCGTACCTCTTCGCGCCCGCGCGCGGCGGCGGTCGCCAAGGCCGCCGGCCCACGAACGCCGGTCGGTGGATCACTGTGCTGCGGGGTCCTCCGGGTGCGCCGGCAGGCTGCCCGGCGGGGGCGCGTAGTAGTAGCGCCGGCACTCCCGGACCAGGGTCTGCCCGGAGAGGGTGAACACGTCCGCGAAGGCCACGCCGGGCGCCGCCCGCCGGGCCGCACCGGGCGCCTGGCCCACCACCCGGCCGAGCACCACCACCCGGCCCTCGTCGGCCACGACAGTGTCCAGCTCGTGCCGCCGGAGCAGGGTCGCCCGCGCGGCATGCGCGCTGAGCACCGCGTCCCGGCCCCGGCGCGGCGGCGCGCCGGGGTGGTCCAGCGTCACGTCCTGCTCCGTCAGGGAGGCGTACCCGTCGATGTCCCCGATGTCCAGGTAGTGGTAGGTGAGCATCACATGCTTCACCCCGGCTGCCGTCACCTTCGAACCGGCTGGGGACACGGGGAAGTTGTCGCTGTTCATGACTGGATGACCGACCTCTCGCTCTCGGTGGACGGCCGTGGCGGCGCCGACGGCTCACACCGGGCGATCGTCCGGCCCTCCGCTGTCCTTCCGCTATCACCGCGGTTTCCCGCCCCGGCGGCGGGCCGGGTGGCGGCGGGCCGGTCACGTCACCGCCCTGATGAGGGCGCTGATCCACCCCCTGGTCAGTGCTGTTCAGCTCCTGCTCAGGCCGGTGGGCAGCCGGGTTCGGGCCATAGACTTCGCGGCCGGGCCCGCTGTGGCCTGCTGCGTGTGATGGGGAGGGTTCATGGCCGGGGTGCACCTCGAGTCGCGTGACCGGGCAGTGGGATTCACCTTTCAAGTGCTGGGTGAGCTGAAGGTGTTCGACCGCGGTCAGGGCACGGTGCCGGTCACGGCGGGCAGACAGCAGGTCGTCCTCGCCGCCCTGCTCCTGGAGAGCGGACGGCTCCAGAACCGCGACCACCTCATCCGGCTGCTCTGGGCCGAGGACCCCCCGGAGACCGCCCGCACCCAGGTGCAGATCTGCGTGTCCCGGATGCGCAAGACCCTGGCGGCCGCCGCCGTCGAGGCCGCCATCGAGACCCGGCCGCCCGGCTACGTCCTGCGGATCGACGACGAGGCGCTCGACCTGAACGTCTTCCGGCGCACCGTCGCCGAGGCCGCCGCGCTCGGCGGCAGGGGCCGCACCGCCGAGGCCGCCGCCCTGCTGCGCACGGCGGTCGGCCTGTGGCGCGGCCCCTGCCTGAACGGCATCCCCAGCGACGCGCTCGCCCGGGTCGCCGAGCACATCGACGAGGAACGCCTCGCGGCCACCGAGACCTTCATCGAGCTGGAGCTCTCGCTCGGCCGTCATCATCAGCTGACCGCCGAGATAGCCCGGCTGGTGGCCGACAACCCCTTACGGGAACGGTTCCGCGGACAGTTGATGCTCGCCCTGTACCGCTCCGGCCGGCAGGCCGAGGCCCTGGAGACCTACCGGGAGGGCCGCACCCTGCTCATGGACGAACTGGGCCTCCAGCCCGGCGAGGACCTGCGCCGGCTGGAGCAGGCCGTCCTGACCGAGGACCCCTCCCTGCGGCTGGAGCGCCCGGCCGGCACCGACCTGCGCGGCACCGGGCAGCCGCTCGGCGCGCCCGCGCCGGACCTCGGGCCCGACGCGGGCGCCGACGAGGACGGCCACACCCCGGCCCGCACCGCCGTCCCACGCCAACTCCCGGTCGACACGCCCGACTTCGTCGGCCACCGGCAGCTCGTCGCCGAGGCCGAGGGCGTCCTCACGAACAGCTCGCCGGACCGGGCGCCGGGCATCGTCGTCGTCACCGGCCGCTCCGGCATCGGCAAGAGCACCTTCGCGGCCCGGGTCGCGCACCGGCTCGCCGATTCCCACTTCCCCGACGGCCAGCTCTACTGCCAGCTGCGCGGCGGCCGGGCCGACCCCGTCGACCCCCGTGAGGTCCTCGGCCGGTTCCTGCGCGCCCTGGGCCTGCCCGGTCCCGCCATCCCGGACTCCCTGGAGGAGCGCGGCGAGATCTACCGCAGCATGCTCGCCGCCCGCCGCATCCTGGTCGTCCTCGACGACGCCGTCGGCGAGGAGCAGATCTTCCCGCTGCTGCCCGGCGGCCGCTCCTGCGGGGTGCTCGTCACCAGCAGGGCCCGGCTCACCGCGCTCCCCGGAGCCCACCGGGTCACGCTGGACATCCTGGACGAGCAGGGTTCACTGGAACTCATCGGGAACGTCGTCGGCGCCGACCGCGTCGGCGGCGAACCCGAAGCCGCCAGGGCGCTGGCCGCCGCCGTCGGCGGACTGCCGCTCGCCCTGCGCATCGTCGCCGCCCGGCTGGCCGCCCGCCCGCACTGGCCGCTCGCCTCGATGGTGCAGCGGCTCGCCGACGAACGCCGCCGCCTGGACGAGCTGACCCACGGCGAGATGACCGTCCGGGCCAGCCTGGCCCTCACCTACGACGGACTGGCCGAGAGGGACCGCACCCTGCTGCGCCTGCTCAGCCTCACCAAGGGCTCCACCTTCCCGAGCTGGATCGGCGGCCCCCTCCTCGACGCCCCGGACGCCTACCCGTACCCGTCCGACCTCATGGAACCCCTCGTCGACGTGCAGATGTTGGACGTCGCCGGAGTCGACGCCACCGGGGAGCTGCGCTACGGCTTCCACGACATCATCCGGCTGTTCGCGCGGGACCGGCTGGCCGCCGAGTCGGACGAGACCGAACGGCGGGCCGCGATCCGCCGGGTGGGCGGCGCCTGGCTCGCGCTGGTCTGCGAGGCACAGCTGCGGGTCCTCGGCACCCGCTACTTCGACGGGCCCGCCGTCCGCTGGAGCCCGCCCGCCGACCACGTCGGGACCGTCCTCGGCCGCCCCCTGGAATGGCTCGACACCGAACGTGAGAACCTCAGCCTGACCGTGGAGAGCCTCGCCCAGGAGGGCGAGGACGGCTACGCCTGGGAACTCGCCGTCAACCTCGCCCCGTTCTTCGAGACCCGCGGCTATCTCGACCACTGGGCCCGCACCCACCGCAAGGCGCTGACCGCGGTGCGCCGCAGCGGCAACCTGCTCGGCCAGGCCGCCCTGCTCGCCTCGCTGGGTTCGCTGCACCTCAACCGCCGCAACCTGCCCGAGGCCCGCCGGTCGCTGACCACCGCCGTCGGCCTCTTCGAGGAGCTCGGCCACACCAAGGGGCTCGGGCTGTGCCGCCGCGATCTCGGCCTGCTGGAACGGCTGTCCGGCCACGACACCGCCGCGATGGACCTGTTCGAGCGGGCCGAGCGGCACTTCGGCGACGGCGACCCCTGGGCTCGTGCCTCGGTCCTCGTCCAGCGCGCGGTCATCCTGCTGCGGCGCGGCGACGTGGGCCGGGTGGAGGCCGAACTCGACGAGGCGCTGGAGATCTGGCGCGACCTCGGCTACCTCGGCGGGCAGGCCCGGGTGCTCCAGCGCGCGGGCCAGCTGCACCTGTACCGCGGGCAGCCTGGCGACGCCCGCAAGGTGCTCACCGAGGGCCTCAGCATGGTCCGCGACGACGGCGACGTCATCGGCGAGGGGTACCTCCTGCACGACCTCGGCCGGGTCCACGCCCGCCTCGGCGAACTCACCCAGGCCGCCTCGTACTTCAACCGGGCGCTGGCCGTGCGCGAGGGCATCCTCGACCAGGGCGGCGCCGCCTCCGTCCGCGTCGACCTCGCCGACCTGAGCCTGCGCGGCGACGACACCGCGAAGGCCGGCGGACTGCTCACCGACGCCCTGGAGGTGTTCCGGCGGCTCGGCATGGCCGAGGAGGAGGAGCGGGCCACCGGACTGCTCGCCCGGGTGGCCGCCGGTGGCGCCCACGAAGGCCGGTGACGCCGACACCGCGACCGCGCACGTGCCGAGGAGCGCCCCCGACCAGAGGCAGCAGTCCCCACATGAACCCGCACAGCGCTCCGGCGCCCCGGCGCCAGGCCCCCGAAGACCCCGCCCGGGACAGCGAAGATACGTTTCTGCGACGCTTCGTCGGCCTGGAGAGGCGAACCGGCCCGGTTCCGCGCCGCGCCGGACCGGCCGCCCGGCACCGCCCCCGTGCCGGCCCTGCACGGCCCCGGCAGGGTCCAGCCGCCGCGCCGGTCCGCCGTCGAGGGCCGACGGCGCGCACGGGAGAATCCGCAGGCCACGACGGCTATCCGGGAGGGATAGCGAGGTCAAAGTGACGTGATTGCAGCGACTCCTAGCTTTCTTTCCAGAGGTCCGGCAGAGGGCCGGGGGAGAGGAAGGAAGCCACCATGAACAGCACCTTCGCAGCGGTCGTGAAGCCCGTGAGGGCCGCCGTCGTCCTCGTCACCGCGGTCGCCGCCCTCCTGGGCGCGGTGGCGGCCGGGACCGCGGCGCACCCGCAGCGGGCGGCGAGCGTACGGGCCGACGGCGGCTCCTCCACGGACAACACCAACCCCTGGAGCTGACGACGACGCCGCAGGCGCCCGGCCCCGCCGCGTCGGCGTTCGGCGGGCACCCGCAGCCACCGGCGATGTCCCGCGACAGCGCCGCGGACCGGCAGCGGGCGGACCCACTCGCAGGCGTCCCGCCCACCGGTTCCACCAGCACCTCGGAACGGCCCACCGGAGCACGTCATGAACGACATCCGAAACCGGCAGGACCTCGGCGTCCTGCTGAGAGACCACCGCCGGCGCGCCGGACTCACCCAGCGGCACCTCGCGGACCTCACCACCGTGAGCGTGCGCGCCATACGCAACCTGGAGCAGGGCAAGGTCCTGTCCCCCCGGCTGGACACGATCCGGCTGCTCGCGGACGGACTGCGGCTCGGCTCCGCCCAGCGCGAGACGCTGCTGGAGGCGGCCCGGCGCCGGCTCGGCACCGCGGACGACTCCGGGGAAGGCGGCTGCGGCCCCACGCCGTGGCTGGTCCGGAGCCCGCTGATCGGCCGGGACACCGAAGTCGACGCCCTCACCGCCCTGTTGGCGCAGCCGAACGGGCGGCTGGTGTCGGTCGTCGGCATAGGAGGGGTCGGGAAGTCGCACCTGGCCGCCGAGGCCGTGCGACGGGTCGCGGCCGACGGCACCCGGGTGCTGTGGCGGGCCCGTGGCGAGGAGACACCCCTCGGGGAACTCCCCGACCGCGCACCGGGGGAGACGACCGTCCTGGTGCTGGACGACGCCGAAACCGCGGACGGCGCCGGCCGGCTCGTCGCGCTGATGCGCGCCCATCCGCGGCTGCGCATCCTGGTCACCGCCTGCGCGCCGTGCGGCGTGCCCGGTGAGCAGATCCTGCGCCTCGCCCCGCTGCCGGTGCCCGCCCCCGGCGCCGAGTCGGACCCGGAGCAACTGGTCCAGGTGCCGTCCGTACGGCTGCTGTGCGCGCACATCCGCGCCGGCAACCCGCTGTACCGGCTGGACGACACCGACGCCGCGGTCGTCGCCGAACTCTGCCGGCGCCTCGACGGATTGCCCCGGGCACTGGAGTTCGCCGGCCGCTGGACCCTCGTCCGCGCCCTGCCGGAGCTGCTGGCCGAGGTGGAACGCAGCCCGTTCGGTCTGACCGCGCCGCCCATGACCGCCGACTCCTCGGGCGACCTGAGGGTCCGGCTGCGCCGCACCCTGGGCCGGCTCAGCCCGGCCGCGGTGTCCTTCGTCGCCGCCGTCGCCCGCGACGACCGCAGCTGGTCGGTGGCCGAGGCGGCGAGGGTCGTCGGGATCTCCGGCGCCGACGCCGCCGTCATCGTCTTCACCCTGGTGACCTACGGACTGGTACGGCCGGAAGGCCCCGGCGGTGACGAACCGCGCTTCTCGGTGCTCAATCACGTCCGCCATCTGTACGCCGACGCGCGCCGCGAACCCCGGCGCTGGGGCACGACGGTGATGTACCGCACCGGGACCGAGGACCGGGTTCGCAAGGTGGCGGTGGGCGAGAGCTGAGCGGCGGCCACGGGCCGCGACCCGCCGGGTGACGCACGCCGGGGGCGGGGGCGAGGGCACGCCCCGCCGCGCGGCGGGCGTCG
>NZ_JBVHFU010000016.1:0-72752 GCF_055562175.1 Streptomyces sp. NPDC020958 | reverse complement strand
GTACGGGGGGGGGGGGGGGGGGGGGGGGGGGGGGGGGGGGGGGGGGGCGGGGGGGGGGGGGGCCGCGGGGGGGGGGGGCCGGGGGGGGGGGGGGGCGGGGGGGCCCCGCCGCTCAGCACGGCGTCAGGCCAGGGTGAGGACGACACCGTAGTCCGGGCCGTGCCGTTCGGCCTCGGCCAGCTCCCAGCCGGTGCCCTCGGCCAGCGCCTCCAGCTCCGGCAGCGAGGCGAACAGGTAGTCGAACCAGTCCGTCACCAGCAGTCGGTGCCGCAGCCGCAGCCGCATCTGGCCGCTCATCCGGCCCTGCCGCCGGTTCGCCGCGAGGTACTCGGCGTGCTGCGCCCCGTCGAGCAGATAGGGGTCCATCCCGGTCCCGACGATCCGGGCCCCGGGCCGCGAGAGCCGGGCCAGCGCGCTGAGCAGCCGCGGGGCGCGTTCGCGGCTCTCCAGCAGGCCGAGGTTGCGGCCCAGCAGCAGGAAGGTGTCGAAGCGGGCGCTCTCCGGCAGGTCGTCGACGGTGCCGAGGAACGTCTCCGCCAGCCCACGGCGCCGGCACACGTCGAGCGCGTCGGCCGACACGTCGAGGCCGACGATCTCGCCGCCGCGGTCCTGGAAGGGGACCGCGAACCGGCCGGCCCCGACCCCGATGTCCAGGACCCGGCCGCGGAACCGGGAGAAGGCCCAGCGGTCCAGCGCGGGCCACGCGTCGGGGCCCGTGAAGAAGCCCACGGCGTCGTAGCCGCTGATGTATCCGTCGTCGCGTTCACAGATCTCGAAATAGGTGTCCCGCGGCAGCCCCGCGGTGTGGCAGTCGAGCAGGAGCTGCCCCCACGCGTCGGCCGTGCGGGGCGTGAGCGGCTCAGCCATGGTCATCCGCGATGTCCTTTCCGGGGGTGTGCCCCGTCCTGGTGGTCGGGCGCGGGACGGGGGTGGGGGGGGGGCCGGGGGGGCCCCCCCCCCCCCCCCCCCCCGGCGGGGGGGGGGGGGGGGGGCCGGGGCCGGGGGGGGGGGGGGGGGGGGGGGGGCGGGGCGGGGGGGGCCCCCCCCCCACCCCCGGGACCGCTGTCAGGCGGCGGTGGCGGAGCGCAGGCTCAGCGGGCGCATGTCGGTCCAGGTGCGCTCGATGTGGTCGAGGCAGTCCTCCTTGGGACCGCTGACGCCGACCGCGCGCCAACCCTGCGGGACGTCCCGGTCGGCGGCCCAGACCGAGTACTGCTCCTCGTCGTTGACGACGACGAGCCACTGCTGGGAGTTCTGCTGCATGACGGTTCTCCGATCGTGTGGTGGAGCTGTTTCAGGGAGGGTTGGAACGGGTGGAGCGGTGGTGCGGGTGGTTGCCGTGGCAAGGGTCAGACGGCGGCGGTCCGCGGTAGCAGGAGCTGCTGGAAGACCGCCAGGGCGCGGTCGACGTCGGCTTCGTCCACCCCCGCGTGGGTGACGGCCCGGATCCGGCCGCGACCCAGCTCGGCGAGGCGTACGCCCTCCTCCCAGGCCCGCTCCATGAACCGGGCCTGGGACAGACCGGGGGCGTCGATCCGGAAGAAGACCATGTTGGTCTCGACCGGCTCCACCACCACCCCGGGCAGCGCGGCCAGCCCCTCGGCCAGCCGGCGCGCCGTGGCGTGGTCGTCGCCGAGCCGCAGCGTCATCTCCCGCAGTGCGACCAGCCCGGCCGCGGCCAGCACTCCGGCCTGCCGCATGCCGCCACCGAGCATCTTGCGGATGCGCCGCACCGACCGGATGAACTCGGCACTGCCCGCGACCATCGAGCCGACCGGCGCGGACAGCCCCTTCGACAGACAGAACTGCACCGAGTCCGCGTAACCGGCGATGACGCGCACCGGTACGCCGAGGACGAGCGCGGCGTTGAAGAGACGGGCCCCGTCCAGGTGGACCGCCACCCCGCGGGAGTCGGCCAGCGCCCGGACCTGCGCCAGGTACTCCAAGGGCAGCACCCGCCCGCCGCAGCGGTTCTGCGGGTTCTCCACGCACAGCAGGGCGGGCAGCGCGAACTGCGGGTCCTCGGGATCCTCCGGGAAGGCGGCCTCGATGTCGGCGAGCGCCATGGTGCCGTCGGCCCGGTTGGCCACCGGCTCCACGATCACCCCGCCGCAGTAGGAGGCGCCGCCGGCCTCGTAGACGTAGATGTCGGACTCGGCGCCCGCGAGGGCCTTGGTGCCGCGCGGGCAATGGGCCAGCAGGGCCGCCAGGTTGCCCATGGTGCCGCTCGGCATGAAGCAGGCGTCCTCCTTGCCCAGCAGCCCGGCGGCCAGCTCCTCCAGTTCACGGGCGGTGGGGTCCTCGCCGTACACGTCGTCGCCGAGCGGCGCCCTGGTCATCTCCGCCAGCATGCGGGGCGTGGGCAGGGTGAAGGTGTCGCTGCGCAGTTCGACGACGTGCGCCGGGGCGGCGCCGCGGTCAGTGCTCGTCATGGATGTCCTCCTCGGAATCGGGGCCGGCGGCCGCGGCGGTGTCCCGCGTCCTGCCGTGCACCAGGGCCACGGCGTCCCGCAGGCGCTCGTCGGCGTCGCGCCAGCGGGCGGTCTGCTTGGCCAACCGGGTGCGGTGGTCCTCCCAGCTCTGAACGAGCGGTTCGTGGCAGCGGCGGAACGAGGCCGGGCCGGGGCCGCCACCGAACTCCGCCGCCCACCACACACTCTCCGGCCGCAGGTCGGCGCAGTCGTCGGCCGGCAGGTGGCCGTTCGCCTCCAGGGCCGCGCCGAGCGAGCCGGCCCGCCCCTCCACGACGGCGAGCGCGGCCTCCCCGACCTGGTGGTGGGCGCGCCGGAACGGCACCCCCTGGCGCACCAGCCACTCCGCGGTCGCGGTCGCGTGGGTCAGCCCCGCCGTCGCCCGGTCCGCCATGGCCCGGGGCACCGGCCGGGCCCCGTCGTAGGCCATCCGCAGGATCTTCACCGCGTCGATCGTCGCGTCCAGCGCCGGCATCACATGGGTCATCGCCTCGGTGCCGACAGCGATGGAGTTGGTGAACGGAGTACCCCGCATCGCGCTCACCGCGGCCGTCAGCCCGCCGAGGGCGGCGGCCGATTTGCCCTGCACGTGCTCCAGGACGAACGCGTTGCGCTTCTGCGGCATCATCGAACTCGACCCGACCAGCCCGTCGGGGATCGTCACCAGCCCGAACTCCGCGCTCGACCACATCAGCAGGTCGAGGGCGGCCCGGTCAAGGGTGACGCCGAGGACCACGGCCGTCGACAGCAGCCGCAGCGCGGTGTCCCGGGTGGCGATGGCATCCACCGAGTTGCGCACCGCCTCGCCGAAACCGAGGAGTTCGGCCGTGCGCCCCGGGTTGATCGGCACGGTCGTCCCGCCGATCGACCCGGCGCCCAGCGGGCAGCGCTCCAGCAGCTCGCCGGCCTGGGCCAGGGCCCGGGCGTCCCGCTCGAAGGCCTGCGCCAGCCCGAGCAGGTAGTGGCCGTAGGTGACCGGCACGGCCGCCTGGAAGTGGGTGTAGGCGGGCATCAGCACCTCGCGGTGCTCGTGGGCGCGTTCCAGCAGCACCCGGCCCAGCTCGGCCAGCTCCTCCGACAGCCGCCGGTACGGTTCGCGCAGGGCCAACTGGAGACAGGTGACGCCGAGGTCGTTGCGGGAGCGGCCGGTCTGCAGGACACCGCCCGTCTCGTCGCCGAGGGTCTCGATCAGGTGGGACTCGTAGGCCAGGTAGAGGCCGCGCGGGGCGGGCACCGTCTCCAGGGCCCGGTAGTCCTGCTCGCGCAGTGCGGTGATGGCCGCGAGCAGGGCGGATGCGGTCCCGGCGCCGACGATCCGGCGCTCGGCGAGCATCACGACGTGGGCGAGGTCGACGTGGGTGATCCGGTCGAGCTCGGTCTTCCAGGCGGGCCGCGGCGGGTCCCGCCGCTCCAGGAGCATGCGGCGGATCTCGGGCGACGCGGCGCTGCGCAGGCGGCCGGAGTCCGTCATGCCCGCACCTCCTGACGGACCGCCAGGGACGGGGTGATGCGGCCCACGCCCTCCTCGGCGGCCGCGGCCGCCTCGGCGGCGGTCGCGCCCCGGGCCAGCACGTGCCCGATCCGGTCGCGGAAGTCGCCGCCCACGGTGATCTCCGCGCCCGGCTCCCGGTAGGTCTCCACGTCGACCACACCCGGTACGGCGCAGGCCCGTGCCACCCCGTCGATGCCGCGCAGCCGGCCGCTCTCGGCCGGGACCACGAACCGGATCGCCGCGCCCTGGGCCGCGGTCACGGCCACCGGGGACGGAAGTCCGGCGAACGCGGCGACCGTGCCCAGGATCAGGTCGGCGCCGGTCGCCTCCCGTACCAGCCGGGGGATCCAGCCGCCCGCCAGCCGCGGGTTGACCTCGATCAGGACCGGACCCGCCGGGCCGAGACGCAGCTCCACGTGGGCCGGGCCGAGGGCGATGCCGAGCGCCCGTACGGCCGCCTCGGCCGCCTCGGTGATCGCCTCCCGCGCGGCCGGGGCCAGGGCGGCGGGGAAGTCGTGCCCGGTCTCGACGAACAGGGGCGGTGCGCCGAGGTGCTTGGCGGTGATCCCGGCCACGGTGCCGTCGAGGACCTCGGCCGAGTACTCCGGGCCGCTCACGAACTCCTCGACCGTGACCCGGCGCGGCACCGGCCGGCCGCGCTCGTCGGACCCGCGGGACAGCAGGGCGCGGGCGTGCCCGGCCGCCTGCCGCGGGTCCGCGCACAGCCGCACGCCGAGGCTGCCGCTGCCGGTGACCGGCTTGACGACCACCGGGTAGCCGGTCCCCGACGCCGCGGCCAGGACCTCCTCGACCGTGCCGGCCACCGTGAACCGCGGCACCCGCACCCCGGCCGCGGCGAGCCGGGCCCGCTGCGTGCCCTTGTCGCGGACCGCGGCCAGGTCGGCGGGGGAGTTGGCCGGCAGGCCGAGCGCCACGGCCGCCGCCGCGGCGGTCTCCACGTAGTAGTCGGAACTGGTGGCGACGCCCACGACGCGCCGCCCGACGGCCAGCCGGCGGCAGGCGTCGACCACCGCAGGCACGCTGTCGGTGTCGGTGCGGACCACCTCGGCGCCGCCGACCGACGCGTACCGGGACGGGTCGGCGGCCAGCAGCACCGGGTGCAGGCCGAGCGTACGGGCCGCCACCGGGAACAGCCGGCCCGTACCGGTGGTGTTGCTCTCGACGAGGACGAACACGTCCCGGGTCATACGGTCGCTCCTTCCGCGAGGGCGACGACCTCGTCGCGGGTGCGCCGCTGCCAGGCGTACCGGGACCAGCTGCCGGCGGCCTGGACGGGGTGGTCCAGGGTGCGCGGCGCCGGGGGCGGCGGGGTCAGGAAGCCGTTGCGGCGCAGCCAGGCGTCGTTGTGCACGGTGTTGGTGTAGCGGTGGCCCTCGTCCGGGAAGAGCGCCATCACCCGCAGCTCCGGGTGCTGTTCGGCGTACCAGCTCGCCACGTGGTGCGCGGCGCCGCTGGTCGGCCCCATGTACAGGGCGTGCTCCGCGTGCAGCCGCCGGGTCGCGGTGAACGCGGTCCCCGCGTCCAGCCAGTGGATCTCGTCGAACAGGGTGTGCTCCAGGACCGGCGGCACCAGGCCGTTGCCGAGACCGCGCAGCTGCCGGGGCCCGGCGGGGGCGCCGAACAGCACGCTGCCGGGGGTGTCCACGCCGATCAGCTTCAGCTGCGGGTTCAGCGCCCGCAGGAACGAGCCGATCCCGGACGACGAACCGCCCGAACCGACCGGGCAGACCAGCGCGTCGAACGTGCCCATGCTCTCCAGCAGGAGTTCGGCGACCGCGCCGTACGACACCGGGTTCAGCGGATTGTCGTACTGGCCGGGGGTGTAGTAGGAGCCGAGCCGGGCCTGGATGCGGGCCACCCGGTCCAGGCGGGCCTGCTGCACCCCGCGGGTGCGCAGTTCGGGACCCGAGACGATGCTCACCCGGGCGCCGAGCGCCTCCAGTCGGCGGCGCAGCGGCGGTTCGATCGCCGGGTCCCCGACGAGGACCAGCGGAATGCCCTTGAGCCGGCACACCATCGCCAGCCCGAGCCCGAAGGTGCCGGACGTGGTCTCCACGACCGTGGTGCCCTCGGTGAGCTCGCCGGTCTCGATGGCACTGGTGAGGATGAACTGGGCGGGCAGCAGCTTCATCAGATGGAAGGCGGCCCCGTACACGTTGGGCCCGACCTGGATGACCTTCGGCAGGACGTGGCCGTCGACCACGCTCCTGAAGGCCCTACGACTGGTGTGCGTACGGGACATGAGTCTCGCTCCCGGCTGTGTAGCGCCAATGGTCGGTGATGCGCAGTTCCGCGAGCCGGCGGGCGGCCAGCGCGGTGCGCTGCTCCAGTCCCGGCCGCTGGGGTGCGAAGAGGAGGGCGGCGACCGAGCCGCTGTGGGCCACCTGCACGCCCAGCGCCTCGGTCTCCTCGGCGATCTCCAGCAACCGGTCGAAGCGGGGCACCGGCAGGAACCGCTGGTTGATCCGCGCGCTCGCGGTGGAGATCCGGCCGAGTTCCCGCTGGTCACCCCGGGCCACGGCCCGGCGCATGAGGCCACGCAGCGCGCGGAAGCACTCGATCTCCCAGGCGTTGTACCGCGCCCGCGGCAGCGCCAGGGTGTCCACCTCCCGCTCCGTCGAGGAGAAGCCGACCACCGTGAGCGGTGGCACCGGCCGGTGGAAGTCCTCGATGACGGCGCCCTCGCGGTGCGCGAACAGCAGCATCCGGTCGAAGTAGATCAGGGGGTCGGTGGCCGCCTCGGCGGCGACCGCGATCCGGGCGATCCGCTCCGGCGCGAGGTTGCGGCCGACCGCGGCCAGCACCGCCAGGATCGCCGCGGTCACGTCGCTGGTCGACGAGCCGAGGCCGCGGCCGACCGCGACGTCGCCGCGCAGCTCCAGCTCCCCGCCGTAGGCGCCCATGCCGAGCACCTCCAGGGTGGTGCGGGCGGCGGCGAGGGCCTTCGTCTTCCACGACGGGGTGACCGTCAGCTCCGGCTCCCAACGGCTCAGCCGCACCGTCGCGTTGCTGGCGAACAGCGGGCAGGGCAGCGTCACCAGACCGCGGCGGAGCCTGCCGTCGTCCTCGAACACCCCCTGGAGCAGTTCACCGTGGTGGCTGGGGGCGCTTCCGGTGCCCATGAGCACGCCGTGCTCCAGGTGCGGGGGCTCCAGCTCCCTGTGTGCCTGGCCGTGCGTGTCCTGTGCGGACAGCACGTCCTGGCTCTGCACGCCGATCTTCACCTACGCCTCCTCGGACGTTCGGGTAATGGAGGTCACGCGTTGTGCCGCGCGGGCGGCGGGGGCCGGGGGAGCGGGGCCGCTCGGGCCCCGCGTCCGCCCGGCTTCGTTCCTTGTCGGGCGATCGTCGCGGGTCAGGCGTCCGGGGGACCGGCGGGGCGGCCGGCGCTCTGGTGCGGGCGGACGATCTCGGCGATCCGCGCGGCCAGTTCGGCGACGTGCGGAGGGTGCACCATGTCGTGGTGGTTGCCCGGCACGGGGACGGTGCGGACCCGGCCGCGGGTCAGCGCCTGCCAGGCGTCCGGGTCGACGTCGGGGCTCTTGAGGGTCGGGTGGGACTCGGAGACGGTGAGCAGGTGGACGTCCGCGTGGACGACCGCGCCGGGCCGGTAGCGGCCGGCGGCCTCCCCGTTGGCGCGGGCGACCTCGACCATGCGGCGCACGGCCGTCGACTCGATCCGGTCGGGCAGCCGCCCGTCCTGGTGGGACTGGCGGACCAGGGCGGCGATGAGCGCGTTGTCGTCGAGGCCGTCCATCTCGTCGGACGACAGCCCGGCGTCGGCCCCGAACCGGGACAGCACGTCCTCGTCGCCGACGAGGTCCGCCGAGCCCGGCACCGGCGAGTCCAGCAGCACCAGCGCGCCGACCTCGCGGCCCGCCCGCTCCAGCCGCACCGCCATCTCGAACGCCACCACCCCGCCGAACGACCAGCCGCCCAGCAGCACCGGCCCCTCGGGAGCCAGTTCCGCCATCTCGGCGAGATAGCGCTCGGCGATCTCCTCGACGGTGCGCAGCGGCGCCGCGTCCGTGTTGTAGCCGACCGCCTCGACGCCGTACAGGTCGACAGTGCCCTCCAGCTCCCGCGCCAGGCCCATGTAGGAGCTGACGCCGCCGCCGTGCGGATGGACCAGGAACAGCGGCGAGCGGGTGGCGGGCGAGGCCGTCGACAGCGGGACCAGCAGCCGCTCGGAGACCGCGGACAGCCCGGGGAGCGCCTCGCACAGCGCCTCGATGGTGGGCGACCGGAAGAAGGTGCTGAGCGGCACGCTCACACCGAGCTCCCGCCGTACCGCCTCGACCAGTTCGAAGGCGCTGAGCGAGTTGCCGCCGACGGCGAAGAAGTCGTCCCGCACCCCCACCGGGGACCGGCCGAGGACCCGTTCGCAGATCGAGGTCACCCGCAGCTCCAGCGAGTCGCGGGGCGCGACCGGCTCGGCGCCCGCCTCGGCGGCCGGTTCGGGCAGCTGCTTGCGGTCCACCTTGCCGTTCGGCGTCAGCGGCATCCGCTCCAGCCCGACCAGCACGGCCGGCACCATGTACTGCGGCAGGTGCTCGCGCAGGTGGGCGCGGAGTCCGGGCTCGTCGGGCTCGTCCCGCCAGGAGACGTAGCCGACGATCCGCCGGGCCATGTCCTCGCCCGCCGTGATCACCGCGGCCCGGTCCACCGCGGGGTGGCGCTGGAGGACGGACTCGATCTCGCCGAGTTCGATGCGGTGGCCGCGGATCTTGACCTGGGTGTCCTCCCGGCCGATGAACTCCAGCCTGCCGTCGGGCCGCCTGCGGGCCAGGTCACCGGTGCGGTAGAGCCGGCCGCCGGCCCCGAACGGGTCCGGTACGAACCGCTCCGCCGTGAGGGCGGGCCGCCCGGCGTAGCCGCGGGTGACGCCCGCGCCGCCGATGACCAGTTCGCCGACGGCGCCGATCGGCACCAGCCGCATCCGGTCGTCCACCACGTGCACCGTGGTGTTGGCGATCGGCAGTCCGATCGACACCGGCTCCCCGGGACCCGGCGGCGCGATCAGCTGGACGGTCGAGTAGACGCTGGTCTCGGTGGGGCCGTACACGTTCCACAGCCGGGACACCCGCGGCGCCAGCTCCTGGGCGAGCTGCGCGGACAGCGCCTCGCCGCCGGAGACCGCCTGGAGGTCGCCGCCCTGCCAGCCGCTGAGCAGCAGCAGGTGCCAGGTGGCGGGCGTCGCCGCCATGACCGTCGTCCCCGACTCCGTCACGATCCGGGCCAGGGCCGCGCCGTCCGCGGACGTCTCCCGGTCCACCAGCACCACCCGGCTGCCGTGGGCGAGCGGCACGAACAGCTCCAGCACCGACGCGTCGAACGCCACGGTGGTCACCGCGCACAGCACGTCGTCACCGGACAGGCCGAGGGTGGCGCCGATGTCCGCGACGAAGTTCACCAGACCGCGGTGCGGGACCATCACGCCCTTGGGGCGGCCGGTCGAACCGGAGGTGTAGATCACGTACGCCAGGTCGTCCGGGCCGACCGGCGCCGCCGGACCGCTCTGCGCGGGCATCCGCGGGGGCCGGCCCACGTCGATGACCCGCACGTCCGGGGCCGGGTCCAGCCGGGCCACCAGCTCCGGGCGGCCCAGCAGCAGCCGGGCCCCGCTGTCGGCCAGCACGTACGCCAGCCGCTCCGGCGGATAGTCGGACTCCAGGGGCAGATAGGCCGCGCCGGACTTGAGCACGGCCAGCAGCGCCACCAGCAGGTCCGGGGACCGCTCGACCATCACGCCCACCGGGGCGTCCTGGCCGGCGCCCTCCGCGCGCAGCACGGCTGCCAGCGCCGAGGCCCGCCGCACCAGTTCGGCGTAGGTGAGCCGCTCGCCGCCCGGTCCCTCCACGGCGACCGCGTCCGGGGTCCGGGCGGCCTGCCGGTCCACCAGGTCCGGCACGAGCAGCGGCGACTCGGGCCCGGCGGTGTCGTTCCAGTCCGAGAGCAGCAGCCGCTCCTCCTCGGGCGCCAGCAGATCGAGGTCGCCGATCCGGGTCTCGGGCCGCCGCACCGCGTGCGCCAGGATCCGCCGGTAGTGCTCGGCGAACCGGGCGACGGTGTCGGCCTCGAACAGCTCGGTGGCGTAGGAGATCAGCACCTCCATGCGCCGGCCCCGGGTCACCACGGTGACGTCCAGGTCGAAGCGCGCGGTGTCCGTCTCGACCGGCAGCGACCTGGCCGACACCCGGGGCAGCCGCAGCTGCGAGGTCTGCTCCTCGACAAGGTTGAACAGCAGCTGGAACAGCGGGTTGCGGCTCAGGTCGCGCTCCGCCCGCAGCTCGTCCACCAGCACGTCGAACGGCACGCCCTGGTGCTCGTACGCCTCCAGGGTGGTGCCCCGGACCCGGGACAGCAGCTCGGCGAAGGTCGGGTTGCCGGCCAGGTCGGTGCGGAGCAGAACCGTGTTGACGAAGAACCCGATCAGGCCCTCGGTCTCCTGGAGCGTACGGCCGGACATCGGCACGCCCACGGTCACGTCCCGGCTGCCGGAGTGCCGCGACACCAGCGCGGCGAACGCCGCGAACAGCACCATGAACGGCGACACGTGGTACTTCTGGGCGAGTTCCCGCACCCCGTCCGCGACGGCCGGGTCGATCACGTGCGAGACCCGGGCGCCCGCGCCGCCGCGCACCGCGGGCCGGGGCCGGTCGCCGCGCAGCTCGGTCGGGGTCGCCCCGGCCATGGTCCGCTTCCAGAACTCGACCTCGGCGGCCGCCTCGGGCGTCTCCAGCTGCCGGGCCTCCAGGTCCGCGTAGTGCGCGTACTGGATCGGCAGCTCGGGCAGCTCCGGACGGCCGCCCGCGGTGAACGCCGCGTAGGCCTGCGAGAGTTCCTGCCAGAGGATCTGCATGGACGCCGCGTCCACGGCGATGTGGTGCACGACCACGGTGAACAGGTAGCGCTGGTCGGGGAGTTCGGTCAGCCGGGCGCGCAGCCAGGGCCCGGTGGCGAGGTCGAACCGGCCGCTGATGTCCGCGTCCCGCAGCCGGTACGCCTCCTCGTACGCCGGTCCGACCGCCAGATAGCGAAGGTCGGTGCGCTGGAGCCGTACCGCCGACGCCGGTCCCACCCGCAGCCGCGGTCGGCCGGCGGCGTCCTGCACCACCCGGGAGCGCAGGATGGTGTGCCGCTCCACGACCAGCCGCAGGGCGGCCGCCAGGGCGTCCACGTCGAGCAGCCCGGCCAGTTCGAAGACCTGCGCCATGTTGTACTCGACGAGTTCCGGACGGAGGTGCTCCAGGAGCCACACCCGTCGTTGCGCCGCCGACAGCGGCGCGTCCACGGCGGGACCGGAGCCGGTCCCGCGCCGCGCGGTCTCCACCGCGCGTTCCACGATCGGACTTGTCGTCATCGGGATGTCCTCCCGTCGGCCGTACCGGACGCGGGAAGCAGGTGTCCGACCGCTTCCGCCATGGTGCGGATGGTGGGGTTGTCGAAGATCAGCGAGAGCGGGATGTCGGGGGAGAGGGCGGTCCGCAGCCGGGAGACGATCCGGGTGGCGAGCAGCGAATGCCCGCCCAGGGCGAAGAAGTTGGCGTGCACGTCCAGCTCCGGCCGGCCCAGCACCTCCGACCAGATCCCCGCGACCAGTTCCTCGGCCGCCCCACTCGCCCGGGTGGCCGTCTCCTCGGCGGCGGCCTTCGGTTCGGGCAGCGCCCGGTGATCGGTCTTGCCGTTGGCGTTGACGGGGATGCGGTCCAGCACGGTGATGCTGGAGGGGATCATGTAGCGGGGCAGCAGATCGCTGAGGTGCGTGGTGAGCCCGGCCGGCAGTTCGTCGTCGGGACCGGCGTGTTCGACGGTGATGTAGGCGGCGAGGCGCTGGTCGCCGGGGACGGGTTCCCATGTGGTGACGACGGCGTCGCGGACGCCGGGGTGGCGGCGCAGGGTGTGCTCGATCTCGGCGGGTTCGATGCGGATGCCGCGGATCTTGACCTGGCTGTCCGCGCGCCCCAGGAAGACCAGGGAGCCGTCGGCGCGCCGGATGCCCCGGTCGCCCGTGCGGTACAGCCGGGCGCCGGGCACCTCGGGGTGCGGCAGGAAGGCCGCGGCGGTCTTGCGGGCGTCGCCGAGATAGCCGCGGGCCAGGCCCACGCCGGCCAGGTACAGCTCCCCGGGGATGCCGTCCGGGACGGGGTTGAGGCGTTCGTCCAGCAGCAGCACCTCGTTGTTGGCGATGGCACGGCCGAGCGGGACGTCCGCGTCGTGGTCGTCGGTGGTGCAGGTGTGGCTGGTGGAGTCGATGGAGACCTCGGTGGCGCCCCATTGGTTGTGGAGGCGGGCGGGGGTGCGGGCGAGTCGGTCGTGGAACTTGGCGACGAGGTCGGGGCGGAGGGCTTCGCCGCTGGAGATGACGTGGCGGAGGTGGGTGAGGGGTGGTCGGGTGGGGGTGATCTCGTCGAGGAAGAGGGTGAGCATGGAGGGGACGAAGTGGAGGGCGGCGATGTGGTGGTCGCTGGTCCAGTCGGCGATGGCGCGGGGGTCGCGGTGGAGGCCGGGGGGGAGCATGACGACGGTGGCGCCGGCGATGAGGGGCCAGAGGATCTCGACGGCGGAGTCGTCGAAGCTGAGGACGGTTTTGTGCAGGACGGTGTCGCCGGGGGCGAGGGGGTACTGGGCCTGCATCCATTGCATGCGGTTGGTCCAGCCGGTGTGGGTGGAGGCGACGCCCTTGGGTGTGCCGGTCGACCCGGAGGTGTAGTACACCGAGATCAGGTTGTCCCCGGTGACACCGCTGTCGGGGGCGGCCGGGGACGACCCGGTGAGCGTTCCGGGACCGCAGTCCAGCACCGCGCACCCGGCACCGGCCCCGTCGCGGGCCCCGGCGAGCAGGGCCGCCCGCTCGGCGTCCGCGCAGGCCACCGGGGCGCCCGCGTCGGTGAGCACCTGGACGGCGCGGCCGAGGGGCAGGTCCGGGTCGAGCGGCAGGAACGCGCCGCCCGCCTTGAGGATGGCCAGGAGGGTGACGGCCATCTCGGCGGAGCGGTCCATCCAGAGGCCGACGGGGGTGTCGGCGACGACTCCGGCCTCGCGCAGCCGGGCGGCCAGGTGGTTGGCGCGGCCGGTGAGTTCGGCGTAGGAGAGGGTGTTCTCGGAGTCGGTGACCGCCGGTGCGTGCGGGGTCGCCGCCGCCACCGCGTCCACCAGGTCCGTCAGCAGGCCGCCGGGGTACTCGACGCGTTCGCCCAGCCCCGTGGCGAGCAGCCGCTCGCGTTCGGCCGCGTCGACCATGCCGACGCCGGAGACGGGACGGCCCGGCTCGGCCAGCGCGTTGCGCAGGAACGTGACGAAGTGCCGCATCAGCCGGCTGATCGTGGCCGGCTCGAACAGATCCGACGCGTAGTAGGCGATTCCGGAGAACGTGTCGCCGGAGCGGGTGAGGGCCACGCTCAGGTCGAACCGCGACTTGCCGTCGACCAGCTCCACCCGCTCGGTCGCCAGACCGGGCAGGACCAGGTCGTCGGTCTCCTCGTCGCCCAGCGCGAACAGCACCTGGAACAGCGGGTTGCGGCTCGGGTCCCGCTCCGGCTGGAGCTCCTCCAGCACGGCTTCGAAGGGCAGTTCCTGGTGCTCGTAGGAGGCGAGGGTGTTCGCCCGGGTGCGGGCCAGCAGCTCTTCGAACGACGGGTCGTCGGCCAGCTCGGTGCGGATCAGCAGGGTGTTGACGAAGTAGCCGATCATCTCGTCGAGTTCGGGACGCACCCGGCCGGCGATCGGCGTGCCCAGGGTGACGTCCCGGGTCGCCGAGTGCCGGGCGAGGACCACGCTGAACGCGGCCGTCAGCGTCATGAACGCGGTCGCGTTGTGCTCCCGTGAGAAGCGGTTGACCGCCGCCCCCAGCTCGCTGTCCACGGTGAACGAGAACGGGGCGCCGTTCCCGGTGCGCACGGTCGGCCGGGGCCGGTCCGTCGGCAGTTCGTCGGTGCTCGCGCCGGCCAGCCGCTGCCGCCAGTGCTCCAGCTGGTGCCCCAGCCGCTCCGGCGTCTGGTGTTCCCGGCTCCACGCCGCGTAGTCCCCGTACTGGCGGGACAGCGGCGGCAGTTCCGGCTCGCGGCCGGCCGCCAGGGCCGTGTAGGCCCGGGACAGCTCCGACCACAGCACCCGCATCGACGTGCCGTCGATCGCGATGTGGTGGACCACCAGCACCAGCAGTGCGTCGTCCTCGGCCAGCCGCACCACCGCGACCCGGAAGACGGGCCCGGTGGCCAGCGAGAACGGCTCACGCATCAGCGCCCGGGCGAACTCCACGCCCGCCGCGTACCGTTCGGCGGCGCTGTCCCCGACGACGTCGTGGACCGGCACCGGGACCGGCGCGGCCGGCAGCACCCGGGGGACGGGGGCGCCGTCCCGTTCGTCGAAGACCGTGCGCAGCACCTCGTGCCGGCCGGCCACCACCGTGAAGCTCCGGGCCAACAGCTCGGCGTCGAGCGCGCCCCGGACCCGGATCACGGTGGACGTGTTGTAGCCCGGCATCATCTGCTCCAGAAGCCACATCCGCTCCTGCGCGTACGACGCCACCCGCGCGTCCGGTCCGGCCACCGGAACGGCCGTCGCCGCCGCGTCGGCGCGCTGGGCGTCACGGGCGCCCTGGAGCAGCGACCTGACCTGCGCGCGCCGCGCCTCCCGCGGGTCCGCCTGGGGTGTCCTGCTCGTGGTCATGAGCGGGTCCTCTCGGCGGTCGCGTCCCCGGCCTGGTCCGTCGCCTGGTCCGTCTCCGGGTCGCCGACCGCGTCCAGCAGCAGGTTCTCCAGAGCGGTGGCCATGGTGTGGATCGTCGGGTTGTCGAAGATCAGCGCCAGCGGGACGTCCACGGACAGCGCCGCACGCAGCCGGGAGACGATCCGGGTGGCGAGCAGCGAATGCCCGCCCAGGGCGAAGAAGTTGGCGTGGATGTCCAGGTCGGTGCGGTCCAGCACCTCCGACCAGATGCCGTCGATGAGCTGCTCGGCCTCGGTGGCCGGCCGCACCGCGACCGCGTCCGCCTCGAAGCGCGGCAGGGGCAGCGCCCGGTAGTCCGTCTTGCCGTTGGCGTTGACGGGGATGCGGTCCAGCACGGTGATGCTGGAGGGGATCATGTAGCGGGGCAGCAGATCGCTGAGGTGCGTGGTGAGCCCGGCCGGCAGTTCGTCGTCGGGACCGGCGTGTTCGACGGTGATGTAGGCGGCGAGGCGCTGGTCGCCGGGGACGGGTTCCCATTTGGTGACGACGGCGTCGCGGACGCCGGGGTGGCGGCGCAGGGTGTGCTCGATCTCGGCGGGTTCGATGCGGATGCCGCGGATCTTGACCTGGCTGTCCGCGCGCCCCAGGAACGACAGCCTGCCGTCCGGTCGCCGCACGCCCCGGTCGCCGGTACGGTACAGCCGCTCGCCGTCCGCGTACGGGTGCGGGACGAAGGCCGCGGCCGTCTTGCGGGCGTCGCCCAGGTAGCCCCGGGCCAGGCCCACGCCGCCCAGGTACAGCTCACCGGGGACACCGTCGGGCACCGGGTTGAGGTGCTGGTCCAGGATCAGCACCTGGTTGTTGGCGATCGCCTCGCCGAGGGACACGTCACCGGCCCACTCGTCCTCCGGGACACAGGTGTGGCTGGTGGAGTCGATGGAGACCTCGGTGGCGCCCCATTGGTTGTGGAGGCGGGCGGGGGTGTGGGCGAGTCGGTCGTGGAACTTGGCGACGAGGTCGGGGCGGAGGGCTTCGCCGCTGGAGATGACGTGGCGGAGGTGGGTGAGGGGTGGTCGGGTGGGGGTGATCTCGTCGAGGAAGAGGGTGAGCATGGAGGGGACGAAGTGGAGGGCGGCGATGTGGTGGTCGCTGGTCCAGTCGGCGATGGCGCGGGGGTCGCGGTGGAGGCCGGGGGGGAGCATGACGACGGTGGCGCCGGCGATGAGGGGCCAGAGGATCTCGACGGCGGAGTCGTCGAAGCTGAGGACGGTTTTGTGCAGGACGGTGTCGCCGGGGGTGAGGGGGTACTGGGCCTGCATCCATTGCATGCGGTTGGTCCAGCCGGTGTGGGTGGAGGCGACGCCCTTGGGTGTGCCGGTCGACCCGGAGGTGTAGTACACCGAGATCAGGTTGTCCCCGGTGACACCGTTGTCCACCGCCGTGGGCGAGGACTCGGTGAGCGTGCCCGGCCCGCAGTCCAGGACCGTGAGCGATCCGGCCGCACAGTCCGCCAGCGACTCGGCGCGCTGCCGGTCCACACAGATCAGCGGGGCGTCCGCGTCCGTCAGCAGGGTCACCACCCGGCCCACCGGCAGGTCCGGGTCGAGCGGCAGGAACGCGCCGCCCGCCTTCACGATGGCCAGGAGGGTGACGGCCATCTCGGCGGAGCGGTCCATCCAGAGGCCGACGGGGGTGTCGGCGACGACTCCGGCCTCGCGCAGCCGGGCGGCCAGGTGGTTGGCGCGGCCGGTGAGTTCGGCGTAGGAGAGGGTGTTCTCGGAGTCGGTGACCGCCGGCGCGTGCGGGGTCGCCGCCGCCACCGCGTCCACCAGGTCCGTCAGCAGGCCGCCGGGGTACTCGACGCGTTCGCCCAGCCCGCCGCCGAGCGGCGGCAGTTCGCGCTCCGCGGCGCCGGACTCCAGCCCGATGCGGTCCATCGGCCGCTCCGGGTCGGCGACCGCCGACCGCAGCAGGGTGATGTAGTGGTCCACCATCCGCCGGATGGTGTCCTCGTCGAACAGCGACGAGGCGTACTCCCAGATCAGGGTGATCCGGTCGCGGTCCGGGTGGTCCTCACGGCCGGCCCGCTGCTGGGCCCGCGGCACCACCACGATGTTCATGTCCATCTTGGACGAGCCGTTGTGCCGCTCCAGGACGGTGCCCCGCACCCCGCCGAACTCCAGGTCCGGGACGATGGCGTTGTGGAAGCTGAACATCACCTGGAACAGCGGGTTGATGGACGGCACCCGCGGCGGGGCCACGGCCTCCACCAGCCGGCCCAGCGGCACGTCCTGCCAGTCCGAGGTCTCCATCAGCACGTCGTTGACCCGGCGCCGCAGGACCTCGAAGCCCGGGGAGCCCGAGGTGTCCAGCCGCAGCGGCAGGGTGTTCACCACCATGCCCAGCATGCGCTCGGTCTCCGCGAGCCTGCGGTTCGCGACACCCGAGCCGACCACCAGGTCGCTCTGGCCCGAGTAGCGGCTCAGCAGGGCCGCGAAGCCCGACAGCATCGAGGCGTACAGCGTCACCCCGGAGCGCTCGCTGGACTCCCGCAACGCACGGCTGAGTTCGGTCGGCAGCTCGATCCGCAGGGCCGCGCCGTGGAAGGACGGCACACGGGGCCGCGGCCGGTCCGTCGGCAGATCCAGGACGAGCGGGGCGTCCGCCAAGTGCCGCTTCCAGTAGTCCAAGTGACGGTCCAGTACGTCGTCGCGCATCCAGGCACGCTGCCAGGCGGCGAAGTCGGCGTACTGGATGGGCGGTTCGGGCAGCGGTGACGGCCGGCCGGCCGCCAGCTCGGGGTAGATCGCCCGGATCTCGTCGAGGAGCACGCCGAACGACCAGCCGTCGTGCACGAAGTGGTGCTCCACCTGGACGAGGGTGTGGTCGTCGGCCGCGTGCCGGATCAGCAGCCAGCGGGCCAGCGGCGGTTCGGTCAGCTCGAAGGGACGGCGGATGGTGTCCCGTACGACCTCCTCGGTACGGCGCTCCCGGTCCGCCTCCGGCACGTCCTGGAGGTCGACCACGGGCAGCCGCACCGCCATCGGCGGACGGACCTGCTGCATCGGCACGCCGTCGACCGTGGCGAAGGCCGTCCGGAAGATCTCGTGGCGGCGGACCACCTCGGTGATCGTGGCGCCCAGCGCCTCGGCGTCGAGCGGGCCGCGCAGCCGGATGGTGGCCTGGGCGTTGTAGGCGAGGTTGCCGGGGGAGAGCTGCTCCAGGAACCAGATCCGCTCCTGGGGGAAGGACAGCGGCAGCGGACGGTCCCGGGGTACCCGGACCACCGGCGGCAGCGGCGGCGCGCTGCGGCCCAGCCGGTCCAGCTCGGCGGCCATCCGGGCCACCGTGCGCTCCTGGTAGATGCTCGATATCGGCAGCTCGGCGCCGAACTCCGAACGGACCCGCGCCGCGAGGCGTCCGGCGAGCAGCGAGTGGCCGCCCAGCAGGAAGAAGTCGTCGTCGACACCGACCTCGTCGATGCCGAGGAACTCGGCGGCGATCTCCGCCAGTCGGCGCTCGGTCTCGGTGCGGGCCTCGGCCCCGCCGCCGCCCAGCCCCAGCGACGCGCGGTCCAGGGCGGGCAGGGCGGCCCGGTCCAGCTTGCCGTTGGGCAGCAGCGGCAGCCGGTCGATCAGCGCGACCGACGGCACCATGAAGTGCGGCAGCCGGCCGGCGGCGAACCCGCGAAGCTCCAGCGGCTCCGCCGACGGCGCCACGGCGTAGGCCACCAGCCGGTCCTCGTCACCGACCCGGCCCACGACCACCGCGACATCCTGGACGGCGGGGTGTTCGCGCAGCACGGCGGCGATCTCGTCGGGCTCGATGCGGAAGCCGTTCAGCTTGACCTGCTGGTCGATGCGGCCGAGGAAGTCCAGCTCGCCGTCGGGCGTCATCCGTACCAGGTCGCCGGTGCGGTAGGCCCGTTCGCCGGGGGAGTCCGGGTCCGGCACGAAACGGTCGGTGGTCAGGTCCGCCCGGCCGATGTAGCCGCGGGCCACCCCCGCGCCGCCGATGACCAGTTCACCGGGCTCGCCGGGCGCCACCGGGCGCAGCGACTCGTCCAGGACGTAGAGGCGCACGCCGTCGATGGCCCGGCCGATGACCGGCTTGCCGCCGCCCGGCACGGTCCGGGACACCGAGGCCCACACGGTGGTCTCGGTCGGGCCGTACGCGTTGAACATGGCCCGGCCCGGTGCCCACCGGTCGACCAGCTGCTGGGGGAGCGCCTCACCGGCGCACACGATCGTCTCCAGGTGCGGCAGTTCCCGCTCCGGCACCATCGCGAGCACGCTCGGCGGCAGGGTGATGTGGGTGATCCGGGCGTCGGCGAGGAAGTCGCCGAGGCCGGGCCCGTACAGGACGTCGCGGCGCGGCGGCAGGACCAGGGTGGCGCCCGAGCACAGCGCCATGGCCAGCTCGAAGACGGACGCGTCGAAGCTGGGCGAGGCGAACTGGAGCACCCGGTGGCCCGGTCCGACGGTGAACGTGGAGCGCTGGGCGTCGGCCAGGTTGGCGAGCCCGCGCTGGGTGAGCGTCACGCCCTTGGGGCGGCCGGTGGAACCGGAGGTGTAGATGACGTAGGCCGCGGACTCCGGGCGCAGCCGGGGCAGCGGGAGGGGCTCGGCCGGCGCGGTGTCGTCGGCGGGGTCCGCGAGCGGCACGCCGAGGGAGCGCAGCCACTCGGGCGCGTCCGCGTCGGCGATCACCAGCGCGGCACCCGAGTCGCTGATCATGTACGACAGCCGGTCGGCCGGGTACGAGGGGTCCAGCGGCAGCCAGGCGGCGCCGGCGTGGGCGACGGCGAGGACCGAGGTCACGAGGTCGAGGGACGGCTCCAGGAACACGCCGACCGTCGCTCCCGGGCCCACGCCGAGGGAGTGCAGCCGGGCGGCCAGGGCCCGGGCGCGGGCGCCGAGTTCGGCGTAGGTCAGGTGCCGGTCGCCGAGCTCTGCCGCGGGGCGGTCGGGGGTTGCTGCTGCTTGCCGGAGGAACTTGTCGAGGAAGTGTCCGGAATCTGCTGGTGTCACGGAAGTCTCCATGAGGGGCGGTGACGGACGGGCGGGGACCGGGGGGCGGGGGGGGGGGGGGGGGGGGCCCGGGGGGGGGGCGGGGGGGCGCGGGGGGGGGCCCCCCCCCCCACGCCCCGGTCCCGGTCGCCCTGCTTCGGCGGTTGCGGGCAGACGCGGGCGGACGTCCGGGAAAGGGGTGGTGGGTGCGAGCCGCGTGAGCGGTGCCGCGACGGCGATCATCGATCGGTACAAGAACGCTAACCGCGCCACGACGGCCGGAACGGCACTGTCACAGGCAGTCCGGGAGGCACTTCCGGCTGCCGGTTGTGCCGCTCAGGTCTCCTGGACGGCCTCGGGCGGGGTCCTGCGGGACAGCGGCGAGGGCAGGATCCACAGGCAGGCGGTGAGGGCCCCGGCCGCGGCGATCCACAGCGTCGTGCGCAGCCCCAGCGGCCCGGCGACGGCACCGGCGAGCAGCGCGGCGAGCGGCCGCATGCCGAGGTTCACCCCCTGGTAGGCGCCGAACACGCTGGACCGCATGGCGTCCGGGACCTGCGAGGTCAGCAGGGTCGCGGCGGTGATGTCGATCCAGATGACGCCCATCGCCGAGCCGAACTGGGCGCCGACCAGCATCGGCAGGACCGTGCCCCCGGACCCGTGGGCCGCGGGGATCAGCAGCAGCGGGGCTGGGGTCGCCAGGCAGCCGAGCAGGAAGGTCCGCCCCACCCCCAGGCGCCGCGTGAGCGGGGTCGCGGAGACGGCGCCCACCACCGCGCCGACGGCTCCGGCGCCCAGCACCGTGCCCAGCAGGCCCGCGCCGAGGCCGAGCGTGGTGGTGGCGTACAGCACGAAGAGGGTGGTGGTCACGAAGCAGAAGAAGTTGACGGTGGCGGTGGCGGCCAGCGCCGCCCGGATGGTCCGGGAGCGGACGACGAACCGGCCGGCCGCCCGCAGCCGGGCACGCTCCTTCGAGGGAGGTGCCTCCTGCGGCGCGATCCGCGCCAGCTGCACGGCCGAGACGAGGTACGACACCGCGTCCACCAGCAGGGCCACGGGCGCGGAGAACAGCTGCACCAGGAAGCCGCCGGCGCTGGGGCCGACGACCTTGGCCATGGCCCGGCTGCCGCTGCCCAGCGAGTTCCCCGCGACGTAGTGCCCGGGCGGCACCAGCGCCTTGAACACCGGGGGGTTGCACACCTCGAAGAGGACCGACAGCAGCCCGACGCCGAACGCCACCGTGAACAGGACGGTGAACGTCAGCCTGCCGAAGGCGTACACGAGAGGCAGGCCGAGCAGCAGCGCGCAGCGCCCCAGGTCGGCGGCGATCATGACACGGCGGCGGTGCCTGCGGCGGTCCGCCCACAGTCCGGCGTACGGCCCGAACAGCAGGTGCGGCAGCCAGACCGCGGCGCCGAGGTAGCCCATCTGGGCCGCGCCCGCGTGCACCACGGTGACGGCGATGAGGGGGATGGCGAGGGCGGACACCTGGTCGCCGAGGTACGAGACGGTCTGCGCGGTCCAGTAGCGGCGGAACGCGGTGTCGCGCAGCAGGCCGGGGATCCAGGACAGGGCACGGGAGGGACCGGCCGGTCGGGTCGTGGGGGCGGTCTCCTCGGGGGCGGACACGTGCACGGGAGGGCCTTCCTCTGGTCGTCGGGCATGACGTGCGGCGGGATGCCCGTGGCCGCACGGCATGCCGGGACCTGGGAGGACCGCCCGGCGCGGGGCGCGGGTCGGTCGGGGGCACGGCAGGGCACACGGCCACGACCGTTCGACGACCCGGCCGCCCGGGAGCGCGTGACCCGGCCGGAGTGAGGTGTGGACCGCCCGTCCCACCCTTCGCACCCACCGGCCGAACCCCCACGATAGCGCGCCGTCCCCCGCGCCGATCTCCCCCCGACCCCCGAACCCCCGCCGCCCGCAACGGATTTCGGCCGGTAGCGGCGAGGCGCATCGCTGGTGCGTCGGTCAGAGGCGCTTCGCCGTGCGGTCGCGCAGCAGCAGCCACTGGCTCGCGTCGGCGTCGCCCGGGCGCGCGGCCGGTCCGTGCAGCAGCACGGCGTATGCGGTCCTTTCCGCCTTGCCCGGGGCGGCATACGGGCCCGGCTCCTGTGCGGTCGGGAATGACCTCGTCATGCCTTTCCAGGCCTGGTCCGCGTGCGGAGTGCTGAGCATCGGCCCTCCCGGGCTCCATAGGGTCAGGCAAGTAGCACTCACCACAGAATAGAACATCTGTTCCCATGATCGTGCGAACGATCCGTGGAGACCGTGCGGACGCGCTTTCCGACCGCTTCCGGCACCCCGATTTGGGGCGCCGGGCGCCGGGGTGGTTGGCTTGGTACCACCCCGAGAACCCAGCTGCTGGAGGAACGCAATGGCGCAGGTCGAGGCCACCACGGAGCGGATCGTCGCCGCGGACCCGGAGACGGTGTTCGACACCCTCGCCGACTACAGCGGCGCGCGCGCGAACCTCCTGACCGAGCACTACAGCGAGTACGAGGTGCGCGAGGGCGGCGACGGCGAGGGCACCCTCGTCCACTGGAAGCTCCAGGCCACCAGCAAGCGCGTCCGTGACTGCCTCCTGGAGGTCACCGAGCCCACCGACGGCGAGCTGGTCGAGAAGGACCGCAACTCCTCCATGGTCACCACCTGGCGGGTCACCCCCGCCGGGGAGGGGAAGTCCAGGGTCGTCGTCCACACCACCTGGCAGGGCGCGGGCGGCATCGGCGGCTTCTTCGAGAAGACCTTCGCCCCCAAGGGCCTCGGCCGTATCTACGACGCGGTGCTCGACAAGCTCGCCGCCCAGGTCGAGAAGTAATCTCCTGACGAACAGAGGGCGTTGGCCGCCCTCACCGGTTCGAGTGGATCTCCGTTCCGGACGGTCCCGTGCCGTAACCCGTCGCGCCTGCCCGTAGTTGTCGCCTTCACGGCGGCAATGGTGCGCAGGCGCGACGAGGGGAGCGGTACGTGGGCGGAACGACGCTGGTGGAGTACGAGGAACCGGCCGCGGCGCCTTCGGCCGCGCCGGTACCCGAAGCCGCCCCGGCGCCCGGACTCGGGCCGCGCCGCACCTGGCTGGTGTTCTGCGGGCTGATGCTGGCCCTGCTCCTCGCCGCGCTGGACCAGATGATCGTCGCCACCGCGCTGCCGAAGATCGTCGGTGAACTGCACGGCCTCGACAGGATGTCCTGGGCGATCACCGCCTACCTGCTCACCGCCACCGTCGGCCTGCCCGTCTACGGCAAGCTCGGCGACCTGATCGGCCGCAAGGGCGTCTTCCAGTTCGCGATCCTGGTCTTCGCCGTCGGCTCCGCGCTGGCCGGACGGGCGCAGAGCATGGACCAGATGATCGCCTTCCGTGCCGTACAGGGCGTCGGCGCGGGCGGGTTGATGATCGGCGTGCAGGCGATCATCGCCGACATCGTGCCGCCAAGGCAGCGCGGCCGGTTCATGGGGCTGATCGGTGCCGCCTTCGGTCTCGCCTCCGTCGCCGGGCCGCTGCTCGGCGGCTACTTCACCGACCACCTCTCCTGGCGCTGGTGCTTCTACGTCAACGTGCCCTTCGGGCTGGTCACCCTGGCCGTCGTCACCCTTGTGCTGAAGCTGCCGAAACCCCGGCCGCGCGCCCGTTTCGACGTGCTGGGCGCGCTGTCGCTCACCGCCGCCTCCACCTGCCTCGTGCTGCTCACCAGTTGGGGCGGGACCGAGTACGCGTGGGGCTCGGACGTCATCCTCGGGCTGGGCGCCGGCGCGGTGCTCGCCGCCGGGCTGTTCCTGGTCGTCGAGCACCACGCGGTCGAACCCCTCATCCCGCTCAGGCTGTTCCGGGACCCCGTCTTCACCGTGACCGGCCTCGTCGGACTGGTCATCGGCGTCGCCCTGTTCGGCGCCGCCAGCTACCTGCCGACCTACCTGCAGATGGTCGACGGGGCCTCGGCGACCGGGTCCGGGCTGCTCATGCTGCCCATGATGGGCGGGATCGTCGGGGCCTCGGTCGTCGCCGGACAGCTCATCAGCCACACCGGGCGCTACCGGATCTACCCCGTGCTCGGCGGGGGTCTCTCGGTCGTCGGCATGTGGCTGCTGTCCCGGCTCGACATCGGCACGCCGCGCTGGCAGTACAGCATCTGGATGGCCGTCCTCGGCGCCGGGATCGGCATGGTGATGCCGGTGCTGGTCCTCGCCGTGCAGAACTCCGTGCGCCCCACCGACCTCGGCACCGCCACCAGCGCCAACAACTACTTCCGGCAGATCGGCGGAAGCGTCGGCGCCGCCGTCTTCGGCACCCTCTTCACCGACCGGCTCACCGACGCCCTGCACCGCCGCCTCCCCGTCCACGCCGGCGCCCGGCTGCCCGACCCGGAGGCCCTCACCCCGCAACTCGTCCACGCGCTGCCCCCGGCACTGCGCGACGCCTACATCCGCGCCTACGCCGACGCCATGCCCCGGATCTTCCTCTACCTGGTCCCGGTGCTCGTCCTCGGCCTGATCGTCGCCTGCTTCCTCAAGGAGAAACCGCTGGTGTCGCACCACACCGCCGAAACGGAGTCCGCTCCCGTGACCGCCCCGATCCCGCAGGCCCGCGTCCAGCCCCCGGCCGCGGGGAGCCACACCCCGCCGCGCCCGCCGGGCACCGGCGCGGGGATCCCCGTCTGCGGCACCGTCCAGCACCCCGACGGGACCGTGGTGCCCCGCGCGGCCCTCACCCTCATCGACGCCGTCGGCCGGCAGATCGGCCGCGGCGCCAGCGGCGAGGACGGCCGGTACGCCCTGGCCACACCCGGCTCCGGGGCGTACGTCCTGATCGCCGCCGCCGGCGGACACCAGCCGCAGGCCGTCACCGTGACCGTCGGCGAGCGGCCCGTCGAACTCGACGTGGTCCTCGGCGGCGCCGGACGCCTCGCGGGCAGCGTGCTCACCGCCGACGGCACGCCGGTAAGGGACGCCACCGTCACCCTCACCAACGTGCACGGCGAGGTCGTCGCCAGCGTCCGCAGCGGGCGCGAGGGCGGCTACGTCATCACCGAGCTGGTGGCCGGCGAGTACACCCTCGCCGGCAGCGCGCCCGCCTTCCGCCCGGCCGCCCTCCCGGTCACCGTGCAGGCCTCCCGGGAGACCCGGCAGGACGTCGAACTCGCCGGCGGTGCCGTGCTGAAGGGCACGGTCCGGGCCGGCGGAGGCCGGCCGGTGGAGGACGCGCGGGTGACCCTGCTCGACGCCGCGGGGAACGTCGTGGACACCCTCACCACCGGTGCCGACGGAACCTTCCGGTTCGTCGACCTCTCGTCCGGCGAGTACACCGTCATCGCCGCCGGCTACCCGCCGGTCGCCACGGTCCTCCAGGTCGCGGGCGGCGGCCGTACCGAACGCGACCTCCAACTCGGCCACGAGGACTGACCGCCGACCCGCGTGCGAGCACTGACCGCCGGCCCGCGCGCCGGTGTGATCCGGTGAAACAATTCCAGGAATGCCACACATCGCAACCTGCGGCCACCGTACGGTAGTGGCGGGCGGCACAGATCTTTTGCGGAGCCGTGGGGAGAGAGGGCCTGGGTCATGGACCGTGGCAGCGAGCGGGACGCACCTGCCGGCCTCGGTGCCGGAGACGGCGCGGTGGGCCGCATCCCGCTGGCCGTGGTCGTCGTCGACCGTGCCGGCCGGGTCTCCCACTGGAGCACCGGCGCCCGACGCCTCTTCGGCGCCGCCAGGGAGGAGGCGATCGGCCGCGCCGTCCTCGACCTGCTGCCCGTCTCCGGCGCTCTCCCCGAGGAGGACGACGAGATCACCCCGTACGGGGCCTACGCGGCGTACGACGGACTCGGCCCCGACCTGGAGTCGTCCCTCGACGGACGGCTGAACTTCCCGGCGGCGGGCCGCGCCCGCCTCACCGTGCCCACGCGAAGCGAGCCGGGGGCAGCCGCGCCCGAAGGGCAGGGCAGCGACCGCACCGACGTGCTCTGGTGGGCGTACCCGCTGGTCGGCCCCGGGGAGGAGCGGCTCCTGGTGCTGGCCGCCGACGCCGAACGGCTGCACAGGGCCGAGCAGGAGGAGGGTGTCGCCGTCGAGCGGATAGCGCCCGGCTTCGCCCTGCACACCGACTTCCCCGGCGCCGAGGAGCTGGCCCGCAGGCTGCCCGAGATCCTGCCCAGCATGAGCGTGGACGAAAGCGCCCGGATAGTCGCCCAGGTCCTCGAACTCGGCTACCCCATCCTGGAGTTCAGCCAGAACGACCGGGTGCCGGTCACCCCCGACTGGGGCGTCGCCCGGCGCACCGAGCGCAAGGCCCGCCGAGCACGCGCCGCACTCGCCGCCGCCCAGGGGCTGCCCGTCCCCGCCGAACTCACCGACGACGTGGCCGAGGACCTGGAGCACGCGGCCGTCCGCGAACGCCTGGAGTTCCTCAACGAGGTGAGCGGGAAGATCGGCACCTCGCTCGACCTGTCCCGCACCATCGTCGAGGTCAGCAGAGCCGTCGTACCCCGCTTCACCGACGTCGCCGGCACCTACCTGCGGGAACAGGTCGTCGCCGGTGAGGGGTTCCCGGACGGCGTGCCCGACACCACCACCATGTGGCACCGGGTCGCCCTGGAGCACACCGACGAACCCGGCCGCTGGGACGACGTCGTGCCGATCGGGGAGGCCATGCCCTTCCCGGCGCACACCCCGTTCTTCCAGTGCATGACCAGCGGCGAACCGGTCCTCGTCCCGCACATCAGCGAGGAGATGGGCCATGCCATCGCCTCCCAGTTCGAGAAGCGCGACATCCGGCCGCTGATCACCGGCCGTTCGATGCTGGTGGTGCCGCTGAAGGCCCGCAACGTCGTGCTCGGCTTCATGATCCTGCTGCGCCACCCGGAGCGCGAGCTGTTCAACGACATGGACCGGGTCACCGGCGCCGAACTCGCCGCCCGCGCGGCCCTCGTGCTCGACAACGCCCGCATGTACACCTTCCAGGAGAGCGTCGCCGAGACCCTCCAGGACAGCATGCTGCCGCACATCCCGCCCCGGATGGCGGGCTGTGACATCGCCACCCGCTACCTGCCCGGCACCCTGCTCGGACGGGTCGGCGGCGACTGGTTCGACTCCGTGAAACTGCCCGGCGCCCGCACCGCGCTCGTCGTCGGCGACGTCATGGGCCACGGCCTCAACTCGGCCGCGATGATGGGCCAGTTGCGCACCGCCGTCCAGACGATGGCGGCGATGGACCTGCCGCCCGCCCAACTCCTGCGCAACCTCGACGACTTGGCGCAGCGCCTCGGTGACTCCTACCTGGCCACCTGCCTCTACGCCGTCTACGACCCGATCGAGGGCGAACTGCACCTCGCCAACGCGGGCCACATCCCGCCGGTCCTGGTGCGGGCCGCCGACGGCCGCAGCGAACTCCTCGACCTGCCCACCGGCGCGCCCATAGGGGTCGGCGGGGTCGCCTTCGAGTCGCTGCGGGTGCGCGTCGAGCCCGGTGACCGGCTGGTGATGTGCACCGACGGCCTGGTCGAGATGCGCGGCGAGGACATCGGTGTCGGCCTCGCCACCCTCTGCGAGTCCGCCGCCCACCCGGCCGCCTCCATGGACCAGGCCTGCGACACCATCATCCGCGCGCTCAACACCCGAGGCGGCCGCAAGGACGACGTCGCCCTGCTGATGGCCCGGCTCAACGGCATCGCGCCCGAGGACGTCGCCGAATGGCGGCTCGCCCTCGACCCGGCCGAGGTCGGCCGGGCCCGCGCCGTCGTCCGCGAGCAGCTGCACGACTGGGGTCTCGGGCGCCTGGCCGACCCGGCCGAACTCATGGTCAGCGAACTGGTCACCAACGCCGTACGGCACTCCCACAGTCGTCCGGTGCAGCTCCGGCTGATCCGCGGCGAGACCCTGCTGTGCGAGGTGGACGACGACGACCACACCCTGCCCACCCTGCTCAACGCGCGCCCCGACGCCGACGCCGGACGCGGACTGCGGGTGGTCAGCACCCTGGCCCGGGAGTGGGGCACCAGTCGCACGGCCGCCGGGAAGACCGTCTGGTTCGAACTCACCTCGCGGCGCCGCTGACCCGGGGGCGCAGGTTCGCCGAACGGGTGGTGAAGGAACGCGCTGGGCGCTTGTGGCCGAAACCCGCGCAGGGTAAACCGTACTGGCCCGTCAGTGCTGACGGTCATCTGCGGTTTCACCCTGGGGAGTTGGCCATGAGCGTGACTAGTCGCAACCGGCATGCGTGGGAGGACTTCTGGCGAGAAGCCCCCGACGAACCGGGGGCGGTGTTCTGGGACGCCGATCCGGACGTGACCGCAGCGGTCCACGTCGCCCTCTTCGAACCCCACCTCATCGACCCGGGCCTGCCCCTGGTCGACCTGGGCTGCGGCAACGGCACCCAGACCCGCTTCCTCGCCCAGCACTTCCCGCGCGTCCTCGGCACCGACATGTCCGAGGCCGCCCTGGAGCACGCCCGGCAGGCCGATCCCGCGGGACAGGCCCGCTACCGGCTCCTCGACGCGGCCGACAAGACCGAGGCCCAGGCCCTGCACCTGGAGCTGGGCGATGCCAACGTCTACATGCGGGGCGTCCTGCACCAGTGCGAACCGGACGACCGGCAACCACTGGTCGACACCATCGCCACCCTCGTCGGCAGCCGCGGCCGGGCCTTCCTCGTGGAACTCGCCGAGGCTGCCGGGCCCCTGCTCGGCGGTCTCGCGCAGAGCCCGTCGGGCCCGCCGCCCAAGCTCGCCCCGGTCTTCCGGCACGGCATAGCCCCCGGCGAGGTCGCCGACGACGCGGTCCTCGGCTACCTGCGCAGCGCCGGCCTCACCGTCCTGGCGAGCGGTGAACTTCCCCTGACCACCACCGAGTTCACCCCGGACGGCGAGCTGATCGTGCTGCCGTCCAGGTGGCTGCTCGCGGGCCGGGAGGGCTGAGGCAGCACGCGGGGACCGCGCCGGGGCCGGGCGGGGTGGGCGGGGGTGGGCGGGCGCGCCCCGCCCGCCTGCTGGCCCGGCCCTCCCGCGACGCGTAACGTGACGGACCATGAAGATCCTCATCAGCGCCGACATGGAGGGCGCCACCGGGGTGACCTGGCCCGGTGACGTGCTCCCGGGGACACCGCAGTGGGAGCGGTGCCGGTCGTTGTTCACCTCGGACGTGAACGCGGCCGTCCTCGGCTTCTTCGACGGCGGCGCCGACGAGGTCCTGATCAACGAGGCCCACTGGAGCATGCGCAACCTGCTCCTGGAGCAGCTCGACGAACGCGCCGAGATGATCACCGGTCGCCACAAGTCCCTCTCCATGGTCGAGGGCGTCCAGCACGGTGACGTCGACGGGGTCGCCTTCGTCGGCTACCACACCGGCGCAGGCATGGCGGGCGTCCTCGCCCACACCTACCTCGCCAACTCCGTCACCGGGGTCTGGCTGAACGACGTCCGCGCCAGCGAGGGCCTGCTCAACGCCCACGTGGTCGCCGAGTACGGCGTCCCCGTCGTCCTCTTCACCGGCGACGACCTGGCCTGCGAGGACGCCCTCGGCTACGCGCCCGAGGCCCTCAAGGTCGCCGTCAAGGACCACGTGTCCCGGTACGCGGCGGTGTGCCGGACCCCGGCCAGGACGGCCGGGGAGATCCGGGCCGCCGCCAAGGAGGCCGCCCGCCTCGCGGTGCGGCACGAGCCCGTGACCGGCGGCCCCTTCACGATCGCCCTGGAGTTCGACGCCGAGCACCTCGCCCTCTCCGCCACCGTCGTCCCCGGCGTCGAGCGGATCGGCGAGCGCAAGGTGGCGTACACCGAAGGAACCATGTACGACGGCATCCGCACCTTCAAGGCGGTCACCACGATCGTCTCGGCCGCGGTGGAGGAGCAGTATGGCTGACCAGCAGGCACTGGACGAGGTCGTCCGGTTCACCTCCGAACTGATCCGGATCGACACCAGCAACCACGGCGGCGGCGACTGCCGGGAGCGCCCGGCCGCCGAGTACGCGGCCGAGCAGCTCTGCGGAGCGGGCCTGGAACCGATCCTCCTGGAGCGCACCGAGGGCCGTACCAACGTCGTCGCCCGCATCGAGGGCACCGACCCGGCCGCCGACGCGCTCCTGGTCCACGGCCACCTCGACGTGGTGCCCGCGCGGGCCGCCGACTGGAGCGTCGACCCCTTCTCCGGGGAGATCCGCGACGGGGTGGTGTGGGGACGGGGCGCCGTCGACATGAAGAACATGGACGCGATGATCCTCGCGGTGGTGCGCGCCTGGGCCCGGCAGGGAGTCCGGCCGCGCCGGGACATCGTCGTCGCCTTCACCGCCGACGAGGAGGACAGCGCGGTCGACGGCGCCGGCTTCCTCGCCGACCACCACCCCGAACTGTTCGAGGGCTGCACCGAGGGCGTCGGCGAGTCGGGCGCCTTCACCTTCCACGACGGCACCGGGCGGCAGATCTACCCGGTCGCCGCCGGGGAGCGCGGCACCGGCTGGCTCAAGCTCACCGCACGCGGCCGGGCCGGACACGGCTCCAAGGTGAACAAGGAGAACGCGGTCACCCGCCTCGCCGCCGCCGTCACCCGCATCGGCGAGCACACCTGGCCGCTCCGGCTCACCCCGACCGTCTCCGCGGCCCTCACCGAACTCGCCGCGCTCTACGGCATCGACAGCGACCTGCGCGACGTCGACCTGCTCCTCGACAAGCTCGGCCCGGCCGCCCGGCTGGTCGAGGCCACCGTCCGCAACAGCACCAACCCGACGATGCTGGACGCCGGTTACAAGCTCAACGTCATCCCCGGCGAGGCCGTCGCCTTCGTCGACGGGCGCTATCTGTTCGGCACCGAGGACGAGTTCCGCGCCACTCTCGACGAGCTCACCGGCCCCGACGTCGACTGGGAGTTCCAGCACCGCGAGGTCGCCCTCCAGGCACCGCTGGACTCACCGACGTACGCCAGGATGCGCGCCGCCGTCGAGGAGTTCGCCCCCGAGGGGCACGTGGTGCCGTACTGCATGTCCGGCGGTACCGACGCCAAGCAGTTCTCCCGGCTCGGCATCGCCGGCTACGGCTTCGCCCCGCTCAGGCTGCCCGAGGGCCTCGACTACCAGGCCCTCTTCCACGGGGTCGACGAACGCGTGCCCGTCGATGCCCTGCACTTCGGCGTCCAGGTCCTGGACCGCTTCCTGCGTACGGCCTGAGAGCGAAGGAGACAGCGTGCAGACGAAGGTGTACGGCTCGTGGACCTCGCCCGTCGACGCGGCCCTGGCCGCGGCGCACGACGGCGCCCCGGAGTGGGTGGGGTACGTCGGCGGCGAACCCTGGTGGACCGAGCCCCGGCCCGGGGAGGGCGGCCGCCGCACCCTGGTCAGGGGCAGCACCGGGCAGTCCGTGCTGCCCGCGCCGTGGAACGTCAACAGCCGGGTCATCGAGTACGGCGGACACCCCTGGGCGGGCACCGTGCCCGCCGACGGCGGCGCCCCGCTGCTGGTTTTCACGCACTTCGACGACCAGCGGCTGTACCGGTTCGAGCCAGGCGCCGAACCCCGCCCGCTGACCCCGCCCGGACCTCGCTGGGCCGAACCGCTGCTGTTGCCGGACCGGGGTGAGGTGTGGTGCGTGCTGGAGGAGTTCACCGGGGACGGCCCCGACGACGTGCGGCGCGTGCTGGCCGCCGTACCGCTGGACGGCTCGGCCGCCGAGGACCGGGCCGCCGTACGGGAACTCACCGCCGAGCGGCACCGGTTCCTGACCGGGCCCCGGCTCTCGCACGACGGGCGGCGGGCCGCCTGGCTGGCCTGGGACCACCCGCGGATGCCCTGGGACGGCACCGAGCTGCTGGTCGGCGAGGTCGGTGACGACGGTCTGCTGCACTCGGTCCGCGCCGTCGCGGGCGGACCGGCGGAGGCCGTCGCCCAGGTGGAGTGGTCCGCGGACGACCGGCTGCTGTGGGCGAGCGACCGCAGTGGCTGGTGGAACCTGTACCGGGACGGCGTCCCCCTCTGCCCGCGCGAGGAGGAGTTCGCCGGGCCGCTGTGGAGGCTCGGCTCCCGCTGGTTCGCGCCCCTTGACGACGGGCTGATCGCCGTCGTCCACGGCCGGGGACCGGCCGTGCTCGGGGTGCTCGACCCGGAGACCGGCGAACTGGTCGACGCCGCCGGACCCTGGACCGAGTTCGCCGCCACCCTCGCCGTGCACGGCACCCGGGTCGTCGCGGTGGGGGCCGGGCCGCGCACCGCGCCCGAGGTCGTCGAACTCGACACCGCCTCCGGCCGCGCCCGGGTCGTCGGCACCCCGCACCACGACCCGGTCGACCCGGCCCACTACTCCGAGCCGCAGGTCCGTACCTTCACCGGGCCGGGCGGCCGGGAGGTGCACGCCCACGTCCACCCGCCCCGCAACCCCGGCCACACCGCCCCCGCGGGCGAGCTGCCGCCGTACGTCATCTGGGCGCACGGCGGCCCCACCAGCAGGGTGCCGCTCGTCCTCGACCTCGCGATCGCCTACTTCACCTCCCGGGGCATCGGGGTCGCCGAGGTGAACTACGGCGGCTCCACCGGGTACGGGCGGGAGTACCGGGAACGGCTGCGCGAGCAGTGGGGCGTGGTCGACGTCGAGGACTGCGCGGCCGTCGCGCTCGCCCTCGCCGAGGAGGGCAGCGCCGACCGCGCCCGGCTCGCGATCCGCGGCGGCAGCGCGGGCGGCTGGACCGCCGCCGCCTCCCTGACCGGCACCGACGTCTACGCCTGCGGCACCATCGCCTACCCCGTCCTCGACCTCGTCGGCTGGGGCGCGGGGGAGACCCACGACTTCGAGTCCCGGTACCTGGAATCCCTGATCGGACCGCGGGCCGAGGTGCCCGAGCGCTACGCCGAGCGGTCTCCCACCGAGCGGGTCGACCGGCTCACCGCGCCCTTCCTGCTGCTCCAGGGCCTCGACGACGTGATCTGCCCGCCCGCGCAGTGCGAGCGTCTCCTCGCCCGGCTGGACGGCCGGCCGGTGCCGCACGCCTACCTGACCTTCGCGGGGGAGGGGCACGGATTCCGGCGCGCCGAGACCCTGATCCGCGCCCTGGAAGCCGAACTCGCCCTCTATGCTCAGGTCTTCGGTTTCGAGGTGGCGGGGATCCCCGCACTGGAGCTGGTGAAGTGAGTGAAGTGACCGCAGCAAGCGCACCGACGCCGGCGGCCGGAGCGGCCTCGGTGGGCGCACTGACCAGGCCGCCCCGGCTGTCCGCCGGAGCGCGGGTCGCCGTCGTGGCGCCCAGCGGGCCGATCGTCGAGGAGCGGCTCCAGGCGGGGCTCGACATCCTGCGCGGCTGGGACCTCGACCCGGTGGTGGCACCCCATGTGCTCGCCCAGGACGGTGAGTTGGGCTACCTGGCGGGCACGGACGCCGACCGTGCGGCCGACCTCCAGCGGGCCTGGTGCGACCCGTCCGTCTCCGCCGTGCTCTGCGCACGCGGCGGCTACGGCGCGCAGCGCGTCGTCGACCTGCTCGACTGGGAGGCGATGCGGGCGGCCGGGCCGAAGGCGTTCGTCGGCTTCAGCGACGCGACCGTGCTGCACGAGGCGTTCGCCACCCGGCTGGGCCTCGCCACCCTGTACGGACCGGTGGCCGCGGGCGCCGACTTCGTCAAGAGCGCCGAGGCCCAGGAACACCTGCGGGCCACCCTGTTCGCCCCGGAGACGGTCCGCACGATCCCCTCCCGGGGCACCGCGCTGGTCCCCGGCCGGGCCCGGGGCGTCACGGTCGGCGGCTGTCTGCGCCTGCTCGCCACCGGCCTCGGCACCCCGGGCACCCACCCCGGCGCGCGTGGCGGACTGCTCCTCCTGGAGGACGTGGGCGAGCAGCCGTACAGCCTCGACCGGAGCCTCACCCAGCTGCTGCGGTCCGGCTGGCTCGACGGAGTCGCCGGGGTCCTGCTCGGCTCCTGGGACCGCTGCGGGCCCTACGAGGGGGTCCGGGCCATGCTCGCCGACCGGCTCGGCGGCCTCGGGGTGCCGGTGGCCGAGGAGTTCGGGTTCGGGCACTGCGCGGACGCCCTGACGGTCCCGCTGGGAGTGACCGCGGAACTGGACGCCGACGCGGGCACCCTCACCCTGACGGAGCCGGCACTGCGCTGAGGCCCACCCGGCGGCCTTCGCTCCGCGTAGGGTGACGGGATGCCGCACACCGCTTCCCGCTACCTCGCCGAGGGCCCCCGCGTGGGCATCCGCCACTTCACCTACGAGGACGGCGCCGAGTTCATCGCCCGGGCCCGGGAGAGCAAGGACCTCCACCAGCCGTGGCTGTTCCCGCCCACCACCGACGCCGCCTACGCCGGTTACGCGGAGCGGCTGATCGAGGACCGCAGCAAGGCCGGGTTCCTGGTGTGCGAGAAGGACGCCGACGGCGCGATCGCCGGGTTCATCAACATCAACAACATCGTGGAGGGCGGCTTCCAGTGCGGTGCGCTCGGCTACGGCGTGTTCGCGCACGCCGCCGGGCGCGGCCTGATGCGAGAGGCCATGGGTCTGGTCGTCGACCACGCCTTCGGGCCGATGCGGCTGCACCGCCTCGAGATCAACGCCCAGCCGGGCAACGCCGCGTCCATCGCGCTCGCCCGCGGTGCCGGCTTCCGCCTGGAGGGCTTCTCGCCGAACATGATCTACATCGACGGCGCCTGGCGGGACCACGAGCGGTGGGCGATCACGGCGGAGATGCGCGCGCCCGGCTGACGGCCTTTGCGCAATCCTGACCGGTAGCTCCCCTGGCCACCTCACCCGCGGCCGGGTTCCATGGTGATCGTGACCAGGATCCGACGTGAGGTACTGACCCTGCCCGCGGCGGAGTTGGGCCCGGACAACCCGCTGCCCCCACTCCGTTGCCTGAGGCAGCTCGGCCAGGGGCAGCTCGGCCAGGGGCAGCCGCGCAGCCTGCTCCCGGTGCGGATCCGCGACGGCTACGGCAGGACCCGCGAGCCCCGTGACCTGGACGCCCTCGTGATCGAGAACGACCGGCTGCGGGCCACCGTCCTGCCCGGCCTCGGCGGCCGGATCGCCTCCCTCGTCCACCTTCCCACCGGTCGCGAACTCCTCTACCGCACCCCGGTGTTCCAGCCCGCCAACCTCGCACTCAACGGCGCCTGGTACGCCGGCGGCATCGAGTGGAACATCGGCGCCACCGGCCACACCACCCTCTCCTGCGCCCCGCTGCACGCGGCCCGCGTCCCCGCCCCCGACGGCGGGGAGCTGCTGCGCCTGTGGGAGTGGGAGCGTCTGCACGACCTGCCCTTCCAGGTCGACCTGTGGCTGCCGGACGGCTCGGACTTCCTGTACGCCGGGGTCCGCGTCCGCAACCCGCACGGACACCCCGTGCCGCTCTTCTGGTGGTCGAACACGGCGGTACCGGAGGGCCGCCGGATCGTGGCACCGGCGGCACACGCCTGGGAGTTCGGCCCCGAGCGCCGGCTGCACCGGGTGCCCGCCCCCGCGTACGACGTCATGCCCCCGTACGCCACCGACTGGTGCTACGACATCCCGGACGGGCGGCGCCGCTGGATCGCCGCGCTCGACGCGGACGGCCACGGGCTGGTGCAGACCTCCACCGACGAACTGCCCGGCCGCAAGCAGTTCGTGTGGGGCTCGGGGCCCGGCGGCCGGCGCTGGCAGGAGTGGCTCGGCGCGTCCGGCCCCGGCGGCTACCGCGAGATCCAGGCCGGCGTCGCCCGCACCCGGCTGGAGCACCTCCGGCTCGACGCGGAGAGCGAGGTGTCCTGGCTGGAGGCCTACGGGCCGCTGACGGCACGCCCCGAGGAGGCGGGGGAGGCTCTGGAGTCCGTCCTGCCGCGCGCCGCACTCGACGCCGCCCGGGCCGCCTGGCAGCCGTACGCCGACGCCGAACCCGGCGCAGTCCTCGCCACCGGCTCCGGCTGGGGCGCCCTCGAAGTGCTGCGCGCGGACCGCAAGTTGCCCGGCACGCCGTTCGCCGAGTCCACCCTGGGCGAGGAACAGGCCCCCTGGCTGGCGCTGTTGCGCACCGGCACCCTGCCCGAACCCCGCCGGGTACGGCCTCCGGGACCCACCCTGGTCGCGCCGCACTGGCGGGACATGCTGGAGACGGCACCCGCCACCCCGGGCACCGAGTACCACCTCGGCGTCGCCCAGTGGCACGCCGGGGACCATGCCCAGGCCGTCCGCAGCTGGGAGCGCGGTCTCCGGATCGCCCCGTCACTGTGGCCGTCGCTGCGCTGTCTCGCCGTCGCCGACGAGGAGTACGGGCACCACGAGCGGGCCGCCGAACGGTACGCCGACGCCTTCGACGACCTGTGCCGGGAACGCCGTGACGACGGCGAGACCTGGACGGCGGCCTGTGCGGCGCTCGGCCGCGAGGCCCTGGAAGCGCTGCTGCGGGTACGTCGGGTCGCGGACGCCCGCGCCGTGTGGGAGGCGCTGCTGCCCGCGACCCGGGAGCGCGGCCGGTTCCGGCTCCTGGAGGCGGAGCTGCTGCTCGCGGAGGGACGACAGGAGGCCGCCCGGGCCGTGTTCGAGGGCGGTTTCGAGGTCGCCGACCTGCGGGAGGGGGCGGACGCCGTCGGCCGGCTGTGGGCGCGGCTCACCGAGGAGCCGCTGCCCGGCCGGTACGACTTCCGGATGCGGCCGCCCGCTCCCTGATCAGGTCCCTGATCAGGCCTGGTGCTGGTCGACGTACTCGAAGATCGAGCCGTCCGGGTGCATCGCCAGCAGGTTGCGGCCGACCGGCGTCGGCACCGGCCCCGCGATGATCTGCGCACCGAGGCCGCTGAGCAGCCGGTGCGCCTCCTCCACGTCCTTCACCGCGATGGTCGCGGCCACCTTGCGCAGCACCGCCAGCTCCGCCTCCGGGCCGCTCATCAGAAGGAACGAGCCGACCGCGGCGACCTGGACGCCGCCGCGTTCGAAACGGCTGGCTCTGCCGCCGGAGAGACGTTCGTAGAAGGGGATCGCGGTATCGAGGTCGTCGACGCAGATGCGCAGGGAGGCGCCCAGAATCTCCATGCCACGAGCCTAGTTGGCGCGGCGCGGTCCGGGGCGGGCTCCGGTGATCTCCTGTTATGCCGATTCGGCCCCGGGTACCCGCACGGCATGGAGCACATCGAGCATCTGGAGCATCTGGACAAGGAGCTCGTCGACGAACTGGCGCAGGTCGCCCGCGAGACCGTACGTGACGAACTGCGCGAGCAGGGCCGCAAGCGGCGGCGCACGGCGGCCATGTACGCCGCTTCGGGCGCGGCCGCCCTGTACGCGGGGGCCGCGGTCGCGCTGGCCGTGGGGCTGGCGCTGGCGCTCGTGCTGCCTGGCTGGGCCGCGGCGCTGATCACCGCGGTGCTCCTCGGTGCGGCCGCCTGCCTGCTGCGGGAGGCGGGCCGTCCGAAGAGGCCGCACGCCCCGCACGCCCCGCACGCGGCGGCCGGAGGCACGGCCCCCGCCGGGCTGCCGGACGGACCCGGCGTCCCGTACCCGCCGATGCCGCCCACCCCGCCCGCCACCCCCGCCCCGAACACCCCGGACGCCACGACCCCGAGCACGCCGCGGCACCGGACCTGAACCGGCCCGCCCCCCCGGGTGGCACCGCGTGAGCCGCACCGCGAGGCGTCCCGGCCGGGGCGCCTCGGCGGGCGGCGTTCGGCGCGCCCGCCTACGGTTACGTGGGAGGCGCCCGCCGCACCTTCGCAGGCGCACCGTGACCGGCGGGCTCCGGAGCGTGGCCACCGACCCCGGTTGCGCGCCGCGCAACCGTGAAACTTCCCGGAAGGAGCCTCATGAACACCGCCGAACTCGTAGAACTCGCACAGCAGTTGCGGGTGGACAGCGTGCGGGCGGCCGCCGCTGCCGAGTCCGGGCATCCGACCTCGTCGATGTCCGCCGCCGACGTGATGGCGGTCCTGCTCGCCCACCATCTGCGCTACGACTTCGACCGGCCCGGCCACCCCGGCAACGACCGCTTCATCCTCTCCAAGGGCCACGCCTCGCCCCTGCTCTACGCCGCGTACAAGGCGGCCGGCGCCATCGACGACGCCGAGCTGCTCACCTTCCGCAAACTCGGCAGCCACCTGGAGGGGCACCCCACCCCGCGCCGGCTGCCGTGGGTCGAGACCGCCACCGGCTCCCTCGGCCAGGGCCTGCCGGTGGGCGTCGGCATCGCCCTGTCCGGGAAGCGGCTGGAGCACGGCCACTACCGGGTCTGGGTGCTGTGCGGGGACAGCGAGCTTGCGGAGGGCTCCGTGTGGGAGGCCGCCGAGCACGCCGGGTACGAACACCTCGACAACCTCACCGTGATCGTGGACGTCAACCGGCTCGGCCAGCGCGGCCCCACCCGGCACGGCCACGACCTCGACGCCTACGCCCGCCGCTTCCAGGCCTTCGGCTGGCACACCGTGGAGGTCGACGGCCACGACGTGGACGCCGTCGACCGTGCCTGCGGCGAGGCCGCGTCCACCGCCGGACAGCCCACCGCCATCCTCGCCCGCACCCGCAAGGGCCGGGGCGTCAAGGCCGTGGAGGACCGCGAGGGCATGCACGGCAAGCCGGTGCCCGACGCCGAGGAGGCCATCGCCGAACTCGGCGGCGTCCGCGACCTGAGGGTCCACGTGCAGGAGCCGGCCGCGGCGCGGGCGCCGCACTCCGTGTCCACCGGCCCACTCGAACTCCCGCGCTACGACAAGGGGGACGAGGTCGCCACCCGCGACGCCTTCGGCAAGGCGCTGGTCGCGCTCGGCACCGCGCGCGCCGACGTCGTCGCCCTGGACGGCGAGGTCGGCGACTCCACCCGTACCGAACTCTTCGGCAAGGAACACCCCGACCGGTACTTCGAGTTCTACATCGCCGAGCAGCAACTGGTGGCGGGCGCCGTCGGCATGGCGACGCGCGGCTGGGTGCCGTACGCCTCGACCTTCGCGGCCTTCCTCACCCGCGCCCACGACTTCGTGCGGATGGCCTCGATCAGCGGCAGCGGCATCAACCTGGTCGGCTCGCACGCGGGCGCGGCGATCGGGCAGGACGGCCCCTCGCAGATGGGCCTGGAGGACCTGGCGATGTTCCGCTCGGTCTACGGCTCGACCGTCCTCTACCCGTGCGACGCCAACCAGACCGCCAAGCTGGTCGCCACCATGGCCGACCTCGACGGCATCCGCTACCTGCGCACCTCGCGCGGCGCGAGCCCGGTGATCTACGGCCCGGACGAGGACTTCCCGGTCGGCGGCAGCAAGGTGCTGCGCTCCAGTGACGAGGACCGGCTGACGGTGGTCGCCGCCGGGGTGACCCTGCACGAGGCGCTCAAGGCCGCCGACGCGCTCGCCGAGGACGGCATCCGGGTCCGCGTGGTCGACCTGTACTCGGTCAAGCCCGTCGACCGGGAGACCCTGCACCGGGCCGCCGAGGAGACCGGTTGCCTGCTCACCGTCGAGGACCACCACGAGGAGGGCGGCCTCGGTGACGCGGTCGCGGAGGCCTTCACGGACGGCAGGCCCGTACCGCGCCTGGTCAGGCTCGCCGTACGGACCATGCCGGGGTCGGCCGCCCCCGACCAGCAGCTGCACGCCGCCGGCATCGACGCCGAGGCGATCGCGGCGGCCGGGCGGCTGCTGGTCGAGGAGGCGGTCGTGCGGTGACCGACGGCGCACCGCGGCCGGTAGGGGCCGGCCGCCGCACGGTGCGACTGCACCGGCCGGACAAGGTCCTCTTCCCCGGCGGCGGGGAAGAGGGCGACGGCGGGGCGAAGGAGTACACCAAGGCCGACCTCGTCGACCACTACCGCTCCGTCGCACCCTTCCTGCTGCCCCAGCTGCGCGGCCGCCCGCTGATGGTGGAGCGGTACCCGGACGGCCTGGACGGCCCCCGGTTCATGCAGAAGAACACCCCGGACCACTACCCGGACTGGATCGAGCGGGCCACGGTCGCCAAGGAGGGCGGCACCGTGACCCATGTGGTGTGCGGCGACACCGCCACCCTCGTGTACCTCGCGGACCAGGCCTGCGTCACCCTCCACCGCTGGCTCTCCCGCGCCGCCCGGCCCGACCGCCCCGACCGGCTGGTCCTGGACCTGGACCCGCCCGGCGACGACTTCGCCGCGGTCCGGCAGGCCGCCGGCTGGGCCGGTGACCTGCTGGACCGGCTCGGGCTGCCGTCGGCACCCATGACCACCGGCTCCCGCGGCGTCCACCTCGTGGTACCGCTGAACGGCGGGCACCCCTTCGACGAGGTCCGCGCGTTCGCCCACGACCTCGCCGAGCTGCTCGCCGCCGAGCACCCGGACCGGCTCACCACCGCCGTCCGCAAGGCCGACCGGGGCGACCGGCTCTTCCTGGACATGGGGCGCAACGCCTACGCGCAGACCGCGGTGGCCCCCTACACGGTGCGGGCCAGGCCCGGCGCCCCCGTCGCCGTACCCGTCAGCTGGGACCAGCTCGCCGACCCCGCAGTCGACGCCCGCCGCTGGACCGTCGCCGACGCCGTCGACCAGGCCCGAAGCAAACCCTGGGCCGGGCTCTCGGGCCGGGGCCGGGCGCTCGGTCCGGCCCGCCGCAAGCTGGAGGCGCTACGCAGGGAAACCGTCCGACCGCGCACCGTGTCCGATCCGATGTGAAGGTTTGAGCGGGGTACCTCCGGCCACTCGGACCAAGAGGTGGCCATGACGAACACACACGACACGTCTCAGACACACGATTCACGTCAGGAACGCAATCGCGACAACGAACCCGACGCGGCCGCGAAGGGCCGGCCCCGGCCCATGGAGGTTCTGCGCCAGGCACGCACCCAGCTCGCCGAACTCACCGGCATGGCCGCCGAGTCGGTGTCCTCCTTCGAACAGACGGAGGACGGCTGGGCGGTGGAGATCGAGGTGCTCGAACTCGCCAGGGTGCCGGACACGATGAGCCTGATGGCGAGCTACCAGGTCGAACTCGACCCGCAGGGGCAGCTCACCGGATACCGGCGGGTCCGCCGTTACGAGCGCGGACGTGCCGACGGCGCACACAGGTCCGGCGGTCGCTAGACCGCCCGCCCGCGGAGGGTTCCCACGACAAGGAGGTCGGACAGGCATGACCGTAGTACCCGCACAACAGACCGGCGGAGGCGGCTCCAGCGGCCTCTACGACGTGCTCGAACTGGTCCTCGACCGAGGACTGGTCATCGACGCGTTCGTGCGGGTCTCTCTCGTCGGCATCGAGATCCTGAAGATCGACGTACGTGTCGTCGTCGCCAGCGTCGACACCTACCTGCGCTTCGCCGAGGCCTGCAACCGGCTCGACCTGGAGTCGGGCCCCAACAAGAGCCCGGGTCTGCCCGAGATCGTCGGTGAGGTCACCGAGTCCGGTGCCCGCGGCAAGTCGAAGGGCGCGCTGTCCGGCGCCGCCCAGACCATCTCCGACGCCTTCCAGCAGGCCCGTGACGAGCACTCGGGCGAGACCGAGTCCCGGCCGCGTGCGCGCAAGTCGACCACGTCCCGCCGCAAGGAGAGGGAGGAGCAGGAGTGAGCACGTACGTCTACGGCATCGCAGCCGCCGGGCACCCCTCCCTGCCCGAGGGCATGGACGGCGTGGGCGACCCGCCCTGCCCGGTGCGCATCCTCACCGAGGGTGAGCTGGCCGCGGTGGTCAGCGAGGCCCCCGAAGGGCTGCGGCCCAAACGGCGGGACCTCCTCGCCCACCAGAACGTCCTGGCGGAGGCGGGGGGCGGCGGCTGCGTGCTGCCGATGCGGTTCGGCAGCGTCGCCCCGGACGACGAGACCGTCGCGGGCGTGCTCGCCGAACGCGCCGATCACTATCTGGAACGGCTGCGCACCCTCGACGGCAGGGTCGAGTACAACATCAAGGCCAGCCACATCGAGGACGCCGTGCTGCACCGCGTGATGTCCGAGAACGCGGAGCTCCGGGCCCTCGCCGAGTCCAACCGGAAGTCCGGCGGCGGCAGCTACGAGAGCCGGCTGCAGCTCGGCGAGATGGTGGCGGCCGCCGTCCAGGCCCGGGAGGCCGAGGACGCGGTGGAGGTGCGGCAGGCACTGGAGCCGGAGTCCGCGGCCGTGAGCGTGGGCCCCGAGTCGACCGGCTGGCTCGCCAACCTGTCGTTCCTGGTGGACCGGGCCGAGGCCGAGAAGTTCCTCGCCCAGGTCGACCAGCTGCGCAAGAGCCATTCGCACCTCGACGTGCGGGTCAACGGCCCGCTGCCGCCGTACAGCTTTGTCGAACCCGGGCCCTCCGAGCCCGCGGGCACCACCGTCGGCGGTGCGGAGGGCGGTCAGGAGTAAGGCCATGGGACTGATCAAGGAGCTGCTGCTACTGCCGTTCGCGCCGGTGCGCGGCAGCGCCTGGGTCGTCGAGCAGGTCGTGCACGAGGCGGAGCGGATCTACTACGACCCCGCCACCGTCCGGGCCGAGCTGGCCCGGCTGGAAGAGCGGCTGGAAGCCGGCGAGATCGACGAGGAGGAGTTCGACCGGGCCGAGGACGAACTCCTCGACCGGCTGGAGACCGCCCTGCGCAACGACGCGGGGCACGGCAAGGGGACACGTATATGAATCGCATGGGACTGGGCCTCGCGATCGGGGCCGGATATCTCCTGGGCCGGACCAAGAAGCTCAAAATGGCCCTCGCCGTGGGTTCGCTGGTGGCGGGCAAGCGGCTGAACCTGGGTCCGAAGGCGCTGCTGGACCTCGCCAACCAGCAACTGCGTGACAACCCGCAGTTCAAGGAGATCGGCGACCAGTTGCGCCAGGACCTGCGCGGGGTCGGCAAGGCCGCCTCCGGCGCCATGGTCGAACGCCAGCTCGGCTCCCTCGCCGACCGGCTGCACGGCCGTACCGCCGAGGTGCGCGACCAGCTGGCCGGCGTCGTGCCGGACTCCGGTGACCTCGGTCGCGGTGGCGGCCGGGACGAGGAGGACGACGAGGACGCGGAGCGCGCCGACAACGAGGCGGAGGAGGCCGAGGAGCAGGGCGACGAGGAGCGGGACGAGGGCGGTCCGGACGAGGACGAAGCAGACAGGCCGGACGCCGAGCGGTCGGCGAAGAAGGCCGCCGCCAAGAAGGCCCCGGCCAAGAAGGCGCCCGCCAAGAAGGCCCCGGCGAAGAAGGCCGCCGCGAAGAGGGCGCCGGCCAAGAAGGCCGCACCGGGCCGGGCCGCCGCCAAGAAGACGGCCGGCCGGGCCCGGCCGAAGGGAGGCGGTGACCGGTGAACACCGGACCGATCGGCAACGTGGCCCGCTCCGAGGCCGCCGACCGCCTGAAGGCGGAACTTCAGGAGTACCTCGCGGCCCAGGCCCAGCGCCTGCTGGCGGGCGCGGGGACCAAGCTCGGCGAGGCGACGGGCAAGCTCACCGACATCGCCGAGGGCAACAGCCCCGGATTCGGCAAGCTCGCCCTCGACGCCGGCCGCAAGGTCGCCGAGGGCAAGGGGCCGGTGCGCTCCGCGCTGGAACTCGGCTTCTCCCACGCCAAGGACACCATCATGGACAAGGTGAAGAACCTTGGGGGCGGCAAGGGCAAGGGGAAGGGCAAGGGCTCGGGGCAGAAACCGACGGTCATCATCGAGTCCGTCGACGTCGGCGTCCCGGTCCGCACGGCCTACGACCAGTGGACCCGCTACCAGGACTTCAGCACCTTCGCCAAGGGCGTCAAGAGCGCCAGCCGGGCCGACGACACCACGTCGGACTGGCAGGGCAAGATCTGGTGGTCCAGCCGCAGCTGGAAGGGGAAGACGATCGAGCAGGTCCCCGACTACCGCATCCAGTGGTCGTCGGAGGGCGCCAAGGGCACCCACAAGGGTGTCGTGACCTTCCACCAGCTCGACGACAACCTCACCCGCATCCTGCTGGTGATCGAGTACTACCCCAGCGGCTTCTTCGAGAAGACCGCCAACATCTGGCGCGCCTCCGGCCGCCGCACCCGGCTCGACCTGAAGCACTACGCCCGCCACATCTCCATGAAGGGCGAGGTCGACGACGGCTGGCGCGGCGAGATCCGCGACGGGGAGGTGGTCGTCAGCCACGAGGACGCCCTGGCCGAGGAGGAGGAGAACGCCGAGGACCAGGAAGAGGGGCAGGAAGAGGAGCCCTACGAGGGCGAGGAGCCGTACGACGAGGCGGACGAGGGCTCCGAGGAGGACGATGAGGAGGAGGCCGAGGGGTCCGAGGAGCCCGAGGAGTACGAAGCCGACGAGTCCGAGGGACCCGAGGAGTACGAGGCCGAGGACGAGGACTACGAGGAGGACGAGGAGGAGGAACCCGAGGAGGAGCCCGAGGAGGAACCTGAGGCCGAGGACGAGTACGCCAGGTCCGGGAGCCGTCGATGACGATGGCGGGCCGGCTGCCCGAGTCCTACGGCCGGGACGGCGGCGGTGGCGCGAACCTCGCCGACATCCTGGAACGTGTCCTGGACAAGGGCATCGTCATCGCCGGCGACATCAGGATCAACCTGCTCGACATCGAACTGCTCACCATCAAACTCCGCTTGGTCGTCGCCTCCGTCGACCGGGCGAAGGAGATGGGAATCGACTGGTGGGAGCGCGACCCGGAGCTGTCGACGCGCGCCCGGGGCGACCAGCTCACCAGGGAGAACCACGAGCTGCGGGAGCGGCTCGCGGCCCTGGAGGCGCTGGAGGCCGGACGTGGGCAGCGCCAGAGGGAGGACGGATGACCGCACAGGGCGGACTCCGCTATGTCTACGCCGTCTGCCGCCCTTTCGAGGCGGCCCTTCAGGCCCAGCTGACCGGCGTGGGCGGAACCCCGCCGGGCCTGCTCAGGCACCGCGACCTGGTGGCCGTCGTCAGTACGGTCCCGGAGCGGGACTTCGCCGAGGAGCCGCTGCGCGCGCATCTGGAGGACCTGGACTGGCTGGCCGCGACCGCCCGCGCCCACCAGGGCGTGATCGACGCGCTCACCACCGTCACCACCCCGCTGCCGTTGCGGCTCGCCACGGTGTTCCGCGACGACAGCGGCGTACGGACCATGATGGAGGCCCGTGAGGCCGACTTCCTGGACACCCTCGACCGGCTGGAAGGCCGGGTGGAGTGGGGTGTGAAGCTGTACGCCGAGCCCGCCGAGCCGGAGCGGGCGCCCGAGCCCGCCGGACGGCCCGCCAGCGGACGTGACTACCTGCGGCAGCGTCGCTCGCGCACCCGCGAACACGAGGAGAGGTGGCGGGCCGCCGAGGAATTCGCGCACCGGCTGCACGAGCTGCTTTCGAGCGCGGCCGAGGATTCCCGGCTGCACCCCCCGCAGAACGCCTCGCTGTCCGGGGCCCCCGGCCAGAACCTGCTCAACGCGGCCTACCTGGTGCGGCGCGCGGATTCCGAGGAATTCGTGGAACTGGTCGACCGTACGAAGGACGAGGCGCCGGGAATGCGGGTGGAACTCACCGGCCCCTGGGCGGCCTACTCCTTCACCGAGCGCGTGTCCCGCCCGCAGGAGCAGGGGGAGGCGCGGTGACCGTCGTGGAACGTCGTGAGGTCGCCCTGGTGGACCTGCTGGACCGGCTGCTGGCCGGCGGGGTCGTCATCACCGGCGACATCACGCTGCGCATCGCGGACGTCGACCTCGTCCGCATCGACCTGAACGCGCTGATCAGCTCGGTCAACGCCCAAGTGCCCGCACCCTGGGGGGAGCCGACGTGAGCGAGCACCGCAACCGGATGGACCTCGACCCGGACACGGTGGAGCGCGACCTGGTGAAGCTCGTACTGACCGTCGTGGAGTTGCTGCGCCAGCTGATGGAACGGCAGGCGCTGCGCCGCTTCGACACGGGCGACCTCACCGAGGAGCAGGAGGAACGGATCGGGCTCACCCTGATGCTGCTGGAGGACCGCATGGCCGAGCTGCGGGACCGCTACGGGCTGCGGCCCGAGGACCTCAATCTGGACCTCGGGCCGCTGGGACCGCTGCTGCCGCGCCAGTGACCCGGCCGTAGCGCCGGGACGAGGCTCACTTACGGCAGAGGATCTCTCCGTGCAGGACGGCGAACCAGCCGTCCTCCTGCTCCGCCCAGTGGCGCCAGGCCGCCGAGACGGCCCGCAGTTCCTCCGTGTCGGCGTGCCCGCCCTCGGTGGCCCGCTCGGCGTAGGAGGAGGCGACGGTGCGGTCCGCCCACAGCCCGCCCCACCACTGCCGTTCCTCGGCGGTGCTGTACGTCCAGGTGCCCGAGGTGGCCGTGATGTCGGTGAGCCCCGCGGCCAGGGCCCAGGATTTCAGTCGCCGCCCGGCGTCCGGCTCGCCCCCGTTGGCCCGCGCCACCCGCCGGTACAGCGCCAGCCAGTCCGCCAGCCCCGGCACCGCCGGGTACCAGGTCATCGCCGCGTAGTCCGCGTCGCGCACGGCAATGAAACCGCCCGGTTTCGTGACCCGGCGCATCTCGCGCAGCGCCTGCACCGGGTCACCCACGTGCTGGAGCACCTGGTGGGCGTGGACCACGCAGAACGTGTCGTCCGGGTAGTCCAGCGCGTGGACGTCGGCGACCGCGAAGTCCACGTTGGCCAGCCCCCGACCGGCGGCGGTCGCCCGGGCCTCCGCCAGGACGTCCGGTGCCCGGTCGACGCCGGTGACCCGGCCCTCGGGCACCAGGGCCGCCAGGTCCGCGGTGATGGTCCCCGGGCCGCAGCCGATGTCCAGGATCCGCATGTGCGGCTTCAGCGCACCGAGCAGGTAGGCCGCCGAGTTGGCGGCGGTGCGCCAGGTGTGGGAACGCAGCACCGACTCGTGGTGCCCGTGCGTGTAGACGGCGGTCTCCTGTGGCTTCGACATGGCCCAACCCCTTCGCGTCGCACCGGCGGACGGGGCCGGACGACCCCGTCCCGCGGTGACCGCCACGCTACGCCCGCACTCCGAATGATGAGACCGGCGTTTTACTATATGGACTGACAGCGCATCAGTCTGACGGTGCATCGGCCGCGTGTCGGATCAGGGCAGCGGCCGGTACACGGTCAGCGCCTCCGGCAGCTTCTCGACGGTCATCCCGCCGGTCACGTCGACGACCTCGCCGTCGAAGGCGAGCGGGGTGCCGGCCGCGATGCCCGTCAGGCTGAGCCGGCTCACCCGGGCCTCCGCGTGCGCGGGGGAGCGGGTGAGCGGGCCCGCGAGCGCGGCGGACAGCAGCCGCAGCGCGGGATGCCGGCCGCCGTGCACCACCCGTACGTCGAGCTGCCCGTCCGCCAGGTCGGTACGGCGGCCCGGCGCCAGCCCCATCCGGCGGTAGTGGCAGTTGCCCACGAACAGCAGCCACAACGGGTGCGTCTCACCCCGCAGTTCGACCTTCAGCGGATGCCGGTCGGTGCGCAGCACGCGCACCGCCGCCAGCACCTCGGCGGGCCAGCTGCCGATCCGGCCTGCCCACCGCTCCCGCTCCCGGACCAGCTCCGGATACACGCCCAGGCTCAGCGTGTTCAGGAAGATGCCCTGCCGGTCGCCGGAGCTGAAGCGGCCGACGTCCACCCGGACCGCCGCGCCGTCGCGCACCGCCCGGGCGAGACCCCGGCCGTCCTCCACGCTCAGGTCGTAGGCGAAGTGGTTGAGGGTGCCGCCGGGCAGTACCGCGAGCGGCAGTCCGTGGCGCAGGGCGGTGGCGGCGGCCGCGTTCACCGTGCCGTCGCCCCCGCACACCCCGAGCGCCTGGGCCCGCAGCGCCGCCTTCTCCAACTCGGCCTTCACCTCGTCGGGCTCGCACTCCACCAGCTCCGCCCCGGGCAGCTCGTCGTGCAGCGCCCGCACCCGGTCGGCACTGCCCGAGGCGCGGTTGGCGACCACCACGAGCCCCTCCCCGTCGGGCAGCGCCGGGGCCTTCGCGCGCGGCCGGGGCGGCGGACCGGTCTGCGCCCGGGTCGGCACCAGGGCACGTACGGCGAACGCGGCACCGGCGCCGAGCGCCGCGCCCGCCAGCACATCGCTCGGGAAGTGCACGCCCGTGTACACCCGCGACATGGCGACGGAGAACGCCACCGGTGCCACCACCGCACCCCATCCCGGGGACTCCAGGGCGACACCGGCCGCGAAGGCCGCCGCCGACGCGGCATGCCCGGAGGGGAACGAGGTCGTGATCGGCTGCCGCTTCAGCTGCCGGGCCACCGGAACCGGGTCGAGGTGCGGCCGCGGGCGGCGTACCGAGCGCTTGCCGAGGGTGTTGATGGTGAGGGAGGCCAGGGCCAGCGAGGCCAGGCCGCGGGCGGCGGCCCGGCGCGCCCGGGGAGTGCGGGACGCGGCCACCGCGGCGGCCGTCGCGAACCACAGCACCCCGTGGTTCGCGCTGCGGCTCAGCCGGGGGAGCACCGGCTCGGCGAACGGCCAGTTCCGCTCGGCGGCCACCTCGAACAGCCGGGAGTCGAGGCGGAGCAGCCGGTCACGCAGGGCGTGCCGGCCGGGCTTCGGGAGGGTCAGGTCGACGTCTGGGCTCATGCCGGTGCGGTTACCCTGAAGTGGCTGTTTCCTTCCCTTACGCGGTGCGGTCGAGTGAGAACTGAGAGGAAACCCCGGATGCGCCTGCTCCTCATACGCCACGGGCAGACCCCGACCAACGTCTCCTACCTGCTCGACACCGCTGTCCCGGGGCCCGGTCTGACCGCCCTCGGCGAGCGGCAGGCTGCGGCCCTGCCCACCGCCCTCGCCGACGAGGACATCGAGGCGCTCTACGTCTCCACCCTGACCCGCACCCGGCTCACCGCCGCCCCCCTGGCCGCCGCCCTGGGCCTCGAACCGATCGTCCGCGACGGCATCCGGGAGATCTCCGCCGGCGACCTGGAGATGCTGCCCGGCCACTCCGCGGCCGGCGAGGAGTACATGCGGACCGTCTTCGCGTGGGCGGCCGGCGAGACGGGGCTGCGCATGCCGGGCGGCGAGACCGGCACGGAGGCGCTGGGCCGCTACGACGCGGTGATCGCGGAGGCCGCCGCGAGCGGGGCCGGCACGGTCGCGATGGTCAGCCACGGCGCCGCGATCCGGATGTGGACGGCGGCCCGCGCGGCCAACGTCGACGTCCCCTACGCCGCGTCCCGCCCCCTGGACAACACCGGCGTGGTGATCCTGGAGGGCTCCCCGACGGACGGCTGGAAGGCGCTGTCCTGGCAGGGGGCGGTGGTGGAGCCGACGGGCGTGAGCGGGCCGACGGGGGATGTGCTGGGGGCCGTTTCCGAGTGACGCCGGGTGCGGGTGCGCAGTGGTTGCTCGCGCAGTTCCCCGCGCCCCTTCAGGGACGCGGGGAACTGCGCGACCGGCCCCCACCGGGCCGCACCCGACGAACCGCCCCGATAACGGTTTGCCCCACCGCCGGTGCCCCCCGCAGAATCCCTGACCATGGGACATCTGGAAGCCGCGCACCTCGAGTACTACCTCCCCGACGGGAGGGCGCTGCTCGGCGACGTCTCCTTCCGGGTGGGCGAGGGCGCCGCCGTCGCCCTGGTCGGCCCCAACGGCGCCGGCAAGACCACCCTGCTCCGGCTGATCTCCGGCGAGCTCAAGCCGCACGGCGGCACCGTCACCGTCAGCGGCGGCCTCGGCGTGATGCGCCAGTTCGTGGGCTCGGTGCGCGACGAGACGACCGTGCGCGACCTGCTCGTGTCGGTCGCGCCGCCCGGCATCCGGCAGGCCGCGCGGGCCGTCGACGAGGCCGAGCACGGCATCATGACCGTCGACGACGAGGCCGCCCAGCTGCGCTACGCGCAGGCCCTCGCCGACTGGGCCGAGGTGCGCGGCTACGAGCACGAGACGCTGTGGGACATGTGCACCACGGCCGCGCTCGGGGTGCCCTACGAGAAGGCCCAGTGGCGGCAGGTGCGCACCCTCTCCGGCGGTGAGCAGAAGCGGCTGGTGCTGGAGGCGCTGTTCCGGGGTGCCGACGAGGTGCTGCTCCTCGACGAGCCGGACAACTACCTGGACGTCCCCGGCAAGCGCTGGCTGGAGCAGCAGCTGAAGGACACCCGCAAGACGGTTTTGTTCGTCTCCCACGACCGTGAACTCCTCGCCCGGGCCGCCGAGAAGATCGTCTCCGTGGAACCCTCGCCCACCGGCGCCGACGCCTGGGTGCACGGCGGCGGCTTCGCCACCTACCACGACGCCCGCCGTGAACGCTTCGCCCGCTTCGAGGAGTTGCGCCGCCGCTGGGACGAGAAGCACGCCCAGCTGAAGAAACTGGTACTGACCCTCCGTCAGGCGGCTGCGGTGTCGCACGAGATGGCGTCCCGGTACGCGGCCGCCCAGACCCGGCTGCGCAAGTTCGAGGAGGCCGGACCGCCCCCGGAGCCGCCGCGCGAGCAGGACATCAGGATGCGCATCAAGGGCGGCCGTACCGGCGTACGTGCCGTCACCTGCGCGGGTCTCGAACTCACCGGCCTGATGAAGCCCTTCGACCTGGAGGTCTTCTACGGCGAACGGGTCGCCGTGCTCGGCTCCAACGGCTCCGGCAAGTCGCACTTCCTGCGGCTGCTGGCCGGCGAGGACGTGGCGCACACCGGTCAGTGGAAGCTGGGCGCACGCGTCGTGCCCGGCCACTTCGCCCAGACCCACGCCCACCCCGAACTCCAGGGCCGTGTCCTCCTGGACATCCTCTGGACGGAACACTCCCAGGACCGTGGCGCGGCGATGTCCCGGTTGCGCCGCTACGAACTGACCCAGCAGGCCGAGCAGACCTTCGACCGGCTGTCGGGCGGCCAGCAGGCGCGGTTCCAGATCCTCCTGCTGGAACTGCAGGGCGTGACGGCGCTGCTCCTCGACGAGCCGACCGACAACCTCGACCTGGAGTCCGCCGAAGCCCTCCAGGAGGGTCTGGAGGCCTTCGACGGCACGGTCCTCGCGGTCACCCACGACCGCTGGTTCGCCCGCTCCTTCGACCGGTTCCTGGTCTTCGGCAGCGACGGCCGGGTCCGGGAGTCCGCCGAGCCGGTCTGGGACGAGCGCCGTGTGGAGCGCGTCCGGTAGGGAGGCCCGCGGGCCCGGATGTTCGTACAGTGGAGGCAGGAATCCGGACCGCCGGGACCCACACGACGAGCGGGGTACCACCATGACCGGAGTCGACCCCAGCCGGCTGGACGACCAGCAGCTCATGAAGGAGCTGGAGACCATCCACCGGACGCGCCACGACACCCTGTTGTACGGCTCCAACGACGCGTTGCGCGCCCACAACGAGCGCATGGCCCAGCTGGAGGGCGAGTACCTGCGCCGTAATCCGCGCCGCCTCGTCGCCGCCGGCCGCACCCGGGAGGGTGCCCGGGAGCGCAGCTGCGCCGAGGCGGCGACGCCGCGGACCCCGGCGAGCTGAACTCCGCGGCGCCGCGGGGGACCCCCGCCCGGCGCCGCGGGACCCCTCTGCTCAGCCGGCCTTTCCGGACTCGGCGAACACGGCGAGGAACGCCTCGCAGAACGCCTTGAGATCGTCCGGCTTGCGACTGGTGATCAGCTTGTTCGGGCCGCCGTCGCAGACCGTGACCTGCTCGTCCACCCAGGTGCCGCCCGCGTTGCGGATGTCGGTCCGCAGACTCGGCCAGGACGTGAGCGTCCGGCCGCGTACGACGTCGGCCTCCACCAGCGTCCAGGGCGCGTGGCAGATGGCAGCGACCGGCCGGCCCGCGTCGAAGAAGTCCTTCACGAACGCGACGGCCTTCTCGTCCGTCCGCAGGAAGTCCGGGTTGGCGACCCCGCCCGGCAGGACGAGCGCCCCGAACGAGTCCGCGGACGCCTCGCCGACCACCTCGTCCACCGGGAACGTGTCCGCCTTGTCGAGGTGGTCGAAGCCCTGGATCTTCCCCGGCTGCGTCGACACCAGGACCGGCTCGTGCCCGGCGTCGGACGCCGCCTTCCACGGCTCGGTCAGCTCCACCTGCTCGACGCCCTCGGGCGCGGCCAGAAACGCGATACGCATGATGTTCACTCCCTTCCGCGCGCGGGTCGTCGTCCCGCGCGCGGGCGCGTTGTCCTTCCCCGGGTCTGCTCTCCCGGGTTCCGTCTCCCGGGCCTCACTCCCCGGCGGTCACCGCCTCCGCCAGCGCCAGCAGGCTGTCGTAGCGCGTCCGGTGCGGCAGCCGGGAGACCCGCTCGACCAGCGCGTCGGGGGCGTGGCCCCGCCGCAGCGTCCGGGTCAGCTCGCTCGGTGCCGCCGGGAAGTCGTGCCTGGTCAGGGACCGGGCCAGGAGCAGCCGTACCGCCTCCGGTGACGGCTGCTCACCGACCCCGGGAGCCACCCCGGCGCGGAACAGCTCCGGATCGTCGTCGGCGGGCGGCTCGGGATCGTTCCACTCCTCGCTCCGCGTCGGATGGCCGGACCTGAGCAGGCCCTGCAACTCGTGCTTCATCTCGTCGTCCCGGTGCACGTTCAGCCGGTCACTGCCTCGCTGCATGTTTTCCCTCCAGGTACATCAGGGGGTGCCGCCCGCGTACCCGAGGACGGGGGGCCGACACCGGGATCCGTCCGGCGGTTCCCGACACGCCGGTCCGGGGCGGTCACGTCACCCGGAAGGGCGCGGACGTCCCGCGAATGGGGGTCGGCGGCGCGCGGCGGCGCGCGGGGCGGGCTGTGATGGCTGCGGAGGTACGGGCCCCGTGCCCCCGGAGTCGTCCGTGCGAGGAGTTCCCGCCATGCGCCGCACCGTTCGCGCCCTGTCCGTCGCCGTCCTGACGGGTGCCGCGTTCGGCGTCGCCGGTACGGCCGCGGCCGCCGGCCCCGCCGCCGGGGCGAGCCCCGTGGGCTGTGAGAGCTACACGGAGGGCACGGCGGGGGGTACGGCGGGCGCCGTCGCGGACGGCACCCGCGCCGCCGACGGGACCTGCCCGGCGGGGGCGGGCGGCGGAGAGCAACGGCCCTGGACCCCGCCCGCCCTCGCCGACCCGGGCGTCACCCCGGACCAGGGCGGCACGGACGCGCACGGCAGCGGGGCCGCGGTCCCGCACGGGAAAGACGCCACGGGTCCGCAGGGCGCGGGGAGTGTCCTCCCGGGCGGCGACGACGTCACGGGGCCGGGGGCTGGCGGGGGCAGGGTGCCGGGCGGGGGCGACGGCACGGCCGCGCACGGGGACGGCGGCGCCGTGGAACCCCCTGCGGGCGACGGCGCGGCGGAGTTCCATGGGGACGACGGCACGGCTGGACGCGGGGGTGACGGTACGGCGGGACGCGGGGGTGATGGCACGGCTGGACGCGGGGGTGATGGCACGGCGGGACGCGGGGACGACGGCACGGCGGGACGTGAGGGGGACGGCACCGCCCCCTGGGAGGCCGGGGAGCGGCCCTGTTCCGGTGGGACGCAGCAGTCCTGCGCAGGCGGAGGTGACGGACGGGAGTGCGACGGGGCGCGGAGCGATGCCGCGGCCTGCGCCCCGGCGGGCGTCCAGCACGGCGTGGCGGCGGGGGACGGCGGCTCCTACAACGGCTCCGTACCCGCCCTGGCCGCGGGCGCGCTGCTGATCGCGGCCGCTTGCTGCGGCGCGTTGTACCGGCTGGTGGGCGGCAGGCAGTACCGGCCGTGGGGCGGACGGTCCGGCGCGGACGGGTGACACGGCCGGGACCGGGTACCCCGGAGCAACCACTCCGGCACCGCGGGCCACCCTCACGGGGAGGCGGCACGGCCCGGACAGCACACGGCACCACGGACTGCGCGGAGGCGGACATGCGGCGGACGGACCCCGAGGGCCACGGACCGACGCACGGCACGCCTGCCGGGCGGACGCGGGGCACGTCCACCGAGGCCGAGGGGCACGGGCCCGTCCGCTTCGGGCCGGCCCTGCCCGACGACGGGCTGCCGGTCCTGCCCGAACTCTCCGCCGCGCTGGCCGCCGCCGCGGGCCTCGGCGAGGAGGAACCCGTCGGCGGCGGGGCCGCGCTGCTGGACGCGGCCCACGGCTACTGGGACCGCCGCGGGCTGCCCGGCACGCCCGGCCGCCTCACCGCCGGACCCGGCGCCCCCGCCCTGCTCCTCGCGCTCACCGCCGCGCTCGGCGGCGACGTCCTGGTGCCGCGTCCCTGCGCCGCCTGGTGGGCACCGTACGCCCGGCTGCTCGGCCGGCCCGTCTTCCATGTGGCCACCCCGGCCGAGTCGGGGGGCGTCCCTGACCCCTACGCGCTGCTGGAGACGGTGCGCCGGGTCCGCGACGAGGGCGGCGACCCGCGACTGCTCGTGCTCTCCGTCGCCGACGACCCGACCGCCACCGTCGCCCCGCCCGAACTGCTGCACGAGACCGTGGAGGCGGCGGCGGGCGAGGGACTGCACCTGGTCAGCGACGAGACCTGGCGCGACACCTTGCACGCTCCGGACGCCACCGTGCTGCTCAGTCCCGCGGAGATGCTCCCGGACCGGGTCACCGTGGTCACCGACCTGGCCGGCGGCCTGCTGCCGGCGGGCTGGCCCGCCGCCGTGGCCCGGTTCCCGGCGGACGGCGCCGGTACGGCACTGCACGCGCGCGTGCTCGACGTCCTCACCGCGATGGGCGCCCGCCTCGCCGGCCCGGTCGCGGTCGCCGCCCGCCACGCGCTCGACGAACCCGAACCCGTCGTCGTACGCCGGACGGCCGCCGTACGACTGCACGCGCGCGTGGCCGCCGCCGCGCACGCCGCGGTCGTCGCCGGGGGTGCCCTGGCCCGCCCCCCGCAGGCCGGCCGTCACCTGTACGTCGACCTGGAGCCGCTGCGGGCCGGGCTCGGCGCCCGAGGCGTCGGCGACGCACAGGAGTTGGAGGACTTCCTCACCGCACGCCTCGGCATTCCCGCACCCGGCGGCCACCGCTTCGGCGACGACCTGGGCGCACTGCGGGTACGGCTCGCCACCGGGCCGCTGCTGGGCGGCACCGACGAGGAACGTCTGGAATGCCTCACGTCCCCCGCGCCGTTGGAACTGCCACACGTGCAACGCGCGTTGATGTCCTTGAGGTCGGTACTCGACGATCTCCGCGACGACGCTCAGCGATGGGAGCCTCCTCGATGACGCAGCAGACGCAAGAGCAAGTGTCCGCCACGACGACCGCCGACACACCGCCCGCCGCCACGACCACCACCGCCACGACGCCTGCCGCCACGACGACGACCGCCACGACGCCTGCCGTCCTCACGACTGTCGGCCCGCCGCTCGCCGAACCCCGCCCGCTGGGCGAACTGCGGGTCTGGCCGCGGACCTTCCACGACCGTCTCACCGCCCCCCTGCCCGGTCTCAAGGCCATGGCCCGCTTCGCCCGCGAGGGCTCCGTCCGCCCCGGCCGCCAGGGTCTCGCCGACATATCCAGACTGCCCTGCGAACCCGCCCCGCTGCCCCCCGTGGACGCCGGCACCGTCGCCGTCACCTGGGCGGGGCACGCCAGTTGGGTCGTCCGGATCGGCGGCCTCACCGTCCTCACCGACCCCGTCTGGTCCCGCCGGATCCTCGGCACCCCGGCCCGTGTCACCCCGGTCGGCGTCCCCTGGGAGACGCTGCCGCGCATCGACGCCGTCGTCATCAGCCACAACCACTACGACCACCTGGACGCCCCCACCCTGCGCCGACTGCCGCGCGCCACCCCGGTCTTCGTACCCGCCGGGCTCGGCGGCTGGTTCCGGCGCCGCCGCTTCACCACCGTCACCGAACTCGACTGGTGGGAGGCGGCCGAACTGTCCGGCGTCCGCTTCGACTTCGTCCCGGCCCACCACTGGTCCAAGCGCACCCTCACCGACACCTGTCACAGCCTCTGGGGCGGCTGGGTGCTCACCGGGCCCGACGGACAGCGCGTCTACTTCGCCGGCGACACGGGCTACGGCCACTGGTTCTCCAGCGTCGGTGAACGCTACCCGGGCATCGACCTCGCCCTGATGCCGATCGGCGCCTACGACCCCCGTTGGTGGCTCAGCGACGTCCATCTCGACCCGGAGGAGGCGGTCCGGGCGACGCAGGACGTCGGGGCGCGGCGGATGGCCCCCATGCACTGGGGCACGTTCATCCTGTCGGCGGAACCGGTCCTGGAGCCGCTGAACCGGGTGCGGGCGGCCTGGGAGAAGGCCGAACTGGCCCGCGAGGACCTGTGGGACCTGCCGGTGGGTGGTTCGAGGATCCTGGAGCGTGCCTCGTCGGACAGCGCCGTCAACTAGAGCGCCCCGTCAGGGGCGCGAGGCTGTGTCCATGTGCGGCTCCGCCCCGTGGGCGTGAGAAACCACCACGGCACCCGCGCCCCGCACCGCCCCGTCACCCGGGGGATCGAACCCGCCGCCACACCCCCGGCGCCACACTGATCAGCACCGTCAGCGCGACCGCCACCACGACCCCCTCCCACGGCTCCGGAAACAACGACCCGCCCAGGATCCCAATCACCTGGTAGGTCGCCGCCCACGCCAGACACGCCGCCGCGTTCCCCCGCGCGAACCGCCGCAGCGGCCACTCGGCCAGCAGACACGCCAGCATCACCGGTATGCGACCGGCGGGCACCAGCCGGGACAGCACCAGCACCGCCACCCCGTGCTCGGCCAGCTTCCCCTGCGCCTGCTCCAGCCGCTCCTCGGGCGCCCGCGACCGGATCGCCTCCAGCCACCGCGACCCGTTCTTCGACCGCAGCCCACGCCGCCCCAGCCAGTACAGCGCCGCGTCCCCGAGGAACGCCGCCAGCGACGCCGTCACGAACACCAGCGCCAGCGCCAACGGCGCCGTCTGGTGGAACGCCACCACCGCCGCGGAACTCACCAGCGCCCCGGTCGGCACCACCGGCACCAGGGCGCCGACCAGCACCAGCAGGAACAGCGTCGGATACCCGATCGCCTGCTGCGCCGACCCGACGGACGACGGGGTCGCCGCGGTGGACCCGGCAGCCGCCATGACCAGCAGCAGCCTCACCGTGCGACCTCCAGCCGCACGCGCTCCCCGTGCCCGAGCCGGTGCACCGCCACCCCCGGCGCGTACTCGGCCGCGAGGCGCACGAACTCGTCACCCGGCGCGTGGAATTCGTGGGGGCGCACCGCGTCCATGCCGATCGGCCAGTACGTGCCGTAGTGCACCGGCACCGCGCTGCGGGGCGCCAGCCGTGCCACCGCACGCGCCGCCCGCCCGGCGTCCAGATGCCCCTCCCCGAGATACGGCCCCCAGCCGCCCACCGGCAGCAGCGCGACGTCCACCGGGCCCACCACCTCGGCCATCTCGTCGAACAGCCCGGTGTCCCCGGCGAAGTACGTCCGGGCCGCGCCCTCGATCACATACCCGAGGGCGGGGGAGCGCTGCGGGCCGACCGGCAGTCGGCGGCCGTCGTGCAGCGCGGGCACGGCACGGACGACGAGCCGGCCGACGTGTATCTCGTCGCCGACACCGACCTCGGTGACGCGCAGCTGCCGGAGCCGACGGAGCGCGGGCACCGCGCGTTGTGCGCCCCGGGGCACAAGCAGGCGCGTGCCCGGGGCGAGCCCGGCGAGCGAGGGGACGTGCAGATGGTCGGCGTGCAGGTGGGAGACGAGCGCGAGGTCCGCGCGGCGGGCCTCGGGCGGGGGCGGGGCGCCCCTGCGCCGGCGCAGATGGGCGAGCCGGCGCGCGAACAGAGGATCGGTGAGCAGTCGTATGCCCGAATCCTCGATCGTGCAGGTGGCGTGGCCCCACCAGGTGATCTCCACCGGCACCCTCTTTGCCTCCTTCGCGCGACTCCCCGAAGCCTACGTGCAGGAGTAGGGTCGGCGGCGAAACCCGGAGGTGAGGGGGACGCCATGGGACAGGTGCGGGGTGCCTCCGGCGGGCTCCCGGCGGTGCGGGTGACCGCCATCGCGAGTCTTACGCCCCTGGAGGAGCTGGAGATCGACCCTTTTCTGGTCGACTCCCGCAGCCAGCACGCGATGTGCGCGCGCTGGGCCGTGGAGCACGGGTACGTCGTCGCCCGCGAACTCCTGGTCCGCGGCCTGCGCCACGACCACAGCGCCCTGTGGGCGGGCGTCCGCCCCGGCCTCGACGTCTTCGTGGCACCGAGCCGACGGGTCCTGGAGAGCGCGCTGTCGTCGGTGGAGGCCTTCACGGCGGAGTGCGCGCGACGCGGGGTGCGGGTGGAGACGGTGGGCCGCGCCGAGCCCCGCTACGACGCCCAGATGAAGGCCCGGGTCCACCGGCGTCTGTCCATGCCGACGGCCGGGTACGACGGGCGGTAGGGGCAGGGGCTGACGCCCGTATGACAGTCTGGTCGGCGGACTGATCCGCGGGCGGCGCGGGTCCCCGAGTCGAGGTCGGTGGGGCGTGCGGTGGCGGCGGGTCGTCAGTCAGATCGGGCGGAGCGTGGCGGTGTGGGCGGTGTCCACCGTCACCATGCTGGTGCTCGCCGGGATCCTGCCCGACTTCCAGCTCCAGTCCCCGGACGGTGACAGCGCCACCCGGATCGCGGTGACCGCGGCCCTCGGCGCCGGTGCCTTCGGTGTGCTGTCGGCCGTCGTGTGGCCCCTGCTCGTCCGACTGCTGCTGCTGGTGCCCGCCCTCGTCCTCGGCCTCCTGGTCTTCTTCCTCAACGGCTCCCTGCTCCTGGTCGCCCTGCGCATCAACCCCTCCGGGCAGAGCGAGGCCGCCCCGGAGACCGCCGTGATCGTGGCCGCCGTGATGTCCGCGGTCGCCTCCGCCACCGGCGGCGCCCTCGCCGTCCGCGACGACGACGCCTACCGGCACCGGCTGTCCCGGCTGGCCACCCGCCGCCGCAGATCCCACCCGCCCTGCCCGACCGCCCCCGGCACCGTCTTCCTCCAGCTCGACGGCGTCGGCCACGACGTCCTCACCGCCGCCGTCGCCAGGGGCCTGATGCCCACCGTGGCCGCCTGGCTGGCCGCCGGCCACCGGCTCACCCCCTGGCGCACCGACTGGTCCAGCCAGACCGGCGCCAGCCAGCTCGGCATCCTGCACGGCTCGAACTTCGACGTCCCCGCCTTCCGCTGGTACGAGAAGGACAGCCAGGAGGTGATGGTCTGCAACCGGCCGACCAGCGCCGCCGAACTCCAGCGCCGCGCCGTCGAGCGCACCGCCGACGGGGGGCTGCTCACCGTCGACGGCGCCAGCCGCGGCAACCTCTTCAGCGGCGGTGCCGAGGAGCAGGCCCTGGTGCTGTCCATAGCGATCCGCCGCCGGGGCCGCGAGAACCGCTCCCGGGCCGGTTACTTCGCCTACTTCGCCGACCCCGCCAACGCCGTCCGCACCGCCCTCTCCTTCCTCGCCGAGGTCGGCCGGGAGGTGGGCCAGTCCGTCACGGCCCGGCTGCGCAGGCAGCGCCCGCGGGTGGGCCGCGGCGGTCTCTATCCCCTCGTCCGCGCCTTCGCGACGGTCGTCGAACGGGACGTCGTGGTCGCCGCCGTCATCGGCGACCTGCTCGGCGGCCGCAGCGCCGTCTACGCCGACCTGGTCGCCTACGACGAGGTCGCCCACCACTCCGGCCCGCACAGCAAGGACGCCGACAAGGTGCTGCAACGCCTGGACCGCGCCCTCGCCCTGATCGAGAAGGCCGCCGAGCACGCCCCCCGGCGGTACCGGATCGTCGTCCTCTCCGACCACGGCCAGAGCCCCGGCGAAACCTTCCGCTCCCGCTACGGACTCACCCTCGGCGACCTGGTGAGGGCCGGCTGCGGACTGCCCGTGCCGCGCCGCGCCGAACGCACCCACAGCGGCACCGAGGCCCGCGCCGCCGTCCGCGCCGCCCTGCGCAGACCGGTCGAGGAGGGCGGCGGGAAGCACCGGCCGACACGGCACTCGGAACCCGTCGTGCTCGCCTCCGGCAACCTCGGCCTGATCTCCTTCCCGGACGTGCCGCACCGGATGACCAAGGAGGAGCTGGACGCCCGCCACCCGGCGCTGCTCACCACCCTCGCCAACCACCCCGGCATCGGCTTCCTGCTGGTCCGCAGCGAGGAACACGGCGGGGTGGTGCTCGGCGCCCACGGCGCCGAGATCCCGCTCGACCGGCTGGACGTCCAGCCGGGACCGCTGGCCGCCTTCGGGCCGGGCGCCGCGGACGCCGTCCGGCGCACCCACTCCTTCCCGCACACCGCCGACATCATGGTCAACTCCTGGTACGACCCTCAGGACGGCGAGGTCCTGGCGTTCGAGGAGCAGATCGGCTCGCACGGGGGACTGGGGGGCGCGCAGGGACGGCCGTTCCTGCTGTCGCCGCCCGGTGTGTCCGCCCCGGTGGCGGAGGGTGAGGAACTCGTGGGCGCCGAGGCGGTGCACGGGGTGCTGCGGCGCTGGCTCCTGGAGGCGGACGGCCCGCAGATCCCCCTGGCCACGGAGGGGGAGCGGGCCGCGTAGCCGGCCGGGGCGTGTCCCCACCGGTGAAAAATCGGCTGCGTTCGCGCGGCTCCCGGCACACACTGTTCGAGCCGGTCGCAAGCGATCCGCCCGAACACCCCTCAGGAGCCTCCCCTTTGCAGGCAGCCGTCACCGTCACCCCCGCCCGTATCCCCGAACTCCTCCTCGGCCTGGCCACCGTGCGGCCCGTCTTCCTCTGGGGCGCGCCCGGCATCGGGAAGTCCTCCCTGGTGCGGGAGTTCGCCGAGTCGCTGGGGCTGGAGTGCGTGAGCCTGCTGGGTACGCAGCTCGCCCCCGAGGACCTGATCGGGGTGCCGCAGATCCGCGACGGCCGGTCGGTGTTCTGCCCGCCCGAGGCCATCGCCCGCGACGAGCCGTACTGCCTCTTCCTCGACGAGCTGAACGCGGCCACCTCCGACGTGCAGAAGGCGTTCTACTCGCTGATCCTGGACCGCCGGATCGGGAACTACGAACTGCCCAAGGGCTCCATCGTGATCGGCGCCGGCAACCGCGCCACCGACAACGCCCTCGCCAGGCCCATCGCCTCCGCCCTGGTCAACCGCCTGGCCCACGTCCATCTGGAGGCGTCCGCGCACGACTGGCTCGCCTGGGCCGCGGGCAACGGCATCCACCCGTGGATCCTCGATCACCTCACCGACCGGCCCGACCACCTGTGGTCCAAGCCGCCGAAGACCGAGGAGCCGTTCTCCACCCCGCGCTCCTGGCACATGCTCTCCGACGCCCTGCACTCCTTCGGACGGGACCTCGACGAGGCCACCCTGAAGGTCCTCGCGCACGGCACGCTCACCCCCGCGCACGCGACCGCCTTCTGCGGATACGTCAAGATCGTGCGCAGCCGCTTCGGCCTGGAGGCGATCCTGCGGGGCGACGCCGGCTGGCCGCACCGTGTCGAGGACCGCGACCTGCTGTACTACCTCGCCGAGTCCTTCCGCGGCCGGCTCGTCAAGGAACTGCCCGCGGCCAAGGAGCACATGTCGGCGAACGGCCGGGCGACCGCGTACCGCGCCAAGTCGCTCCTCGTCCAGCTCGCGGAGATCTCCGTCGAGGTCGCCCAGACCGTCATCGCCTCCGACGCCGACGGCAACCCGGTGCTGCCCGCCTGGTTCCTGATCGAGGCCGCCCGGGACATGCCCCGGCTGGTGGAGGCCCGCCGGTGAGGCGTACCGCCCCGCGCAAGAAGCAGGACCCGGCCGCCGAGAACTTCGCCGCCGGCGTCGAGCTGCTACGCGCCAACCCGGCCCTGCGCGCCGTCGAGTGCACCCTCTGCCGGCACGAGAAGTGCGAACTCGCCCCGCACGAGGGGCTGGTACGGGCCGACTCCGACGGCGTCCTGCACGCCCACGCCACCCGGCGCGCCGAACCCGCCGAGTGGGCCTGGGCGCTGGCCCACTGCACCCTCCACCTCGGCTTCGGCCACCTGCCCGCCGCCACCGGCCCGCGCACCCAGCCGGACCGCTACGACCTGGCCGCCCGCTGCGCCGTCGTCAACCGCTTCCTGGAGACCTTCCCGGTCGGCGAGGCCCCCGACCACCTGCCCGCGTCCTACCCGGAGGGCGACGAGGACCGGCTCGCCGCGGGCTGGCGCCGCGCGGGCGGCGTGCCCGCCGCCTACGAGCGCGGCGGCACCAGCGGCGGCGACCCCGACCAGCTGCTGCTCTCCTGGAACCGGTGGGCCGGTCAGGTGCCCGACTGGCAGCTCGGGTTCGCGCACGCGCTGACCCGCACCATGTCCCGCGCGATGGACCTGGCCGGCGGCCGCCGCACCTCGATGAGCGGCCCGCCGACCCCGCTGCGGCCCTGGGAGCAGGCGCTGAGCTGGTTCGTCTCCTCCTACCCGCTGCTCGGCGGCATCGCGGCCGGGATCAGGCTGGTCGCCGACGCCGAACTGGCCCGCGCTCACGACATCGCCGTCGCGGCCGTCAACCCCGAGGCCGGCGAGATCTACGTCAACCCGCTGCGCACGATGGACGACGAGGAGTGGCGGTTCGTCCTCGCCCACGAGATGCTGCACGCCGCGCTGCGCCACGGCGACCGCCTCGGCGGCCGCGACCCCTACCTGTTCAACATCGCCTGCGACTACGTCATCAACGGCTGGCTGGTCGAGATGCAGGTCGGCACGATGCCCGAAGGACTGCTGCACGACCCGGAGCTCAAGGACCTCTCCGCGGAGGAGGTGTACGACCGGATCGCCGGCGACCTGCGGCGGGCACGGCGCCTCGCCACCCTGCGCGGCAAGGGACGCGGCGACGTCCTGGGCGCGCCGCTCGGACCGCCGGGCGCGTACGTCGACCTCGACGAGTTCTACCGCCGGGGCCTCGGCCAGGGCCTCGACCTGCACCGGTCGCAGGGGCGGGGCCTGCTGCCCGGCGGCCTGGTCGAGGAGATCCGCGCGCTCAGCCATCCGCCGCTGCCCTGGGACGCCCGACTCGCCCGCTGGTTCGACGAGTTCGTACCGCGTCCGGTGGCGGTACGGTCCTACGCCCGCCCCTCGCGCCGCCAGTCGTCCACCCCCGACATCCCGCGGGCAGGCCGGTACTTCCCGCCCGAGGAGGTCGCCCGCTGCACCTTCGGCGTGGTCCTCGACACCTCCGGCTCCATGGACCGCACCCTGCTCGGCAAGGCGCTCGGCGCCATCGCCTCCTACGCCGATGCCCGCGACGTCCCGGCCGTCCGGGTCGTCTTCTGCGACGCGGCGCCCCATGACGCCGGTTACCTGCCGGCCACCGAGATCGCGGGCCGGGTCCGGGTGCACGGGCGGGGCGGTACCGTCCTGCAGCCCGGCATCGACCTCCTGCACCGCGCCGACGACTTCCCGCCGGCCGCGCCGGTCCTGGTGATCACCGACGGCTGGTGCGACGTGCTGCGGGTCCGCCGCGAACACGCCTACCTGATCCCCGAGGGCGCCCGCCTGCCCTTCAGCGCGAGGGGGCCGGTCTTCCGCGTGCGCTGAGGCGGGATGTGATCGGATGGGGGTTGCGAACCGGTCCATCCGCCGAAAGGAACAACCGTGGCTACCACGCGTACCGCACACACCGTCTGGGAAGGCAGCCTGACCGAGGGCAACGGTGTCATCACCTTCGACTCCTCCGGCATCGCCGAGCAGCCGGTCACCTGGGCCGCCCGCTCCCAGGAGGCGAATGGCAAGACCAGCCCGGAGGAGCTGATCGCGGCCGCCCACTCCAGCTGCTTCTCCATGGCGCTCTCGCACGCCCTGACCGGTGCCGGCACCCCGCCCACCAAGCTGGTCACCAACGCCGACGTCACCTTCCAGCCGGGTACCGGCATCACCGGCATCCACCTGACCGTCGAGGGCACGGTCCCCGGCCTGGACGAGGACGGCTTCGCCGCCGCCGCCGAGGACGCCAAGAAGAACTGCCCGGTCAGCCAGGCCCTGACCGGCACCACCATCACCCTGTCGGCGAAGCTCGCCTGACCGCCGTACCCCGCCGGTGCCGTGTCCCCGTCCGGGGGGCACGGCATCGCCGTTCCCGGGGTACCCGGCATTGACAACGGCCCGCTCAGGTTTTGTGCTGGAGACGAGGCGGCGCCCGGGCGGAAGGGGACGGACATGGCACGTGCGGTCGGGATCGACCTCGGTACGACGAACTCGGTGGTGGCCCTGCTGGAGGGCGGCGAGCCCACGGTCGTCGCCAACGCCGAGGGGGCCCGCACCACCCCGTCGGTGGTGGCCTTCGCGAAGAACGGCGACGTGCTGGTCGGCGAGGTCGCCAAGCGGCAGGCGGTGACGAACGTGGACCGCACCGCCCGCTCCGTGAAGCGGCACATGGGCGACGCCCACTGGCGGTTCCCGGAGACCGGATCCGTGGACGGGACCCGCTACCGCGCCCAGGAGCTGTCGGCGCGGGTGCTGCAGAAGCTCAAGCGGGACACCGAGGCCTACCTCGGCGAGGACGTCACCGACGCGGTCATCACCGTGCCCGCGTACTTCGACGACTCGCAGCGGCAGGCCACCAAGGAGGCCGGGGAGATCGCCGGCCTGAAGGTGCTCCGGATCATCAACGAGCCGACCGCCGCCGCGCTCGCCTACGGCCTCGACCGGGGCGAGGAGCAGACGGTCCTCGTCTTCGACCTCGGCGGCGGCACCTTCGACGTGTCGCTGCTGGAGATCGGCGACGGCGTGATCGAGGTCAAGGCCACCAACGGCGACACCCACCTCGGCGGCGACGACTGGGACCAGCGGATCGTCGAGCACCTCGTGAAGCGGTTCAAGGGGCAGTACGGCATCGACCTCGGCAACGACAGAATGGCGCTGCAGCGGCTGCGGGAGGGCGCCGAGAAGGCCAAGATCGAGCTGTCGTCCGCCACCGAGACCTCGGTCAACCTGCCGTACATCACCGCGTCCGCCGAGGGGCCGCTGCACCTGGACGAGAAGCTGACCCGCGCCCAGTTCCAGGAGCTCACGGCGGACCTGCTGGACCGCTGCAAGAAGCCGTTCCACCAGGCCGTCAAGGACGCCGGGGTGCAGCTGTCCGCGATCGACCACGTCATCCTCGTCGGCGGCTCCACGCGGATGCCCGCCGTCACCGACCTGGTCAAGGAACTCACCGGCAAGGACCCGCACAAGGGCGTCAACCCGGACGAGGTCGTCGCGGTCGGGGCGGCCCTGCAGGCCGGTGTCATCCGCGGCGACGTGAAGGACGTGCTGCTGCTCGACGTCACCCCGCTGTCCCTGGGCATCGAGACCAAGGGCGGCATCATGACCAGGCTCATCGAGCGCAACACGACGATCCCGACCCGGCGTTCGGAGATCTTCACGACCGCCGCGGACAACCAGCCCTCCGTCGGCATCCAGGTCTACCAGGGCGAGCGAGAGATCGCCGCGTACAACAAGAAGCTGGGCGTCTTCGACCTCACGGGGCTGCCGCCGGCGCCGCGGGGGGTGCCGCAGATCGAGGTGGCCTTCGACATCGACGCGAACGGGATCATGCACGTCTCGGCGAAGGACCTGGCCACCGGGCGGGAGCAGAAGATGACCGTGACCGGCGGTTCGGCCCTGCCCAAGGACGACATCGACCGCATGATGCGGGAGGCCGAGCAGTACGCCGAGGAGGACCACAGGCGCCGGGAGGCCGCGGAGACCCGGAACCAGGCCGAGCAGCTCGTGTACCAGACGGAGAGCTTCCTCCGGGACAACGGCGACCGGGTGGCGGGCGAGACCAGGACCGAGGTGGAGTCGGCGGTGGCGGACCTCAAGCGGCTGCTGGCGGAGAACGCGGACACGGCCGCCCTGCGCGACGGCGTGGAGAAGCTCGCCACGGTCAGCCAGCGGATGGGCCAGGCCATGTACGCGTCGGCCGCCGCCGGCGGCGGTTCGGCCGAGGACCAGCGGCCACCGGAGGCCGAGGAGGAGGGCGTGGTGGACGCGGAGATCGTGGACGACGAGAAGGGCGCCGCAGGATAGACACCGCAGGACGGACACCGCCGGAACTCACTCCCGGGCGGCCGGCAGGGTGGCGCAGACCGCGTCCAGGACGCACGCGTAGGGCGTACCGACGTCGGTCAGCCGGCCCCGCAGCCGCTCCAGGCAGACGCGGTGCTCGGTGAGCAGGTCCGTGTCACCGGTGCGGGCCGTGAACTCCAGCACGGCCGGCAGGTAGTCCGGCAGTTCCGTACCGGTGAACTCGATGCCGTACGCCTTGTAGACGTCCTCGAACCGGACCAGGCACCTGTCCCGCCGACCGGTGTCGCCGTCCTGCCACCGGCTGAGGTAGAGGCTGTGCCGGTTCCCGGAGTCGAAGACCCGCACGTAGTGCGCGGCCAGCTCCGGCGGCGGGGTCACCGTCGCATGGTCGGTGAACTCCCGCAGCTGCGGAGCGGCTTCGCGCAGCAACGGCAGCCGGGCGATGAAGTCGTCGTCCGGATAGGTCAGACAGAGCGCTGCCGCCTGGTAGAACACCGCGTCCGAGGGCATCGGTCCTCCTTCGCCTCCCTTGCTGCCCCCTTCCGTCTCGACGCTAGGGGCGGGCGAGGGAACGCACCCGTTCAGGGCGCCCGGACGGGTCACACCTTCAGGGCCACCCCGCCGTACACCGGCACGATCCCCTCCTGCTGGAGGACCACGTCCTCGGGGTCCGGGCGCCACCCGGAGACCGGGATCACGCCGGGGCCGAGCAGCTCCAGACCGTCGAAGAAGCGGGAGAACTCGGGCAGCGAACGCGGGTGGAAGGGCGTCCCGCTGCGCCGGAAGTTCGCCGCCGCCTGCTCGACGGCCGCCGGGCTCAGATCCGGGGTGACCTGGGAGAGGATCAGGTGGCTGCCCGGGGCGAGCGCCTCGACGTACCCGCGCAGCAGCCCGTAGGCGTCGTCGCCGTCCGGGTCGTCGCCGAGGTAGTGGGTCAGCGCCACCAGGGACAGCGCGACCGGCTCCGTGAAGTCCAGGGTCTCGGCGGCCCTGGCCAGCAGGGTGTCGCGGTCGCGCACGTCGGCGTGCACATAGGCGGTGCCGCCCGCCACGGTGCCGCGCAGCAGGGCCTCCGCGTGCCGCAGCACGATCGGGTCGTTGTCCGCGTACACCACCTTCGACTCCGGTGCGACGCCCTGCGCCACCTGGTGCAGATTGGGCTCGGTGGGGATGCCCGTGCCGATGTCCAGGAACTGCCGGGTGCCGGACTCGGCGACGACCCGGACCGCCCGCTGCATGAACCGGCGGTTCGCGCGCGCCCCGCGCAGCACCGTGCTGTCCACGGCCAGGATCCTGCGGGCGAGTTCCTCGTCCACCGGGTAGTTGTCCTTGCCGCCCAGCCACCAGTCGTACACCCGCGCGGGGTGCGGCCGGCTGGTGTCGATGGCGGGAGGCGCGGGCTCGGATGCGGTCACGGTGCTGGGCTCCTCAGAGTTCGTCGCGGTACTTCCGCAGCAGCTCCCCGGTCCGCTGCGCGGAGGCGGCCCGGGCCGTCATGTGGTCCAGCACCTCCAGGTGCGCCCCCACCTCGTCCCGGGAGTCCAGGTACAGGGCGCCGGTCAGGTACTCGGTGAAGACCATGTCGGGCAGTTCGGGTTCGGCGAACCGGAACAGCGTGAACGGCGCGTACGTCCCCGGGTGCGGGCCACTGGCGAACTCGGCGAGCTGGAGGGTGATCCGGTCCCGCTCGGCGAAGGCGAGCAGCTTGTCGACCTGGTCGCGCATCACCGCGCAGTCGACGCTCACCGGGCGGCGCAGCACGGTCTCGTCCATGATCACCCACAGGTGGGGCGGATCGTCCTGTTCCAGCAGCCGCTGCCGGGTCAACCGCAGGTCCACATGCCGTTCCACGGCCGCGGGGTCGGTGTGGCCGATCGTCCCGGCCTCCATCACGGCCCGCGCGTACGCCTCGGTCTGCAACAGGCCGGGGAAGAAGTGCGGTTCGTAGGAGCGGATCACCCGGGCGGCGCCCTCCAGGCTCACGTAGAGGCTGAACCAGTCCGGCAGCACGTCGTGGAACCGCTGCCACCAGCCCGGCTGGTTGGCCTCCTCGGCGAGCCGCACGAACGCGGCCTGTTCGTCCTCGGGCACCCCGTACGTCTCCAGCAGCACCTGGACGTACGGGATCTTCAGCGCGACCTCGGCCATCTCCATCCGCCGCACGGTGGCCTGCGCCACCCGCAGTACCCGCGCCGCCTCGTCCCGGCCCAGGCCCGCCGCCTCCCGCAGCTCCTGCAGACGTTTGCCGAGCACGACCTGACCGACCGTGGGCGCAGCACGCCGCTCACTCACGCCACGCCTCCCCTACGTGCACAAGTACCCGTGCAGTCTGCCACGCGAGGCCGCCGTCGCACACGTTGTCGAGGCGGCCTCCTGTGTCTACGCGCGAAACCCTCGTCGCGTCAACACCACGCCGTACGAGCCCACTTGACGCCGACCGGGGACGCCGGCCGGAAGCCGGGACCGATCACGGTCGCGTCGCACGCCCGGCACCGCCCCCACCCCGTACGCTCGAAGCCCCCGCAAGCCGCCGCAGAACCGGGAAGGACACCGCACCATGGCCGTCGAACCGCTGTCCCAGAAGGAGATCGAGGACCGGCTGGCCGAGCTGCCGGGCTGGTCGGTGGACGGCGACCGGCTCGCCCGCGCCTACCGCCTCGACTCGCACGTCGCCGCCGCCGCGCTGGTCATGCACATCGCCGCGGTCCAGGACGAACTCGACCACCACTCCGACCTCACCCTCGGGTACCACACCGTCACCCTCACCGTGCACACCCACAGCGCGGGCGGCGCCGTCACCGCCAAGGACTTCGAACTCGCCCGCAGGGTGGAGGACATCGCCCCAGGCCACGGCGCACACTGAGCCATGTGCTGGACTACGACGAGGAAGCCGGTGGCTACGACGCGACACGCGGCGGAGAGCCCCGCGCGGCGGCGGCCGCGAACGCCGTCCTCAGCCTGATACCCGACCGGGCCGGGCAGCCCGGCGGCCTGTCCGGCCGCCCCGGCCGGCTGCTCGACCTCGGCTGCGGCACCGGCATCGTCACCCGCCGTCTGGCCGCCGCCCGCCCGGACCTCCGGGTCACCGCCGCGGACCGTGCGCACGCCATGGCCCGCACGGCCGCCGCCCGGCTGCCGGGGACGGTCGTGCGCGCCGACGGACGGCGGCTCCCCTTCCCGGACGCCACCTTCGACGCGGTCACCACCGTCTGGCTGCTCCACCTCGCCCGGGACAGCGCCGAGGTCCGTGAGATCGTCGCGGAGTGCGCGCGGGTGCTGCGCCCCGGCGGGGTGTACGTCACGACCGTCGACAAAGCCGCCGCGCACGACGTCGGCAGCGACATCGACGCGGTGCTCGCCGACCGCCCGCGCCGCCCCCCACCGGACGCGGCCGCCGACGTCACCGCGCACGCCCGGCACAGTGGACTGTCTCCCGCCGGGCAGGGCGCCTTCCCCGGCCTCGGCCAGGGCCGCAGCCCCCGCTCCACCATCGCCGACCTGCGACGCGGCTGGTTCACCGTGCTGCCTCCCGACGACCCCCGGGTGGCGGAGTTCGCCGAGCGGCTGGCGGCCCTCCCGGACCAGGACCGCCGCCGCCCCGACCCCCGCTTCACCCTCCGCGCCTTCAGCAAGGCCGACCCGTGTCCCGCGCCGGTCAGGAAGCCGTACAGGTCCGGTCGTCCAGGGTGAACGCCGTGGGCCGGTCATTGGCACCCGTCCAGGTGCCCGTGAAACCGAAGGACACCGAGGAGCCCGCGGCCACCGTGCCGTTCCAGCTCACGTTCCTGGCCGTCACGGCCTTGCCGGACTGGGCCCAGTCGGCGTTCCAGAGCCGGCCGACCGTCTGCCCGTTCGCGAACGACCAGCCCAGCGTCCAGCCGCTCCACGGCGTCGAGCCCGTGTTGGTGAGCCGCACGTCCGCCTGGAAACCGCCCGCCCACTGGTTGGTGATCCGGTAGACGACCGCGCAGGCGCCGGCCGGCGGCGTCGGACCCGTGCCCCCGCCTCCGCCGTCTCCGCCGCCGTCCGAGGTGTCGCCGTAGATCACACCCCGGCCGTTGGTCGAGACGTACACCCGGCCGTACACCCGCGGGTCACCCGTGATCGCCGCACCCGTCCAACCCCACTGGTGGGCGTCGTCGTTGATCCGGATCCAGGTCGCGCCCCGGTCCGTGGAACGGAAGATGCCCCGGACGCCACCGATCTTCGCACTGGTGTAGAGGGTCTGGTACGAGGCGCCGGGCGCCGCCTTCCCGAAGCCGACGGTGTCGGCCTGGTCGACGTTCGAGAGCCTGGTGAAGGTCGCGCCGCCGTCCGTCGAGTGCCAGAGGCCGTACGCGCCGTCCGACGCGCCGCCGGCCAGCCACACGTCGCCCTTCGTCCCGGGCAGCGCCTTGAAGCGCACGCTGTCCCCGCTCGGCAGGCCGGTCGCGGCGGACGCCGAGAACGTCGCGCCGCCGTCCGTACTGACGTAGAACTTCCCGGACTTGAAGCCGTAGAAGGTCTTCGCGTCGGCGCGGTCGGACTCGACGACCGCGCCGGCCGGGATGCCGCTGGACGCCGACCAGGACGAGCCGAAGCCCGTCGTGTACTGGACGCCGGTGCCGGCCGGGCTCCACACGAAGCGGCTGCCGTCGGCGGCGGCCGCGACGGTACCGCCGCCGCTCACCCCCGGAGGGTCCGTGCCCGCGAACCAGTTGGCGCCGTTGTCCGTCGAGAACGCGATGTGTGGGCCGGAGTCCAGGTCGCCCACCCGCACCACCGTGTCCGGGTTCGCCTCGGCGAAGTCCAGGCTGGTGGTCGTGGTGAAGGTCGGGGACGTGTACATCATCGACGGGACCTTGGTGAGGTCCGTGTGCCGGAAGCCGCCGATGTCACCGAGCGCGCTGAAGAGCTGGGCGCCGCCCGACGGGGGAGCGGCCAGGTCGTTGACGGAGGTCTCCTCCAGGCCCCGCACCATGGGCGTCACGGTGAACTGGCCGCCGCTGTCCCACTTCGTCAGGTTCTCCGTGCCGTACAGCGTCGCACCCGTGCCGTACATCATCCGGTCCGAGTCGAACGGGTCGATCTCCAGGGACTCCGTCATCCACCCCAGTTTCGGCGTCTGTTCGGGCGGTGACGGGTTCGCGCCGAAGGTGAGCCAGGGCGAGGACGAGACGTCGATCGTGTAGCGGTTCGAGCGGTTCGGGTACGAGGTGTAGTCCCACGCCTTCGTCCAGGTCGCCCCGCTGTCGGTGGAGCGGAAGATCTGGGTGTCCGGCCACCAGGAGCTGTACGCCGTCGCCATCACCGTGCCGGGGTGCTGCCGGTCGACCGTCAGGCCGCTGAAACCGTAGGAGGTGTCCGCCTCGGCGACCGGGCTGATGTTCGTCCAGCCACCGGTCGCCGTCGAGTACCGCCACAACTGGCCCTTGCCGCCGTCGTAGGGGCCGCCCGTGTCGCTGTAGGCCAGGTACAGGTAGCCGTTCCTGGCGTCCAGCACGCCCTTGTGGGCGAGGTAGCCGGTGGGCTGGCCGGCCAGCCGGGTCCAGGTCGCGCCGGCGTCCGTCGACCGGTACACCGCGTTGTCCTTGTCGGCGACCCCGACGTAGATGGTCTTCGTGGCGCTGCCGGAGGTGCCCGTGGACTCGTCGAAGGTGACCCAGACGATGCCCTGGTTGTCGCTGGCGTACCCGGTCGTGTCGCTCGGGTCCTGCTGGTAGTCGCCGACGTTCGGGAAGCCGGTCACCTGCGACCAGCTGACCCCGGAGTCCGTCGACCGCCACAGCCCCTTGCCGCTGGGCGCGCCCAGGTACAGCACGCTGTCCTTGTTCGGGTCGATCGCCAGCCGCTCGCCCATGCCCCGCCCGGGCATGTTCCCGCCCAGCTTGAACGGCAGGTCGGCCTTCTGCCAGCGGGCACCCCGGTCGGAGGAGCGCAGCACGGCGCCGTTCGTCGGGTCCCAGCTGTTGGTGTACGTCCCGACGGCCGCGTACACCTTGTCCGGATCGACGGAGTCGGAGGCCAGGCTGACCACACCGGTGTGCCCCCACTCGTCCCAGCCGACCGAGTCCAGCAGCGGCGTCCAGCTCCTGGTCGACTCGGACCAGCGGTAGGCACCGCCGATGTCGGTACGCGCGTAGGCGAGGTTCTTCTCGGTACGGTTGAACACGATCCCGGGGACGAAACCACCGCCGTCGATCCGGGCGTTGTGCCAGGTGTACGTGTCGGCGGCGAGCGTGTCCGGTGCGCCGCCGTCCGCGGCGACCGCGGGCGGGACACCGACGAGCAAGCCGGCGGCCAGGGCGAGCACGGCGGTGAGGATGCGGGTTCTTCGCACGGGAGAAGTCCTCTCCGGAGAGGGAAGGGCGGCCCCTGGTGCAGGCAGGGGCCGCCCACTGGAGCGCCCCGTCAGGGGCGCGGGCTGTATCGGCCGGACTACTCCAGCAGCTCGGCGTACGACCCCATGGCGAGGGCGATGTCCGCCTGGGCCCAGAACCGGTGGTAGGTGAACACCGGCGCGGCGCCGCCCGCCAGGTACGCCTGGATCTTCGACCACGCGGGGTCGTTCTTGTAGAAGGACCGCAGCGAGGCGAACGTCGAGGACGAGTTGATCGCGTCCCCGTTCGGCATCTTCCCGCTCCACCCGCTCGGGACGTACACGGCGTCCCCGAACCGGTTGTAGTCGGCCCGCGTCTCCGGCACCGCGATCCCCAGGCTGTCCTGGTAGTTGTTCCACATGCCGTCGAGCAGCGCCTTCGCCGTCGACTTCGCCGTCGCGTCACCGGACTTGGCGGCGTAGTACGTCAACGTCTTGGCGTACGCGGCCGCCACGCCCACGTCGTTCGTGTAGTCGGCCACCGTGACGTGAAGCCCGCTGTTGGAACCGGGACTCGACGCGTTCCAGGTGTCCGGCTGCCCCGACCACTGGAGCGTCGACGGGATGAGATAGGTCCCGTCGGGGTTGATCGTGGTCTTGGACAGCGCCCACGCCACCCACTTGTCGAGGATCGCCTTGGCCTGCGCGTTGCCGGTCTGCTGGTAGTACTCGGCGACCCGCTCCATCGACCAGGCCTGGAAGCCGAACCACTGGTTGGACGGCGGGTCGTGGTACACCGGCTCCCAGTCGTAGTACATGCCGTAGAAGGTCGACGTACCCGCCGGCGGACTCGCGTACCGCCCCTGCCAGCTGTTGGTCGCACCGCCGGCGATGGCGCCTTCGGACGACTGCAGCCAGCGGTAGAACTCCAGCTGCCGGGTCAGTGAGGTGCCCCAGTCCGTCGCGCCCGTCGCCGACTTGGGCTTCAGGTCGGCGTACGAGCTCAGCGCGTACGCGGCCAGCGGGTTCTGGTAACCCCCGTGCACATGGCTCGACCCGATGCGCCAGGCCCAGCCGCCGTTCGTGTCGGTCGAGCCGCCCCACGCGTAGTACCAGGAGAGCAGGTAGTCCGAGGCGTCCTTGCCGGTGCCGGCCGCGCAGGTGGACGGGCCCACGCAGTTGCCGATCTTCTTGAAGTACTTGTCGTACATCGCGTAGCGCAGGT